>CAJUNQ010000042.1 GCA_910587835.1 uncultured Oscillospiraceae bacterium | reverse complement strand
TCAGGGGTTCGAGTCCGTTCACCAGCTCCAGCGGGACGGGCCCGGTTCTCCAAAACCGGGCGCACCGCTTGTATAAAATTGCATAATTTATGGGGGAGTTCCCGAGTGGCCAAAGGGGGCAGACTGTAAATCTGTTGTCGATGACTTCAGTGGTTCGAATCCACTCTCCCCCACCATTGACAAAGCCTTGCATGAAATATGCGGGGCTTTTGTTGCGTTTGCACAAATTTCTTTGACTGCTAAGTTCACTCGGGTTCTGCATATAAAAACGAATATTGCGGATATATTTCCAGCTTACTTTTTGTGCTGGCTCTGCCCGGGCTTACTTACTTTTTGTCTTGACCCACACCGTGACCCACACGCGGAAACGAACGGAAATGGCTGGATACCTCCGGGGAGGAGGTTCCAGCCGTTTTGTGCTTGCTGGCCTGCTTTCACATGACCTTGTCCATGAAATTTCCCATCTTTTCTGCGGCTTGCTCCTGCTTTTGGCGGGTGGCGTGGGTGTAGGTTCTCAGCGTGAATCCTGCGTCGTAGTGGCCAAGCATGGATGATACTGTTTTCACGTCTATACCATTTTGGAGTGCCGCGGTTGCAAATGTGTGTCTTAACGAATGGAAAGGAATATAACTTAATTCTGCTGACTTCAATATTCTCTTGTGGAGCGTTACGATCGAGTCAGGGTAGTACATTTCACCGGTTCTGGTGGAGGGGAACATATATGGGTTGTCAGGATGCTTGCGGTGTTCGTGTTGGAGAAGTTCAACGGCCTTTTGCGGAATTGATACCAGCCTGACGGACGTTTCCGTCTTGGGTCGGGTAATGACGATGTTACCATCTGCATCGCGGGTGGCCTGTTTGCTGACGCTAATGGTCTGATTCTCAATGTCCAGGTCTGACCAGAGGAGCGCTACCAACTCGCCCTTTCGTAGGCCGCTGACCAGTTCCAGGTAGAACATGGGGAGGACGTGACGACGATCAGCCTCATCCAGATAAGCTTTCATGTCCTCGGCGGGAAGGAATTTCATCTCCTTTTTCTCTAACTTTGGAGCGATGCAGTCTGCCGTGGGATTGCGCTGAATCAAGCGTTCCTTGACTGCCCTGTCTAAAGCGTTGTGGAGCATGAGGTGGATGCCACGCACGGTGGAGGCGCTTAAGCCAGGTGATTTTTTCTTCTGCGCCTCTCGCAATCTGCCGTTTTCGCGGAGGTCTTGGTATAGCTTTTGCAGGTCGCGGCTTGTCAGCTTGTTTAGCTTGATGTTGCCTATCCGTGGGTTTACGTGGAGTTCGATGCTCCGGCGGTAGTATTCAGCTGTGGAGACTCGCACGTTGGGTTTGGCATAGAGGGTGTACCAGTTTGTGAGCCAGGAGCCTACCGTGTAATCATCGGAGCGGGATACGTCCAAATCTTTTGTATCCTCGAGTGCTGATGCCAGCTTTTCCTTAACCTCTGCCTGGGTCTTGCCCAGCACGTTCTTGATGATGCGCTTGCCAGTGGTGAGGTCGTAGCCTGCTGTATAGCGCCCCTCCCAACGGCCATCCTTACGTTTGCGAATGTTTCCTTCGCCGTTTGCTCTCTTTTTTGCCATATCTTGGCCCCCTTTCTCAGCACACCACAATACCACACCCTGCTGAGAAAGTCCACTGACATTTTTCTTACATTTTGGGTCTGAAGTTCAAATTTATAAGAACCGTATTCTTTGTTTAGCGGCGCAAATTTTGAGGGGGTCAATCGTCGTAATATCCGGCTAAAATGTCTTCAAAACTTACCTTGCCACGGGTGCGGCGCACATTGTTTATGGCCTCACGGCGCATTTCTTCTACCTGCTCTGGTGTGTACTCGGAGAGTTCCGCCAGCACCCGCATCACCATCTCAAGCTGTACCGCATAGCGGAAAAGTCCTTTCGAGATAGCTTTCGCATTGTCCTCAGATAGTTTCAAAACTGCCTCAGCCAATTTGTCGCCCAGAATGTCATTATCCTGTAAATCGCTATCCGTCATAAGGCTTTCAAGCGCTTGGGTAACCAGCTTGTTCCGAGAGAAAAAGCCCTGCTCTTTCATAAATCTATCCGCTCGCTTGACCAGATCCTTGTCTAAATAAAGGCTTATTCGCTGCATATTTTCTGAATCCATAAAGCACCTCCAAAATCGTGTTACGCCAACTTGTGACCCCTAGATTTTTCCTTGTATTCAGCCACTTTTTGAATCCGCAACCCCTAACTTTACACCAAACTCCTATTTGCAACCCCTGGCGTAACCCTATCTCACTATGCTATACAACTCCCGAAAAAGCCCGTAGTTTCTAGCCCTCCCGCCCGGCTCTGCCGGGCGGTGTGGACTGCAAAGGCGCCATTTTGGCGCCTTGCTTTCTCCTGCTTGTTTTTAGACCATGCTTTTTCTGTTCTCTCTGGCTGGATTATCTTCCATTTCAGCGCATATTTTCGCAACAGGTTGATGCAGTTACTCGTGGAGGATTTGCGCCGCTGCTGGAGGCGAGGCCTGAGCCCCTCACAAATCGCTACAAATGCCCCAAAACGGCGTTCTGGGCCTGCTCTCTTCTTGCTCCTTGAGAACGGCCCCAGTTCGCCTGACACGGCCCTCACAGGGGCCACAAACGGGTCAGACCCGTAACCGGCATGCCTGGTCATGCCGCCATGGGCGCCAATAATAGCAACGACGAACACGCCGCATAGTTCGGGTTCACCAAAACTCTCCCGCATCCGGGTGGCCGGTTCTTTTCTGCTGCTTTTACCCTAAACTGACGTTTGACTAAGGGTTCTTTTTTCAGTTTTCCGAAACGCCGCATTCTCTCTCGTTCCCAGCTTTTGCTCGAACCTGTCCTTACGGGTGTCCTCAGGAATGGGTGTTGGGTACCGCCCGTTGAAACAGGCGGCGCAAATACCGCAGCTCCCCGCCAGCCGGTCAAGGGCGTCTACCGGCAGATAGCCCAGGGAGTCTGCCCCAATGATGGCGGCAGTCTCCTCTACTGTATGCCTGCACGCAATCAGGTTGTCTTGGGAGTCGATGTCCGTGCCATAGTAACAGGGGTGCAGAAATGGCGGCGATGACACCCTCAGGTGTATCTCTTTGGCGCCTGCCTCCCGCAGTAGCTTGACTATGCGTCCACTGGTGGTCCCTCTCACGATGGAGTCGTCCACCAGCACCAGCTTCCGGCCCTTCACCGCAGACTCTATGGGGCTTAGCTTAATGCGCACCTGGTCCAGACGCTGGGCCTGGATTGGAGAGATGAATGTGCGGCCAATGTACTTGTTCTTAATGAGTCCGATGCCATAAGGGATTCCGGATGCCCTGCTGAAGCCCAGGGCCGCGTCCAGACCAGAGTCCGGCACACCGATAACCAGGTCGGCGTTTGCGGGGCGCCGCGCTGCCAGCAGTTCTCCGGCCCGCTGCCTTGCCAGGTGCACGGGTATTCCGTCCAGCACCGAGTCGGGCCTTGCAAAATAGATATACTCAAAGACACAGAGCCTTTTCGGCTTCCGGCCGCAGTGCTCTCGGTATGACGCCATTCCGCCGGGACCGAAAACCAAAATTTCCCCTGGCTCCAGGTCTCGCTCAAATTCTGCGCCAATGGCCGCCAGAGCGCAGCTCTCTGAGGCCACGGCGTACCCGCCGCCGGAAAGCCTGCCGTAACATAATGGCCGGAAACCAAAGGGGTCCCGGGCGGCTATGAGCTTTTGGGCGGACATAAGCACCAGAGAGTAGGCTCCGTCCAACTCGTCCATGGCCGCGCACAGGGCTGTTTCAATGGAGGGAGCGCGCAGGCGCTGCTGGGTGACAATATAAGCGATAATCTCCGTGTCGCTGGTGGTGTGGAAAATAGCGCCGGAAAGCTCCAGACTGTTTCGGAGCCCGGCGGCATTGCTAAGGTTGCCGTTGTGGGCCAGGGCCATTTTCCCTTTCTGATGGTTCACCTCTATGGGCTGGCAGTTCCTGCGCCCGCTGCCTCCGGTGGTGCCGTAGCGCACATGGCCCACCCCCATGTTTCCTTTAGGCAGGCGGCCCAGCGCCTCTGGGGTGAACACCTCTCCCAGCAGGCCAACGTCCTTATGGGACGCGAAGACGCCGTCGTCGTTTATCACAATCCCGCAGCTCTCTTGTCCCCGGTGCTGAAGGGCAAAAAGGCCGTAATAGCAGAGCTCGGCCGCCTCCGCGCGGTCTGGCAGCCACACACCGAAAATTCCGCATTCCTCATGTATACTCATGCGCGCCTCTCCTTTATTCTCCGCTGGCCCCATAGTTTGCCAGCACTCTTGCCGACGGGTCGTCTACTTTACAGCCCTTCCATTCCGGGTTGGGCATCCAAAAACCATCGATTAGCTGTCCCTGGCCAGGATAGTATTTCTCAAACAACTCTCTATACAGCAGGGCTTCTTTCGTAAAGGGCCGGGCGTGGGTATAGGACTTGCTTTTTGCCTCAAACGCCTTGTCTGTGTAAAGCCCCTCGGCATACTCCTTCAAATAGTCCACCATAGAGTGGCCTACCGCGTCGGAAAAAGCCGCTTTTTCCCGCCAGAGAATTTCCTCCGGCAGAAAATCCCCCTGGGCAAAAGCCCTTCGCAGAAGATACTTGCCCTTGCCGTAGGTATTCAGCTTTTTCTCCGGGTCAACAGACATAACATACTCCACAAAGTCCAAATCGCCAAAGGGCACCCTAGCCTCCAGAGAGTTGACGGAGATACAGCGGTCGGCCCGGAGAACATCGTACATATGCAGCTCCCGGATGCGTTTCTCGGATTCCTTCTGGAAAGCCTGGGCGCTGGGGGCAAAGTCCGTATACTTATAGCCAAACAGCTCATCGGATATTTCTCCAGTAAGAAGAACCCGGATGTCTGTATTCTCATGGATATATTTGCATACCAGGAACATGCCCACACTGGCGCGGATAGTGGTAATATCGAATGTACCCAGAACCGCCACCACTGTCTCCAGAGCGTCCAGCACGTCTTGTCTGGTGATTATAACCTGGGTGTGGCTGCTGCCGATAAAGTCCGCAGCCTGCCGGGCATATTTCAGGTCTATGGCGTCTCCCTCCATGCCAATCGCAAAGGTGCGGATTGGCGTTTTACAGTACCGCTGCGCCACGGCGCAGACCAGGGATGAGTCAAGACCGCCGGAAAGAAGGAATCCCAGCTTCGCGTCTGAAACCAACCGCTTCTTTATGCCCGCGGTGAGCTTAGCCCGGATGTTTACGCATATCGTGTCCATATCATCGTGGCAGACCCTCTCGGTCCGGGAAATATCCCTGTAGGGGACAAACCTCCCGGCTTTGTAATAATGTCCCGGCGGAAAGGGCCGTATCTCCCCGCATAGGCCTATCAGGTCCTTGGGCTCGCTGGCAAAGAGCATGGCGCCGCTTTCCCCCCAGCCGTAGTACAGGGGACGGATGCCGATGGGGTCCCGGGCGGCTATGTACTCTCCTGTGTTTCCATCATATATGACACAGGCAAATTCCGCGTCCAGCAGGTTAAACATGTCGGCGCCATACTCCCTGTAAAGGGGCAGCAGTACCTCGCAGTCAGAGCCGCTTTGAAAGACGTATCTGTCTGCGAGCTGCTGTTTGAACTTTTCAAAGCCGTATAATTCGCCGTTGCAGACCACATAGCTGCCGTCCAGCTCAAAGGGCTGCATACCCTGAGGGCTTAGGCCCATGATAGCCAGGCGATGGAAGCCCATAAAGCCGTTGCCAGTATCGATAAACCGGGTGTCGTCCGGGCCCCGGGACAAGCTGCGGTCAAAGCATGCCTTTACAAGGTCAGGCTGGTTGCAGGGGCCGCAGCAGCTGATGATTGAACACATAAGAATCCCTCCGTGAAAGCGGAACAGGCGGGGTCACACCGAGCCCCGCTTTCTCCGCATGGCATATTATTCTACGTCCTGCAGCGCGTCATATCCGGTCTCGCCGGTGCGCACTTTCACTACGTCCTCCACATCATAGATAAATATCTTGCCGTCGCCGATATGGCCGGTATACAGCACTCTTTTTGCCGTCTCTACAACCGAGGAGACCGGTACCCGGCTGACAACGATATCCACCTGTATCTTGGGCAGAAGGCTGGCTTCCACCTGCACGCCTCTGTAATACTCGGGCTTGCCCTTTTGTACACCGCAGCCCAGCACATGGGAAACCGTCATGCCGGTGATGCCCAGGGCCATCATGGCGGACTTCAGGGCCTCGAACCGGCTCTCCCGGCAGATAATCTCAACCTTCGTGAGCTTGGGCACGCCGTCAGGAACTAGGGTGGGCTCTTTTTTCACCGGGATAGCTTCAGCGGCCAACGTGTCTCCGGTAACGGCTATGGCATTCCCGCAGCCGTAGTCCAGGCTCTCAACCGCTGGGGCAAAGTCCGCGTAGGCGCTTAGCAGGCCGTGTTCGGTGCTGTCAAGGCCCTTGATCTCCTCCTCCGGCTCAACACGCAGGCCAACGGTTCTTTTGATT
>CAJUNQ010000041.1 GCA_910587835.1 uncultured Oscillospiraceae bacterium | reverse complement strand
CTAATACTTCAAAAGCCCCCGGAAAACCGAGGGCTTTTTACTATTGGCGCGCTTGACTGGATTCGAACCAGCGGCCCTCAGAGTCGGAGTCTGATACTCTATCCAACTGAGCTACAAGCGCATATTATATTTATGAACTCTGCAAAATGCAGCAGTCCCCTTTATAACCGTCCTAAACTCGTGCGACTGGGCACCCAGCAACAGCCCTTAGGACTTCCTCATTATACTCCTTTACCTGGACGAAACATGTCGAAAAATGAGGGCTCATTGAAAAAATTGCGATCTGGCAAACTCAAAACAGGGGTGGTGAATTGGGCTCAAAATGCACGTCATAGAGCTGCTTGATAAGATCCAACACTCTCTCGCCAGGAATATTCCTTCCCCGCAAATATGCCACCAGCATCTTCTCATCAGCAGTTAAGTCACCAATCCGTTGAGGCTCCGCTTGGATTTTTCTGGGCGCCCGCTGCTTTGTGGCGCCGGAATCATGTAAATAGAGCTCATCCGGAATCGTTTCTATCCCGTCCACAAAAAAAACTTCCAGTGGTACGCCAAACATCTTTGCAATGCGGTTCAGTGTAGTGGGATCAGGCGATGTTTTTCCCGTTTCATAATAGGTGTAGGCAGAGCGGGTAATTCCCAGCGCCTCTGCAACACTTTTTTGAGAAAAGCCGGCCAAAAGGCGATATTTGCGCAGAGCCTCTGCCAAGGAAGCCGGAACCCCCGAGAGCTCAAAGTGGCTCATATCCGCGCCTCCTTCCCACTCAGCGGCCCACTTTTTCCTGAAGCACTTGTATTATATCCTTTTTTCGACAAAAAATCCACCCTTTTTCAGAATTTTTCACTAAGGTGAAGCTTTATCACCCGCACTTATCCACAGAGCTCCGCAGTCCTGCCCATATGCTTTTTGAAATTTACCGCTTGACAAATCACCCGGTTGGGAGTATAATAAAGCTATTCTGAAATGCGGGTGTAGTTCAATGGCAGAACATCAGCTTCCCAAGCTGAATACGAGGGTTCGATTCCCTTCACCCGCTCCAGCATAATTCCCCCCAACCCGCGCACTCGCCACCACCGAGTGCGCGGGTTTTTTCTACCCACACCCAACAAAAAAGCCCCCGGCCCAAGCCGGAGGCTTTCCCCTCTCCCCACACCCCCAGAGCCGCTCTCCTACAGCTCCAGCTGCTCCCCGCTCCCCTCGCCGTCCGGCAGCGCGCCCAGGGCGGGCAGCTTCTTTCTGTACCTCTCCGGGCTGCGCAGCATGCCCTCCTCATACAGCGCCGCGCTCATCACCCGCTGGCCCTTCTTCAGGTTCATGGCCTGCACCCCCTGGGTGTTTTTGGTGGACTTCTCCCCCACCAGCCCAGTGTGGAACAACAGCATCCGCCCCGAGCTGGCCGTCAGCAGCACCTCCTGGTCCTCCCGCAGCTGCAGCACTGCCGCCACCGGCGACTTATCACTGTAGGCGCTGATCAGCTTCCGCCGGTTGGTCTTGGTCTGATAGGCGCTCAGCTCCACCTTGGCTGCCTTGCCGTTTTCAAACACAAACAGCATATACCCGCTGTAGTCCGTGGTCTCCGCCATAAAAATGGCCCGCTCCCCCTCGTCCAGTTGTAGCTTCGCGGGAATATAATCCCCCAGCAAACTGGTCTTGCCGTCGTCAAAGTCCGCAGCCCGGGCCTTATACACCTGACACCGGTCCGAGAAGAACAGCAGCTCGCTGGAATTCTTCGCCTCCATCACCTGAAAGAGCCCGTCCCCCTCCTTCAGCTTGTGCTCTCCGCTCATGCGCAAAGACTGAGGGGTGATCTTCTTAAAATACCCCTCCTGGGTAAAGAACAGGTGTACCGGGTAGTCCGGCAGCTCCTCGGTGACCACCGCCTCCTCAATCTCATCCGCATACAGCAGAATGGTCTGCCGGGGCTTGCCATAGGCCTTGGCCACAGCTTCCAGCTCCTTGATGATCAGGTTCTGAATCTTCGCCTTAGAGCCCAGAATCCCCTCCAGCTCTCCAATCTCCTTTTCCAGCTGACTGGTCTCCTCCGTGCGCTTGAGAATATACTCCCGGTTCAGGTGCCGCAGCCGAATCTCCGCCACATACTCTGCCTGCACCTCATCAATGCCAAAGCCGATCATCAGGTTGGGCACCACCTCGGCCTCCTCGGCAGTCTCCCGCACAATGCGCACAGCCTTGTCAATGTCCAGCAGAATGGCCTGCAGGCCCACCAGCAGGTGCAGCTTTTCCCGCTTCTTCTGCAAGTCGAAATAGGTCCTCCTGCGCACGCACTCCATCCGAAAGGCCGTCCACTCCTCCAGCAGCTGGCGCACCCCCAGCACCCGGGGCACGCCCCCCACCAGCACATTGAAGTTACAGGCAAAGCTGTCCTCCAGGGTGGTCAGCTTAAAGAGCTTGCCCATCAGCTTCTCCGGGTCTGTCCCCCGCTTCAGGTCAATGGTGATCTTCAGTCCTTCCAGGTCCGTCTCGTCCCGGACGTCCGCCACCTCCCGCAGCTTGTTGGACTTGGCCAGCTCAATAATCTTCTCCACCACCACCTCCACGCTGGTGGAGGGAGGAATCTGCGTCACGTCAATGCAGTTGGCCGACTTGTCATAGCTCCACCGGCTGCGCACCCGAAAGCTCCCCCGGCCGGTCTCATAGATTTTCTCCATCTGCCCCCGGTCAAAAATCAGCAGACCGCCCCCGGCAAAGTCCGGGGCCTGCAGGGTCTCAAACAGGTCTGCCTCCGGGTCCCGCATCAGGGCAATGGTGGTGCGGCACAGCTCCCCCAGGTTAAACGAGCAGATATTGCAGGCCATGCCCACCGCAATGCCTGTGCTGGGGTTGGCCAAAATGGCCGGAAAGCTCCCCGGCAGCAAGCTGGGCTCCTTCATGGTGTTGTCATAGTTGTCCACAAAGTCCACGGTGTCCCGGTCAATGTCCCGAAAGAACTCCTTGCACACCCCGTCCAGCTTGGCCTCCGTGTACCGGGGCGCGGCCCACTGCATGTCCCGGGAGTAGGCCTTGCCAAAGTTCCCCTTGCTGTCCACATAGGGGTGCAAAAGGGCCTCATATCCCCGGCTGAGCCGCACCATGGTGTCATAAATGGCCGAGTCCCCGTGGGGGTTCAGCTTCATCACCTCACCCACAATGGTGGCCGACTTCTTCCGCCCCTCCCCCAGCAGTCCCATCTTGTACATGGTGTACAAAAGCTTCCGCTGAGAGGGCTTCAGCCCGTCAATCTCCGGCAGGGCCCGGCTCAAAATCACGCTCATGGCATAGGGCATGTAATTTTTCCGCAGGGTGTCCCCCACGTCCTGCTCCACAATCTCCCCCGCCCCGGCAATAAACCCATGGGCCTTGCCCGCAGACTTGGGAGCCCGCTTCTCTTTTTTTGGCATCTTCTCACCACTGCCTTCCTGTCATTCTCTCGTCTCCTCCTGGTCCGGCGGCTGACCGTCATGGGCCGCCCACTGGCATTCGGTCAGCTCCATGTGGGTAAACACCGCCCGAAAAGAGGAGTCCTCCGGCGAGCAGGCGTAAATCCCAAACCGGACCCGTCCCCCGCCCTTGTGCATATGGCACACCCGCATCTGCTCAAAGCGCACCCCGTCCCAAGAGCGCTCCACCCGGTAATCATCCTCCCGGCGGCTCAGCCGGTACCACATATGCTTCACAGAGGCGTCCACCGCTGTGGTCGCCCAGTCCGACCAGCCTCCGTTGGTCACCACGCTGCCCAAATGCTGAAAGCTCTGGTCCTCATACTCCACCGAGGCCTTCAGCCAGTTCTCCCCGTCCAGATACATCACAATGCCGCACTGGTCAAACCGCCGGCAGCTCTCCGCAAACTCCGTTTTCACCACAAAGCTGAAAAACCGCTCCTCTGTCTCCATCTGAAACACCGGCGCGCTGTCGTTGCGAAAATGATAATAGGTC
The DNA here is from genome assembly GCA_910587835.1 of uncultured Oscillospiraceae bacterium. Lineage (GTDB taxonomy): Bacteria > Bacillota > Clostridia > Oscillospirales > Acutalibacteraceae > Acutalibacter. The sequence continues at coordinate 4,625 of CAJUNQ010000041.1, read as the reverse complement.
CTCTGCCACAGGTCCGTGTGGGGCCGGGTCACCACCTCCACCCGGTCCTCCCCCACTACAAAGTCCGCCGGCTCCCTTGTCCACTGAAATTCCCTCAGGTCCAGCTTTTTCATCACAGCCTCCGCTCCTTCCTCATTCTCAAGCCCGCCGCCTCTGTCCGCGCCCGAGCCCTTCCGCAAAGTCTTGCCGCGACAAGGCACAGCACCGCTCTTGCGTCTTGACAAGGCACCCCCCGCCAGCGGCGGAATTCCCTCAAAAATACAGGCCTACTCTGCCGGCCCCCGCTACAGCTCATACTCCTCCACCCCGCAGTTCTCCTGGGAGTATCGAAAAAACGCCTCATTGGACATATCCCGGAAATAGGTGCGAATCACCCGGCACACGCCCCCATGGCACACCAGCAGAATATTCTCATCCGGATACCTCTCCCTGAGCTCCTCAATCAGCCCATAGGTCCGGTGCGCCACGTCCATCATGGACTCCCCGCCGGGGTAGCGGTAGGCAAAGCAGCGCTTGTTGCCGAGGAACCCTTCGTCCCTCCCATTTACGCCCTCATAGATGCCGTAGTTTTGCTCGGTCAGCCGGAGGTCTGTCTCCACAGGCAGGCCGTAGCGCGACCCGATGATGCGGGCCGTCTCCTGGGCCCGTTTCAGCGGCGATGCGATCACCCGGCTGATTCCGCAGCCGCTCACCCGCTCCGCCAGCGCCCGGGCCTGCTCACGGCCCTTTTCGGTCAGCTCCACATCGGTGATACCGCAGACTTTATTCTCCACGTTCCAGACCGTCTCCCCGTGGCGGGTGACATACAGCTTCATCCGCTTTCTCCTTCCCGCCAATCAGCGTTTTATTTTCTCCATGGGCCTGCCCTTGCTAAGCTCGTCCACCAGCTTGTCCAGGCAGCGAATCCTCCGCATCAGCGGGTCCTCCACTTCCTCCACCCGCACCCCGCAGACCTTCCCGGTCACCAGCTCCGCCCGAGGGTTCCAGGCCGGGGCCTCCTGAAAAAACGCCCCATACTCCGTCCCGCTTTCCAGCTTCCCCTCTATGCCCGCCTGGTCATAGCCTGTCAGCCAGCAAATAATCTCGTCCACCTCAGCCTTGGTCCGGCCCTTTCTCTCCGCCTTCTGCACCAGCAGGGGGTAGACCTTCCCCAGCTTCATGGCAAACACCTTCTGATTCTCCACTCCGGCCCCTCCTTCCAGCGGTCAGTCCCGCTCCTCAATCACCACATGAACCCTGTCCCCGTCCCTCTTGCCAATCCTTTTCCGAATGTCCTTGCGCACCCCGATGAGATAGACAACCTCCCCATCCGGGCCCCGCAGCCCCATGTTAACAATGCTGCCCTCATAGGGCTCCCCGTCAAACTCCGCGCGCACCTTCACCCGGCCCTTGCCAAACACCTCCCGGATATTCCAGGGGAAGACCACATAGGCCCCTCCCCTCTCCGGCAGCTCGTGCAACACCTGGTCATACTCAAACCGCCTGGCCATATGCTCCTCCTCTCTCCGACCTGTGCGCACCTCCCGCCAGGGCGGAGGCTTTCTGCCATCTCAGCCAAATACGCCGCCTAGCTCACATCCAGCTCCTCAATATACTCGTTCCCATGCTCGGCAATATACTCCTTGCGCCCGTCCAGGTCATTGCCCTGCATAATCTCAAACATCCGGGCCGCGTCCTCCCCGTCCCCTGGGTTGACCTTAATCAGCCGCCGGGTTTTGGGGTTCATGGTGGTCAGGCTCATCATGTCCGCGTCGTTCTCGCCCAGGCCCTTGCTCCGCTGAATGGTATACTTCTTCCCCTCCAGCTTTTTGAGAAACTCCACCTTCTCCCGCTCGTCATAAGCAAAATAGGTCTCGTCCTTGCTGGTAATCTCATACAAGGGGCTCTCGGCAATATACACCTTCCCTGCCTCAATCAAGGCCGGGGCCAGCCGGTAGACCATAGTCAGCAGCAGCACCCGAATCTGAAACCCATCCACATCCGCGTCCGTGCAAAAAATCACCTTGCTCCACCGCAGATTGTTGATGTCAAACACCCCCAGGTTCTTGTTGGCCTTAGACTTCACCTGCACCCCGCAGCCCAGCACCCGAATCAGGTCCGTGATAATCTCGCTTTTGAAAATGCGGTCATAGTCCACCTTCAGGCAGTTGAGAATCTTCCCCCGAATGGGCATAATGGCCTGAAAATTCCCGTCCCTGGCCTGCTTTACCGACCCCAAGGCCGACTTGCCCTCCACAATATAAAGCTCCCGCTCCTCCGGGTTCCGCGAGCGGCAGTCCACAAAGTTCTCCACCCGGTTGGCCATGTCCATCTTGCCGGTGAGCTTGGTCTTCAGGTTCAGCCGGGTCTTCTCCGCGTCCTCCCGGCTGCGCTTGTTCACCAGCACCTGCCCCGCAATCTTCTCCGCGTCCATGGGGTTCTCAATAAAGTAGACCTCCAGGCTGTGCCGCAGCATCTCGGTCATGGCCTCCTGAATCCCCTTGTTGGTAATGGCCTTCTTGGTCTGGTTTTCATAAGAGGTCTGGGTGGAAAAGGAGGAGATGACAATCACCAGGCAGTCCTCCACATCCTGAAAGGTGATCTTGCTCTCGCCCTTGGTATACCTGCTGTTCTGCTTCAGCCACCCGTCAATCTGGCTCACAAAGGCGCTGCGCACTGCCTTGTCCGGCGCGCCTCCATGCTCCAGCCAGCTGGAATTGTGGTAATACTCCGCCACATGCACCCGGTTGGAAAAAGCCGCCGCCACATTGATTTTGGTGTTATACTCCGGCATGTCCGCCCGGTCCCTCACCCGCTTCTCGCTCTGCCACAGCTGCACCGTGGTCAAAGAATCCTCCCCCGCCAGCTCCCTGGCATGGTCCAAAATCCCGTTCTCATAGCAAAAGTCCGTCTCCTCAAACACCCCCGGGGCTGTCTCGTCCCGAAAATGAAAGGTCACTCCCGCGTTTACCACTGCCTGCCGCTTCATCACGTCCAGATAATACGCCGCCGGAATGTCAATGTCCGTAAACACCTGCAAATCCGGCTTCCACCGAATCACCGAGCCCGTGTCCTTTTTCCGGTAGGCCTCCTTCCCAAGGCCCCCCACATTCTCCCCATGCTCAAAATGCAGACTGTAGCGGTATCCGTCCCGGCGCACCTCCACATCCATATACTCCGAGGCGTACTGGGTAGAGCAAAGCCCCAGGCCGTTGAGCCCCAGAGAATACTCATAGTTCTCCCCCGACTCGTTATTATACTTGCCCCCCGCATACAGCTCGCAGAAAACCAGCTCCCAGTTATACCGCTGCTCCTTCTGGTTAAAGTCCACCGGGCAGCCCCGGCCATGGTCCTCCACCTGCACCGACTTGTCCAAAAACCGGGTCAGGGTAATCTCATCCCCATACCCCTGCCGGGCCTCGTCAATGGAGTTTGAGAGAATCTCAAACACCGAGTGCTGGCACCCGTCAATCCCGTCCGACCCAAAAATCACCGCAGGCCGCAGCCGCACCCGGTCCGCGCCCTTCAGGCTCTGGATGCTCTCATTGTCATAAACCGGTTTTTTCGGCATAATTCTACATCTCCTCCTTCACAACAAAGGCCCTGCCGCAGCGCTGCGGCAGGTCCCTTCTGGTCGCTTACAGTCAGTCCGCGCCTCTCAAAAAAGAAAGCCCAGGCTCTCCCTTTTCTCCTCCCTGCTGAGAAGCGCCGGTAAAATGTCCCCATCCAAATCAAGCGGCAGTCCCCGCCCCACAGGCCAAGCCTATGGACGCAGAACAAACACCTGGTTGGGATATCCAAACTCCTCCGTCAGTCCGGCCTCCCTGAATCCAAATTTCCGATACAACGCTCTGGGAGCCCTTCCCTTTTCGTCTCCCTCCCGAAAGGTAGAGACCGTAATTTCTCTCTGCCTGTCCAGCTCCGACAAGGCCTTCTCCAAAAGAGCCGAAGCAACGCCCTGCCTCCTGCACCCGGGGTCCACAGCCAGGCAGCAAATCATGTTCCTTTTTCGGGAAAAAAGGAGGACGCCCATCATCTCCCCCTTCTTCCTGACACACAACGCCTGCCCCTTCTCCATAAACCGAAGCACCGTCTCCCTGTACTCCTCCAAGCTCTCCGCTGTCTCCAATCCCGGAAAATTCCAGCTGACCCGGTTTACCAATTCCATCCAGGCATCCAAATCCGTTGGTCCCCCAAACACCGCTTCCATATCAGCCCCCCAGATCTCCCAATTTTCTCAACCGGCACTATCACAGAGACGGTTCATCCAAGAAGCCCTCAACGGAACCGCCGGCAGACAAAGCTGTCCCCGCAAGAGAACAGAAAATCTCCGCTCCCCTGTTTCCAGGCCAGCCCCACCACATTTCGCCCCAGACAGGCCTCCCCCGGCAGCACCTGCCGGGATGCCCGTCCCTTTTTTGCTCCGGCCCCCCGCCCTCTCCGTCCTCCAAAGCAGGGGCGTCCTGAGCTCCCCCAGACAGGCCTTCCCCGGCAGCACCTGCCGGGATGCCCGTCCCTTTTTTGCTCCGGCCAGCCGCCTTACAGCTCCGGCCCGCCGGCCTCTCCGTCCTCCAAAGCAGGGGCGTCCTGAGCTCCCCCAGACAGTCCTCTCCCGGCAACGCCCGCCGGGATGCCCGTCCTTTTTT
>CAJUNQ010000040.1 GCA_910587835.1 uncultured Oscillospiraceae bacterium | reverse complement strand
TTGTCGAATGTCCGCTTCGCTCCCATTCGATAGGGAACCCCTTACGGTGGTTCCCTACGGAAAACGTCCCACTGGGACGTTTTCCTACCCTCCTGCGTTTTAGGGGTGTTTAAGGTCAAGGGATTAAGGTCGCCTCCGGCGGCTTAAGGGACTTCTTGAAAGAATGTCCCTTCGGCTTCATCAAAGATGAAGCCGGAATCTTCAAGAACTTTTCATTTGGGCTTGGGAGAGGGGGGCTTCTATTCCCCTCCCGCCACATTCACCCCCGAGATGCGCAGCCCGTAGGGCCCCTCATAATAGGCCGACTGGTACTGCTCTGAGGAGAAGCGCAAGCCCTTCTGCGCGTCAAACAAGCTGCCGTTCACCGAGCCCCCGGTAACCGGCGTGGCTTTGCCGTCTTCGTCAATCAAATAGGCCAGCCGGATCTCTCCCCCGAAATGGCCGCTCATGGCGTCCATCTGAAAGTCGGAAAAGGTCACCGCCCACAGGCAGGGGCCCTGCTTCAGCTCCTCAAAGGGCGCGCCGGTGTTCCGGCAGCGGAGCCTGCGGTAAAGCCCTGTGGGCTTCACCCCCAAATAGCGGCAGAACCGGTTGGCCCCGTGAATGGCCTGCAGCTCTCCGCCCCGCAGCAGCTCCAGGTCCTCCATGGGGACGCCCTCCTCGCTGTAGGGGTCTGTGGCGCACAGGTCCAGGTCCAGCCTTGCGCCGGTAATGTCCTCCCCCTGCACCGGGTCCCCCAGCTTCCAGGTGGAGTAGCCGGGGTAGATCATGTGGGCCGCCGCCCGGTCCGGGTAATAGGAGAGCACCGTGGCCGCCGGGTCGCCGCTGAGCACCAGGTCGTACTGCCCGCTTTTGAGAATGCGCCGGGCCTTGGCCCTGTCCCGGACAAAGCCCAGGGCCTCGGCCACCTTTTGGGTGAGAGCCTCCCCGTCCAGGCTGTCATACCGAAAGGTGTTGTGAATCTCCACGTCCTCCGGCTCCCGGCACTGCACCACAAATTCCCCGTTGACCTGAGCGTCCGTATAGCTCACGTCCGTGCCGTTGGAGGAGAGAATGCGCCGCCGGGTGCGCGCCACAAAAATCTCCGCCGAATTCACAAACGCGTCCTGATGCCGGTCCGGCGCGAACAGGGCCCGGGCCATTTTTCCCGCGCTCTCCGCCAGGGGAGCCTGGGCCAGGGGGCCGGTCTTTTCCTTTAAGGGGGCCTGCGCCGGGTCGGGCAGGTCATAATAGGGGTTGGCGGCAAACTGGGCCGCGTACCAGGCCCCGGTCAGTTCCTCCCGCAGCCGGGCGTTGTCCATGGACTCCAACAAAGTCACGCTGGTAGCCCCCCGCAGAGGCAGGCCCCCCTCCGGGTTCTCCACGTCCCGAAACACAGTGACCTGCACCTTCCGCACATCCTTAAAACGCCGGGTATCCAGCTGCTGCCGGACAAAGAACAGCTCCGCGGTCTCCTCGGTGTTGTCGTTCATGCGCCACAGGGGGATGCCGCAGTCCCCCAAGGCCTGTTTGATTCTCTCAATCATCCTGACTACCTCCTTAGCCCAGCCTGATTCTGGCTTTCATGCAGGGTCCCCCGTCAGAGACCTTGACCCATTCCTTATACCCCTTGCCGCAAAAGCCGCTGCCGGAAAGGGCCAGCTCACGGCCTGTCATGGTGACAGACTTCAGCAGGTCCGGCACATAGCCGGTGAGCACAATGGGGGAGAAGACCTTACCCGTAAGCTTCCCGTCCTTAATCTCTCTGGCAATGGCAACCATGGCCTGAATACCCCAGTTCTTGGGGTCCTCCATGCCGGACATGGGCTGCTGCAGCAGAAAACCGTAGGGGATGGAGGCGATCATCTCCTCCAGGCTGTGAGAGCCGGGCTCAAAGTAGGTGTTGGTCATGCGGGTGTAGGCCTTGCGCTCATAGCTCTCCCGGCGACCGTTGCCTGTGGGCTTCCACCCCAGCCGGGCGGCGCTGAGAGCGTCGCACATGCCGGTTTTCAGCACACCCTTGTCAATCACCACCGTGTCCCCGGTGAGGCTGCCCTCGTCGTCAAAGAACATGGTTGCGGTCTGGTCCACCGTGCTGCCGTCGTGCATGGTAATGAGCTCGCTGGCCACATACTGGCCGATATAGCTTTTGCCCAGGGCACGGTCCTTTACAAACATGTCCATCTCCACCCCGTGGCCAAAGGCCTCGTGAACAATCATGCCTGTGGTCTCCGGGTCGCACACGCAGTCGTACTCTCCGGGGGTGATGGGCTGAGAGTCCAGCAGCTCCAGGGCCCGGCCGGCCACCTGGTCCACCGCGTCCTCCACCCCTTCCAGCACCTCCGCGCCCCCCAGGTTCGAGAAGCTCTCAAAGGCGTATTTCAGCTCCTGGCCCCGGGCGGCCATCATGGCCAGCGAGCAGGTGGTCCAGGTCAGGGTCTGGTCCAGGTCCCGGTTCTGGCTGAGAAAAATCTTCCGGCATCCCCGGTAGGCCATGCTCAGCTGAGCGTCCTTAATCCGCTGGTCCCGGGCCAGGGCCTTCTCCCGAATGCCCCGCAGCCGGGCAAGAATAGCCTCGTCCCCCAGCTCCCTGGGGTCTACCCGGCAGACCGTGGCCTTGCAAAGGCTGGCGGGCTCGTCGGCGGGAATGGGGGTGGGCAGAGGGGCGAAGCCCTCCAGGGCGGCGTTCTGGGCGGCAAGGCCCTGGGCCACCCGCTCCTCAATTTCCGGAATCATCTCCTCAGAGAAGCGGTTGAAGCTGTACTCGGCGCAGCCCACGCCGTCGAACACCCGCAGCACAAAGCCCGTGCCGCCGCGAAAGTTGCTGGCGTCGATATTCACCCCGCCCCGGCTGATGCTCCACCGGCGGGAGGCGTCCTCCACGGCCAGCGCCGAGGCATAGGGATAACGCTGCCCCAGGGCGCGGACCAGCTGCCTGAGAGCGGGCTTGAGAGAGTCTAAGGTTGAGAACACGCAAAAGCCTCCTTCATATTAGTATAGCGTTATTGTAATGCAAGCGGCGGGGCTTGTCAAGGGGACTTGACAGGGGACCGTGCATAGGGTACAATAATAATAGAAAAAGAAAGGGGGCGTCTATATGACAACAGAGAAGGAAATGGCCAGGATTGAACTGGCTATGATCTATGAGCTGCGGTTGGTATTTGGCGAGGGCGAGAAGACGGAGTACACCCGCGAGGAGATATTGGAGCTGCTGGACAAGATAGCGCTTGCAAAGAAATAATGGCATAGAAGGGAACCGGGAAACCGGTTCTTTTTTTTGCGGATTTTTTGAAAAAGGCTATTAACTTTTTCAAGTTTCTGCCGATATACTAAATAGCAGTGAGGGTAACAGAAACCGACCGAGGCTTCATAAAAATAAATTTTTAAGAACCCTTAATTTTTCCAGAAAGCTGCCGATAAATAAATTGTAAGGCCCAAGAAAGAAAAAAGGAACGAGGCTTCACCCGGCCCGGTTGCAAACGGGCTGGTGAACATAAAGACCGGCTGACCCGGCCCCCGCGCTCCGGCCAGGCACGAGGGACGAGAAAGCGAATATCCACTTGAGGAGGCTGTATACCTATGGACCAGGAACCAAAACAGCAGCAAAGGCGTTCGCCGCTGGTGCTGGTACTCATCATCATCATTGTGGCGCTTGCCGCCGCCGCTGTGGTTTTGGTGGTTGGCAGGTTCAGCGAGAAAGCGCCCGAGCCAGTGCAGCTGGGCGACAACCAAACGCCGCTCATCGGCTACGAGGAGGGCGTGACGGTGGTCGACGACCCGGACGCGCTGCAAAAGGCGGTGGATGAGGCGTATGCACAGGCGGCAAAACGCGGCGTTTCTGTGGAATACTTAAACGATGCGACTAGCAGTGATGGCACGAATTTTGAATGTTACATTGCGAACCCTACTGTTTCTGACTATGATGTCTACATTCAGATTTTTGAAGACGACCAGTTCACTCAGCAGTTGTATCTCTCCAAGCTGATCCCCCCGGGGAGCGCGAAGCGGGACATCACCCTGGACAAAAAGCTCTCGCCGGGCACCCATCGTGTGTATGTGACCTATACTCAAGTTGAGGACGACCATGCTACAATTTATCAACAAGCTACGGTGACAATGGATTTTACCGTAGAGATGAAATGACGAAGGAGCGTTATTTTTATGAAAAAAGTTCTTAGCGTAGTTCTGGCTCTGGCCATGATTCTGGCCGTTGCGGCCCCCGCTTTTGCTACTGCCCCCGCCCCCATCACCGACCCCTCCAAGCTGGCTACCGGCGGCACAGTTAAGGTTGACGGCGAGACCACTGTTGGCACCATTAACGTTACTCTTCCTGGCGCTACCAAGCTGGTTGTCAACCCCTATGGGCTTAAGTACAGTGGCACGGTAAACGGCACAGACCTTACCGATAAGCAGGACCAGATCATTTTCCCCGGCCAGTTTATCTCTTCCAACAGCACCTCCAAGCTGGCAGTTTTTGCTAACATTACTGGTGTTGCGGCTGGCAACGCGAAGTTTGCTACCGAGTGGATTGACAATACTTCAGACCATGTAGCGGGAACAAAGTATCCCAACAATGTCTGCCTGGTGTTCCAGACTGCGGACGCTACAAAGGGTGCTACTCCTACTGAGCCCAACTGGACCCCTGTCACTGCTGTTCCTGATGAGCCCAAGACTGATGGCACTGTGAACACCGAGCTGTTGGTCTCCAGCCGCGGCACCACCCTGAAGGTGGGCGTGCTGGCCGCGAGTACTGACGTTGCGGATGACGCCGAAACCAATCACCTGGCTTTCCGGTTTACCGGCGTTGCCGAGCAGCGCCCCGATACTCCCTGGACTGATAAGGACAAGGTTACTGCTTCTATCGTGTTTACCTTCACTCCTATGGTCTGATTTTTTCTCAATATACAGTACAGCATTTCATGCTTTCCACTGGCTCAGCCAGTAGAAATATTTAGATAATACGTTGTGCGGCCCGACAGCCTGGCCGGATATCGGGCCGCAACTGCGTATTTATCGTAATGGCCCTGCCCTGTGCGGAAGGAACCGCGCAGGTTATAAAAATACATTCTGAAGGAGCAGAATTATGCGTATTCAACACAACATCATGGCTATGAACAGCTACCGGAACTACAACAACAACACCAAGGCCCTGTCCGCCAACCTGGAAAAGCTGAGCTCCGGCTACAGAATCAACCGCGCTGGCGACGACGCCGCCGGTCTGGCCATTTCTGAGAAGATGCGCGCTCAGATCACCGGTCTGGACGCTGCCAAGAAGAACGCCAAGGACGCCAACGGCTTGATCAAGACCGCTGAGGGCGCTCTGCAGGAGGTCCAGGACATGCTGAACCGCATGGTCTACCTGGCCGAGCAGTCTGCCAACGGGACCTATGACGATGATATCGACCGTAACGCCCTCCAGGACGAGGTTGACTCCTTGGTTTCCGAAATCAACCGTATCGGTCAGACTGCCAACTTTAACGGCAAGAAGCTGCTCAACGGTGAGATGGGCGAAAACGAGGTTACTGGCGAGGCCATGAAGTTCCAGATTGGTGACTCCGCTGCTGCGGCCGACCAGCTTGATATGGGCGAGGCTTTGGGTAAGGGCCTTGACATGGATTACTCCAAGTTCAACCTTACCAGATTCATCAAGACTGCGAACATTGAGAACGCTGATGTTGGCACAGGTAATGCTATCCCTACGCGCGGTGTTATCAAGGTTGATGTTACTTCTGTTACTGGTGCGTTGCAGGCCGTTGCTGATCTCCGTGGCGTGAAAGATTCGGCTGCTAAAGATGTTGAGGCAGTTGAGCCCAGAGAGGGTCTCATCAATATCGTCTCTGGCTTCCGCGGCAAGCTGGGCGCTGTGTCCAACCGTTTGGACCACACCGTCAACAACCTGTCCGTCATGCAGGAGAACATTCAGGACGCTGAGTCCACCATCCGCGACACCGACGTGGCCGACGAGATGATGAAGTACACCAAGAACAACATCCTCATCCAGTCCGCTCAGGCTATGCTGGCTCAGTCCAACGCTGTGCCCCAGGGCGTTCTGCAGCTGCTGCAGTAAGCTGCATCGGTTGTTTTTGGCTAGTTTGCACAAAATGGGTCGGGTCCCTCTGGGGGCCCGGCCCTTTTTTGGGTTGACGGGCCCCGCCCCGTCTGCTATACTAAAGCAAAAAGGAGCATTCCCATGAACCGTGAACAGCTTGCCAAAATGATTGACCAAACCCTCCTCAAGCCCAACGTCACCCTCGACGACCTGCGCCGCCACTGTGAAACCGCCCTGCAATATGGCTTTGGGGCGGTGGCTGTCAACAGCGCGGTGGCCGGCTTTTGCGCGGAGATCTTGAAGGGCTCCCCGGTGCGGGTTGCCGCCTGCGTGGGCTTCCCCCTGGGCCAGAGCAGCGCCGCGGTGAAGGTCTTCGAGGCCCAGGAGGCCCTGGCCGCAGGGGCGGGAGAGATTGACTATGTGGTCAACCTGGTAGACGTGAAAAGCGACCGCTGGGACCTGGTGGGGGAGGAGATGCGCCGTATAGCCGAGGCCTGCCGGGCGGCGGGCGCGGCCAGCAAGGTCATTTTTGAGACCTGCTACCTGACCCATGCCGAAAAGCTGCGCCTGTGCCTGCTGGCCTCTCGGATGCGGCCCACCTTTGTGAAGACCTCCACGGGCTTCGGCACGCCGGGCCCCGGCCTGCCCACCGGCGCGACCCTGGAGGACGTGCGCCTGATGAAGGAGGCCAGCGGCGTGCAGGTGAAGGCCTCGGGGGGCATCCGCACCACAGAGCAGGCCCTGGCCATGATTGAGGCAGGGGCCAGCCGCATCGGCGCCAGCAACGGGGTGGCGATTGTAGAGGGCCTGAGCGAATAGCAGAATGATTACAAAGATTTTTGAGGACCGCAGACTGTGCGGCCCTCTTTTTTTCTTTTTCGGACATATCAATGGAAGCAGAGCGAGAAAATCGCCGCAATAACAGTACACTAGATGTGTTAAAGCTGTCAAATTAAGAATTTCAAAGAGAAAATTAAAAAAATCAATTTATGTATTGACATTGTTGAGAATCGGTGCTATAATTTCAAACATAGAGAGCGCTCAAAACTAAAATGAGGTGAACAGACTATGGCGAATATGGGAAACGCGGCAAAGAAAAACCTTCACGCACCGGCCCAGTGCCCGGTGTGCGGAGAGAAGATGCAGGTCACCGGCCTGCGGTGCGGCAGCTGCGGCACCGAGCTTCACGGCAGCTTCGCCCCCTGCCGGTTCTGCACCCTGGAGGAGAAGCACCTGCAGTTTGTAGAGGTGTTCCTTCGGTGCCGGGGGTCCATCAAAGAGGTGGAGAAGGCCCTGGGGGTCAGCTACCCCACGGTGAAGAACATGCTGGACGCCGCCCTTGGCGCTCTGGGCCTGGACGAGAAGCCTGAGCTGCGCCCGGCCCGGACAGAGGAGGAGCGGGGGGAGATTCTGGCCCGGCTCTCCTCGGGAGAGCTGGATGTGAATGCGGCCCTTGAGGCGTTGCAGCAGCTGAAAGGTGGGAAATAACGTGTGCGGAGAAAAAAACCTGCCGGAGATGCTCCGGTATGTGACCCCCACAAGAGACAACGCCCTGCGGCTGGCCGCAGAGGAGCGCTTGGAAAATATGAGAAGAAAGCAGAACCGGAAGGATTTGGAAAGGTGGGAGACAAAATGAGCGAGAGCAATAGCAAACGCACCATTCTTGAGATGCTGGAACAGGGGAAGATTACCCAGGAGCAGGCCGGCCAGCTGCTGGCCGCTATGGAGGACGAGGAGGGGACAGAGGCCCTGGCCTCCCAGCCGGCGGCGGAGGCTGAGGACAGAGACGGCCTTGGGGACCGGGAAGAGGCCGGACAGGACCCGGTTGCCATAACCGTGGGCCTGGAGGACGAAGAGGTTGAGGTGAAAGTTCTCAGCCCGGAGGACCAGGCCGGAACCCCCGAGGCCGGCCGTCCCCGGCAGGTGCGGGTGACAGTGGCAGACAGCGGCCCTATGCCGGCAATGCCCACGCCGCCCACACCCCCCACCCCCCCGGCGCCGCCTGCTCCCCCCGCGCCTCCCGCGCCTCCCGCGCCTCCCGCGCCCCCCGCGCCTCCCGCGCCCCCTGTCCCGCCAGAGACGGACGACCCGGAGGAGTACCGGGAGCGGATGGAGGAGATGCAGGAGCGCTATCAGGAGATGATGGAGGAGTACCAGCAGCAGGTGGAGGAGCAGAACGAGGCTTATCAGGAACAGGTTGAGGCGCAGAACGAGGCCTACCAGGACCAGCTGGAGGCCTATCAGGAGCAGATCGAGGACCTGAACGAGGCCTACCAGGAGGAGATGGAAGCCTACCAGGAGCAAATGGAGGCGTACCAGGAGGAGATGGAGGCCTACCAGGAGCGTCAACGCCGCCAGGCCCGGCGGACAGAGTCCCAGGCCCAGTGGAGCGGGGCGGACCCTGCCCTGAATGAGCGGGAGCTGGGCCGAATCTACTCTGAGGCCTACGACAAGGTGTATAACCCGGCCTATGAGGCCCTCTACAACAAGTTCGGCCCAGGCACAGAGGGCTTCCAGGAGGAGGTTCAGCGCGTTGCCCAGGAGGCCCGGCAGGCGGCGGAGCAGGCCGTGGAGCAGGCCAGGGCAGCGCAGCCCCAGGCTGGCCCGCGGCCCCCGAAGGCCGGCGGCTGGGGGGCCTGGCTCAACAATCTGGGCCGGGAGATCAACCAGGCCATGAGCGGCATTGGCCAGGAGATCGGCATTGACCTGAACGAGGCCATGAATGACGTGGCCAGTGCGGTCAGCGACATAAAGGACTCTCTGCGGGACATGGTGGAGGACTGGCAGGAGCAGAAGGAGGATGACGAGGACTTCTGCGACTTTGAACAGGAGTTCCCCACTGACGGCAGCCAGGAGGAGGACAGCGCCCCGGAGCCCGGGAGCGAATGGGTGGACAGCCACAGCAGCCAGCAGGGGCAGGAATATGTCAACACGGCCAGCATTCCCATGCATGCTCTGGAAAAGCTGGATATTCACTGGTTTACAGGCCAGGTGGCTGTGGAGCCCTGGGACGGGGACTGCGTCGAGGTGACGGAGTTCAGCAAAAAGCCCCTGGAGCCCAGCCGGCGCATGGCAGTCTATGCCAAGGACGGGGAGAAGCTGACCATTGAGTGGAACCGGAAAAAGTTCGGCTGGAACCTGACCGCCGGCATGGCCAAGCGGCTTGTGGTCCGGGTCCCGGAAAAACTGAACGGGAAGCTGGAGCACCTGAATGTGAATACGGTCTCCGCCAATGTCCGGCTGACCGGCCTGACAGGCGAGGACTTTGAGGCCTCCACCGTGTCCGGCGCCATTGCGGCCCAGGGGCTGCACAGCGAGGGGATGCGGCTCCACGCGGTGTCCGGCACTGTGGCGGCGGAGGATGTGTCCGCTGAAAAGCTGAAGCTGAGCAGCGTGTCCGGCACCGTGAAGGCGGAGGGCTTTGCCGCCGAGCAGGCCGAGCTCAGCGCGGTGTCCGGTACCGTGGCGGCTCATGGCAACGCGGAGAGCTTCCGGGTGAGCACCACCTCCGGCCAGGCCAGGCTGACGGTGGACCAGTGCCCGGAAAAGGCGAAGCTGAGCGCGGTCTCCGGCAGCCTGTGCCTGGCCCTGCCGGAGAACGGGGGCTTTACCGCCCACTACAGCTCTGTCTCCGGGAGATTCCGCACCGACTTCCCTGTGACGGACAGGGACGGCGGGAAGAAGAAGGGCAAGGCCGTGTATGGCAATGGAGAGACCAGAATCGAGATGAATACCACCTCCGGCAGTATGCAGGTGGTGAGAAAGCAGTAAGAACCGGGATTCGCCCGGACCGGCGCGGAAGACCCTCGCTTCTTCCGCAATTCCGGTGGTGCATACAGGTTCTGAGCATGGGGGGGCGTTCCATCCGGACAGGGTGGAGCGGCCCCCTTTTGCAAAAAAAATTTCTGCTCCTGAGATATTCCGCCCCCCTGAGGGGTATATGTAGTGAAAAGCTTTTCAACACCGGCAAAGGAGGCGGCAGGATGACGCCGGAGGAATTTTCCCACTACGCCAGACAGTTTGGCGACACGGTATACCGGGTGGCTCTGAACGCCTGCAAAAGCCCCGCCGACGCCGAGGACCTGACCCAGACCGTTCTGCTGAAGCTCTATCAGGACAAAACCGACTTTGAGGGCCCGGAGCATGTGCGCCGCTGGCTGATTCGGGTGGCGGTGAACCAGTCCCGCAAGCTCATCCGCTCCCCCTGGTTCCGCCGCAGGGCCCCTTTAGAGGCCTGGTCCGGCACAGCGGAGCTTCCGGCCCCAGAGGAGAGCCGGCTGTTTTTGGCGGTGATGGCCCTGCCGGAAAAATACCGGGTCCCCCTGTACCTCTACTATTATGAGGACTACCCTGTGCGGGAGGTGGCGGCGTTGTGCGGGCTGAAGGAGTCCACCGTGCAGACCCGCCTGCAGAGGGCCCGGGAAAAATTGAAGCAGACACTGACAACGCAAGAGGAGGATTCATAATGGAATTTGACCGAGAGCTGTATCAACGCACCTTTTCCAGGCTGAAAGCCTCCCCGGAGAAAATTCAGGAGGTAATTCATATGACAGAGAACCGCAAAATCAAAAAGACCGCCCGCAGAGCCCTGGCCGCCGTGGCAGTAACGGCCCTGGCCGCGCTCACCGCCATGGGGGCCAACGCCGCCACCGGAGGGCAGCTGTTCGCCCGCATGGTGTCCTTCACCCAGTCGGCGGACGGGCGGACCGCAGAGATGGTGTTTGAGGTGGACAACGGCGCTCAGGGGGGCGGCGGCGAAATGAGCTTCCACATCTACGAGTCCGGCGAAGAGGGCAAGGCTGTGGTGAACTATCAGGATGAGAAGGGCCGGCCCCTTCAGGCGGAGCTGGACATGGACGTGGACGCGGAGCTTTCTCTGGACGGCCGGCAGTTGCAGGTAAACGGGGTGATTCTGGAAGGGGACCGGGCAGTGGTTCAGTACGCCGGTGAAGACGGGGAGGCAGCCGTCGCCGTGCTGATGCTGCCTGAGGACTGCCAGGGCTTTGAGAGCCTGAACGCCCTGCTGCAGGCCAAAGGCAAGGTCAGCGGCGCAACCCAGGACGGCGGAGCCTATGAGCTGACCGCCGGGAAGTGAAGTATAGTAAACGCAGCGGCGCGGGCATACCCGTGCCGCCAGGTTCAAAAGAGGCAGCGCCTTTTTTTGAACTGCGTTAACGATAACGCAGAAGCAAGAGCGGCAAGAGCAGAAAAGGGGAGCTCCCAAAAGGGGGCTCCCCTTACTTTTTGTCCTCGCTATGCCGGGGAAAGTATTGACACTAAAACTGAAAGTATAGTATAATATAATGCAATGTGAAATTGCGGTCGTCCAGGGCTGAAAGAAAAGGCTGCGCTCACCAACCGGTCCTGGCAGAAGCGCGGCGCGCCCCTGTGGGGGAATGGAGACGGTCTATGAAAGCGAAATTCATCAAGGGAAACAAGCGGAAAGGGCAGAGGCTTCTGCTGTCCATTGTGCTGGTCTTTTGCGCCATGGGGGCGGTGGTGTATCTGGCCTCCCGGCAGGTCTCCCGGGAGATGTCCTCTGCCGCGATTCAGAACCTGAGCGAGAGCCTGGACCTGATTCAGTATACCATTGAGGCCATTCTGCGCAGCGAGGCGGACTTTCAGACCCTGATTGCCCAGGAAATCGCCCGGGCGGAGGACCCGGAGGAATATATCCGCGCCTATGAGAAAAACCAGGCCATGTCGAAAATGTCCCTGATTCTCACAGGGAAGACAGAGGGGGTCTCAAACACCGGCGAGCCCTTTACCGAGGAGGGGCTGGACTTCTCCGGAGGCGGCGTGGTGGGGGGCATGCCGGTGTCCCAGTCCTATGTCAACCACATGGGCACCTGGTCTTACACCATGAAGTGCCCGGTGCAGCGGGATGGGGAGGAGATCGGCACCCTTTACGCCGAGTATGTGTTCGACGCCATTGACCGCTCTCTGCCCAGCGGCTTTTACGACAAGCAGGCCACCCTGTATATTATGGACGCCCAGAGCCAGCGCTTTGTGCTTAAGCCCAAGGGCATGGGCCAGCGCAGCGCCGGGCACCTGAATCTGGCGGACTTTTACCGGGCCAACAGCATTGAGGACCCGGCTATTCAGGCGGAAATAGACCGATGCCTGAATAACGGAGAAAAGGCCCTGTTCTACCACGACATCCGGGAGGAGCACGCCCTGAACTACATGTGGCCGGTGAACGGCGGCTCCTTTTTTCTGGTGGGCTATGTGCCGGTAGAGGCCATTCAGCAGGAGGGGCACATTGTCAACCAGAACATCTACTTTGTGGTGGTCTTTATGCTGGCGGCGTTCTGCCTGTGCATCGGCCTCTACTATCTCAGCCGCAGGCAGCAGAACAAGCTGCAGCGGGAGCGGGAGGAGGAGCGCAGGCTCCACAACCAGCAGCTGGCCGAGGCCCTGCAGGCGGCGCAAATCGCCAGCCAGTCCAAAACCACCTTTCTCTCCAACATGTCCCACGACATACGCACCCCCATGAACGCGGTGCTGGGCTTTGCCTCCCTGCTGGCCAACGAGGCGGAAAACCCGGGGAAGGTGCGGGAATATACCGGCAAAATCATGGCCTCGGGCCAGCATCTGCTGAGCCTGATTAACGATATTCTGGACGTGTCGAAAATTGAGAGCGGCAAGGTGGCGCTCAGCTACGAGAACTTTTCTCTCAGCAGCGTGCTGGCCTCGGTAGACGCCATTATTCTGCCCATGGCCAGGGCCAAGGGCCAGCGGTTCCATGTGGAGATGACCGGGGTGCGCCACGAGTATCTGGTGGGGGATGAGACCCGGATTAACCAGGTGCTGATCAACCTGCTCTCCAACGCGGTCAAGTACACGCCGGAGGGGGGGAGCATCTGGCTGCGGGTCATCGGCCTCAAGCAGCGTTCCAGTCAGTATGAACGGCTGCGCATTGAGGTGGAGGACACCGGCTACGGCATGACGCCGGAGTTTCTGGAAACCATTTTTGACGCCTTTACCCGGGCGGAGAACAGCACCACCAACAAAATTCAGGGCACGGGCCTGGGCATGGCTATCACCAAAAGCATTGTGGAGCTTATGGGCGGCGCCATCGAGGTCAGCAGCCAGGTAGACCAGGGCTCTCTCTTCCGGGTGGAGTGGGAGCTGCGCATTCAGGAGGAGCAGCTGGACCGGCAGTTCTGGCAGCGGCAGGGCATTTCTCAGGTCCTGCTGGCAGGGGGAGACAGCCGGAGCCAGGAGAACATCCAGGCCCTGATGGAGAACACCGGCCTGACCCTGGCCACAGCCGGGGACCTGGACCAGGCCCTTGCCTGGCTGCGGGAGAACAGCTGTCAGCTGGTTCTGGCGGACTGGGAGGCCTGCGGCCCTCAGGGGGTGGAGGCCCTGGACGAGGCCCTGCCCGGCGGCGGGCTGCTGGCGCTGCTGGCTGAGGCCGGCGCCTCTGAGGCGGAGGAGCGGCTGAAGCCGGGCCGCATTGGCCTTGTCTCCAAGCCCTTCTTTGTGTCGGCCCTGCGGGAGAGGACCGCGGAGCTGCGGGGAGCCCCCAACAGGGAGGAGCCTGGGGAGGAGCTTTTGAGCCTGAAGGGGCTTCACTTTCTGGCGGCGGAGGACAATGCCATCAACGCGGAGATTCTCACCGAGCTGCTGGAGCTGGAAGGGGCTACCTGTCAGGTGCTGGAAAACGGCCGGCTGGCTTTGGAGCGTTTTGAGCAGGCCCGGCCAGGGGAGTTTGACGCCATTCTGCTGGACGTGCAGATGCCGGTGATGAACGGCCACGAGGCCGCTCGGGCTATCCGCGCTTTGCAGCGGGAGGACGCGGGGACCATCCCCATCATCGCCATGACTGCCAACGCCTTTGCCGAGGATGAAAAGGCGGCGTTGGCCGCGGGCATGGACGCGCATGTGTCCAAGCCCCTGGATATGGAGCTTTTGAAAAAGGCCATACGCCAATGCAAGAACGGTATGAAAGACTGGTGAGCGGATTGAACAACAGAATATGGAGAGGCCTGGTCCTTTGTATGGGGGCGCTGGCGTTGCTGGCGGCCTGCGGGGGGCTGGTAGAGCCCAAAAACCTTGTGTCCCAGTCCCAGGGGGAGGAGCGGGAGGTGGTCCTGTTCAGCCCCATGGAGAAGACGGACCCTGACGCGGAGAACGTGGCCCGCATGGCCTCAGACCTGACCGTGGCCATGGCCCAGGAGGCCCTGGGGGTGACCGTGGCCTACACCACCTATACGGCGGAGGACCATGAGGACAAAACCTACGACCAGGTGGCCCTGGACCGGGCCCGGCACAATATGGACGACGTCTACCTGCTGAACCCGGACACCATTCAGATTCTGGGAGCAGAGGGCAAGCTGATGGACCTCTCAGGGCTGGACAGCGCGAAAAACCTCCGGGAGGTCGTCCGGGTGGCCAACACTGTGGACGGAAAGCTGGTGGCCATCCCCCAGGAGGTGGTGGCCTACGGGCTGTTTGTCAACCAGGACCTGTTTCAGAAATACCACCTGGAGCTGCCAAAGACCCCGGAGGAATTTCTGGAGTGCTGCCGGGTGTTCAAAGAGAACGGCATTGAAACCCCTGTGGGGGCCAACCGCTGGTGGCTGGAGACCTTTGTTCTGGCCCAGGCCTATGCGGACCTGTACAACGGCGGCAACACTGAGGCGGAGATCGCGGCCCTGAACAGCGGCGAGGCCCGATACAGCGACTATATGCGCCCGGGCTTCGAGTTTTTGCAAACCATGATGGACCGGGGCTATATCGACCCGGAGAAGGCTTTGGTCAGCGAGGCCATTGAGGGGGAGGGAGAGGATTTTCTCAGCCAGAAGACCCCCATTGTCATGGCCTACTGGGGCGCGGCCAACACCGAGAGCGCCTATGGCAAAACCAGCTTTGAGATGACGGTGATCGGCTTTCCCAGCAGCCGGGGCCAGATGCCCGTGATGTCCGTGACCGGCCTGGCGGTGGGGGCCGAGGCCAGGCACCGGGAGGACGCGGCCCAGGTAGTGAACATCATGACCTCTGACCAGGCCCTGCAGCTTTACGCTGAGACCAACCGGGTCATCTCCCCCTCTGAAAATGTGAAGGTGGACTGCGTCCCCGCCCTGCAGCCTCTTAACGACCGGATTGAGGAGGGCGTGTATGTGCTGGGCTCCAATGCCAGCATGAAGGTGGAGCAGTGGGGCAACACCTGCCTGATTGTGCGCCGGCTGCTGGAGGGCGCCACCGTGGATGAATGTATGGCTGAGTTTGACCGGCTGCAGGACCAGGCCCTGAAATAGAAAAGAAAAACGCTGCCCGGGAACAGAGTCTTTGGCTGGCTCTGCCCCGGGCTATGCTTTTGCCGCCCCACAGGGGACATGCCCCAAAATTGAACAAAATAACCGGCTGTGGGCGGGAAAATATGGGGATGAAAGAAAATTCATGGATAAACCTTGACAATGTATATTTATGCAGCTATAATGGGTAACAAATCAAAAAAGAAAGAAGTGCGAATGAGTATGAAGATGAAAAAGTGGATTGCCCTGGCCCTGGCCCTGTGCCTGATGCTGACCGCCCTGGCGGCCTGCGGGGGCTCTGGCAAAGACGACAGCAAAACCCTGAAGGTGGCAACCAGCCCCGACTTTGCCCCCATGGCCTTTGTGGACACCAGCAAGCAGGGTCAGGACCAATATGTGGGCTTTGACATTATGCTGGCCCAGTATATTGCGGACGAGATGGGCAAGGAGCTGGTGATTATGCCCATGAGCTTTGAGGCCTGCACCACCGCGGTGAGCATGGGCACCGTGGACATGGCCATCTCCGGCTTCTCTTGGCGGGAGGACCGGGAGCAGAACTTCAACCTCTCTGATTTTTACTATCCCGGGGACAATGAGAGCGACCAGGTGGTCATCACCCTGAAGGAGAACGAGGGCAGGTTTGCCGCTGCGGCAGACTTTAAGGGTGTGAAGGTGGGGGCCCAGACCGCCTCTCTGCAGGAGTCTCTGTGTCAGGAGCAGCTGCCCGACTGCGAGCTGGTCACCATCGGCGACCTGGGCACGGGCCTGCTGCAGCTGAAAAACGGCGACTTTGAGGCCATGGCCGTGGCAAAGGGCCAGGCGGACGTGTTCATGTCCAACGACCCGGCAGTGGCCCTGTCCGGCTTCCAGTTTGAGGTGGACGAGAAGTACACCGCCAATGTGATTGTGCTGAAAAAGGGCGCGGACAGCCTCACCGAGGAGGTGAACGGCATTCTCAAAAAGGCCTACGACGCCAATGTGTACGGCGGCTGGTATGAGGAGGCCAAGGAGCTGGCCATGAGCGCCACAGCCAATGAGGTCAGCTACGACGATGAGGGCAACGCCCCTGCCGGGAGCGAGTCCTCCTCTGAAGCAGAGTAAGCGGCAGCGCGTCAGCCCTTAGCGGACCCGCCCGGCGTTGGGCGGGTCCCACGGCATTCGGAACTTGTACCAATAGGATTTGTGCCTGGATGATCGAGCAAATTTTGCTGTTGCCAAGGCGCAAATCCGCAGGCAATCTCGCGATTGGCTTGCAACACAGTCAACCGTGATATTTGCCGAAAAGGCAGGTGCAAACTCCTATTGATGCAAGTTCTCAGAAAAAGGAGGAAGCAAGGCATGGATTTATCCCTGTTGGGCCCCAATATTCTTCGGCTTTTGCGGGAATACTGGCAGGTATTTTTGTTGGAGGGCGTGGTCAACACCCTGAAGCTCACCGCCATCGCGGTGCTGTTCGGCGTGATTTTGGGCACGCTGGTGGCTATGGTCAAAATGTGCCGGTTTCGGGCGGCGCGGTTTCTCATCGGCGTGTATATCGAGGTCATCCGGGGCACGCCCATTCTGCTGCAGCTGTACATATTTTACTTTGTGCTGCCCCAGCTGCTGCCCTTTCTGGCCCTGTCGCCCTTTATGTGGGTGGCGCTGGCCCTGTGCATCAACTCCTCGGCCTATGTGTCCGAGGTCATCCGGGCGGGCATTCAGGCAGTGGACAAGGGCCAGACCGAGGCTGCCCGCAGTCTGGGGCTCTCCGGCCGCCAGACCATGCTGCGCATTGTGCTGCCCCAGGCAGTGCGCAACATTCTCCCCGCTTTGGGCAACGAGTTCATTATGATGCTCAAGGAGACCTCACTGGCCTCCACCTTCTTCCTGGGGGACCTGATGACCTCCTACCTGCTGGTGGGCGGGGCTACCTATCTGCGGTTTGAGGCCCTGATTATTGTGGGCGTGATCTACCTGTGCCTGACCTTCCCCCTGAGCAAGGTTGTGGCCGCGTTTGAAAGGAGGATGGCCCGTGGAACAACAGACTGAGCTGATTAAAACCGTCGGCCTGCACAAAAGCTTTGGCAAGCTGCAGGTGCTCAAGGGCGTGTCAGAGACCATACATGCGGGAGAGGCCGTGTCGGTCATCGGGCCCTCCGGCGGGGGCAAAAGCACCTTTCTCCGGTGCCTGAACCTGTTGGAGACCCCGGAGCAGGGGCAGATTTTCTTTGAAGGGGTGGAGATTACCGGCAAAAAGGTGGACATTGACCGCCACCGGCAGAAGATGGGCATGGTGTTCCAGCACTTCAATGTGTTCCCCCATCTGTCGGTTAAAAAGAATATCACCCTTGCCCCCACGCTGGTCAAGGGCATGAGCCAGCAGGAGGCGGACCAGAAGGCCATGGAGCTGCTGGAACGGGTGGGCCTTCAGGACAAGGCGGAGGTAATGCCCGGCAAGCTCTCCGGCGGGCAGAAGCAGCGGCTGGCTATTGTGCGGGCCCTGGCCATGGAGCCGGACGTGATGCTGTTCGACGAGCCCACCAGCGCCCTGGACCCGGAGATGGTGGGGGAGGTGCTGGAGGTCATCAAGGGCCTGGTAGAGGGGGGCATGACCAGCGTCATTGTCACCCACGAGATGGGCTTTGCCCGGGAGGTTTCAGACCGGGTGCTGTTTATGGCTGAGGGGAATATCCTGGAATCCGGACCCCCGGAGGAGCTGTTCAGCCGCCCCGCCAACCCCAGGCTTCAGGACTTTCTGGCAAAGGTGCTGTAGCCCGGGGCTTTTGCAGGAGGCAGTATGATATATTATCAAGACCAGAGCCTGCTGGTTCGGGACATGGAGCAGAGCGACCCAGAGACAATCACTTGTGAGGAGATAGCCCAGGGCTGGAACCAGACGCCGGAAAAGTATGAAATGAGGCTGCGGCACCAGGCGGAGGGCCGCTGCACAGCCCTGGTGGCGGAGTACCAGGGGAATGCGGCGGGTTACATCCATGTCTACCCCCATTCCCCCAACGGCCCCTTTGGAGGCCAGGGGCTGCCGGAAATTGTGGACTTTGGGGTGCTGGAAAAGTACCGCAACAAAGGCATTGGCAGCATTCTCATGGATATCGCGGAGCAGATTGCCGCCCGGTATGCCAACAGGGTATATCTCAGCGTGGGCCTGCACAGCGGGTATGGCAGCGCCCAGAGAATATACATCAAGCGGGGCTATCTTCCCGACGGCAGCGGCGTATGGTATCAGGACCAGGTCTGCCCGCCCTATGGGGAGTGCCGGAATGACGACGACCTGGTGATCTATTTATCCAAGCTTCTAAGCTGAATTCCCCTTTGGGGCAACGGAAGATCAAGAGGAGGAAAGTATGACCAAACAAGAATTGTATCAGCTGCTGGAGGACAAGCGGCAGTTGTTTTTCGACACAGCGGACGCCATCTGGGCAGACCCGGAGCTGTCACTCTCCGAGCATCACGCCGCCGCCCGGTATGAGGCCCTGCTGGCCCAGCTGGGCTTTACGGTAGAGCACGGGGTGGCGGGCATGGAAACCGCTTTTTCCGGCAGCTTTGGCAGCGGCAGGCCGGTGATCGGCATTCTGGGCGAATACGACGCTCTGGCCGGGCTCAGCCAGCAGGCCGGGGCCTTGGAGCCCCGCCCTGTTACAGACAATGGCTGCAATGGCTGCGGCCACGGCTGCGGCCACCATCTGCTGGGTGTGGGCAGTCTGGCCGCGGCCTGGGCAGTGAAGGAGTATCTGGCCGCTACCGGCAGCAGCGGCACGGTCATTTACTACGGCTGTCCCGGGGAGGAGGGGGGCGCGGGCAAGGCCTTTATGGCCCGGGACGGCCTGTTCTACCAGCTGGACGCGGCCCTGACCTGGCACCCGGGCACGGCCAACGAGGTGTTCACCGGCACCAACAACACCTCTATGCAGGTGGAGTACGCCTTTCACGGCATAGCCGCCCACGCCGCCGGCAACCCTCACCAGGGCCGCAGCGCCCTGGACGCGGTGGAGCTGATGAACCTGGGGGTGCAGTTCCTGCGGGAGCACATCCCCAACACCGACTGCCTCCACTATGCCATCACCAACACCGGGGGCATCTCCCCCAACGTGGTCCAGTCCCAGGCCACGGTGCTGTATATGGTGCGGTCTGACACAGTCCCCCACAACAAGTCGCTGCTGGCCCGGGTGGACGACATTGCCCAGGGCGCGGCGTTGATGACCGGCACCCACTTCACCCGCCGTTTTATTGACGGCACCGCCGACCTGCTGCCCAACGAGACGCTGGAGCGGGTTCTGTATGACAACATGGAGGCCGCCCCCCTGCCGGAATACACCCAGGAGGAGCGGGACTTTGCCGCCGCCCTGGACGCCACCTGTCCCCAGGACGAGGAGCTGCCTGGCATGGGCGCAAAGTATGACCCGGAGATCAAAAAGCAGGCGGCGCAGCTCTCGAACAACGGCAAGGCCTCTTTGAACGACTTCCTGCTGCCCTACTTCCACAGCGACAAGCAGTCCCCTGGCTCCACCGACGTGGGAGACGTGAGCTGGCAGACCCCTACCGCTCAAATCAGCGTTGTGACCTGGCCCGCCCATTCTCCCGGCCACAGCTGGCAGAATGTGAGCGGCGGCACCTCCGGCGTGGCCCACAAGGGGATGCTCTACGCGGCCAAGGCGCTGGCAGGGGCGGCGGCGGACCTGTTCACCCAGCCGGAGCTGTTGGAAAAGGCAAAGGCCGAGTTTCAGCAGGCAGCGGCCAAGGGCTACACCTGTCCCATTGAGCCTGACGCCGTGCCGGTGCCGGTGGAGGAGATGCTCTGAGGCTTTCAAACACAAAAAAAGACACGCAAAGCAAGACGGTTGTCAGCCGCCTTGCTTTTTTGTGTCCTGACAAAGGGGAGGGGAGGACTACTCCGCGCAGGGGACAAAGGCCTCCTCCGCCAGCTGTACCAGCCCGTGAAAATACTGGGAGGGCCCATAGTATACCACCGAGCTGCCGTCCTGCCGGTAGCTGCGCACATAATTGTCGCCAAAAGCAATGCGAATGCTCCTGGCAGGCACTGCCAGGCTCAGCGAGTCGCAGCCGCCGGCCATAAGGGGCAGCTCCTCTTGCTCGGTGTAGGTAAAGCCGTTCAGCAGCCGGACGATCTCCTCGATCCGCTCCCGGTCCGTAATGGCCGTGCTGTTGGATATACTGGCAGCGCATTTGCCGCTGTGCACGGTAATCTTCTGCACCGCCGCCGGGTTGACATGAAAAAGCGGCCCACGGTGGGCATTGACCGCTATAAGGTGTCCCAACCCCAAAAACAGCGTCAGCAGGAACAGCAACAGCCTTGTTTCCCGGCGTGAAATTTTCTTATCCATAGCTACCTCTTGGGGATTTGCCATAAAAGCTCGTCTTCCGCTATGCGGGGCCGCTGCCGCACAAGCGTTCCTTCTTTGAAATTACCCAGTAAGAGAATTCCTCTGTCCGTTCAGCAGGTCTACCAGGGGGCGGAAATGGTCGGGCGGGCCGAAGTAGACGGTTGAGCTGCCGTCGCGCTCATAAATGCGTACATGGTCTGAACCAAAAAAGTAGCGGACTTCTTTGCGGCCAAACTTCAAAACCATATAATAGCTCCAACCACTTGCTGGGGGAACGACTTCCAGCCCATTAATATACTTGAAATTATTGAGCAGTCGGACCGCCTCGTTAATTTCCTCTCTGTCCTTTATGGTTATATCGCTGCCGCCAGCTCTCTGCAAACTAATGGATTCGACTGCCTCGGGGTCAAAATGGAAAAGGGACAAATCAAGAGTCTCATGGTCGAAAAACGCGAAATAGACCACGCATACAGCCAGGAAGACGAACAGGCATGACAAGAGGATGATTTTTTTGAGGGATAATTTTTTGCGCATCATGCGTTCTCCCTTCTTTGGACGCGGAAGCTTGGTTGCCCGGTATCTGCCCGTCAGCAGCCGGGCAGGCCAAGCTGCCTAGAAATTAGTCTGTCAGCGGGGCCTTGCTTCGTCTATCCGGTCCACAAGGGGGCGGAAATGGTCGGGCGGGCCGAAGTAAATCGTTGAGCTGCCGTCGTTTTTATAGATGCGGACACTGTCTGCGGTAAAAACAATCCAGATGTCTTTGCCACCGGCTGTGAAAGAAATACCATAATCCCAACCCCCTGCCGGAGGAATTTCTTCCCGCTCATTATATCTGAATTCATTTAACAGGCTGATGATTTCGTCTATCTCTTCCCTTTCAGATATATCCAGAATAACGGGGCCGTTTCCGCTTCGTAGCGTGATGTGGTTAATCATCGAGGAATTGAAATGATAGGGGGGCTCGGGCTGATTGTTTATAGCCACAAAAACGACCGCGCATACCATGAGCAAGGCCGGCAGACACAGACAAGGCCAAATTTCTTTTAGCTTTCTATTTTTCATGCTATCCCCGCCTTTGCTTCATGTTATGAAAAACGCAGCGGCCAATATGGCCCATCAGCAGCCGGTGCAGGCTAAGGCCACTGGCGCTGAGGCCATGCCCCAACGCCAAGTTGCCTGGAAATTAGTCTGTCAGCGACTCTATTTTTCCGTCTGCCAGGTCAAGTAGGGGGAGGAAATGGTGGGGCGGGCCGTGGAAGATCACTGTGCCGCTTTTGTCTCTTTTTTCCACGGTTATTCTGCCGCCGCTGAAGTAGATCCAAATCTCCCGACAGCCGGCCTTGATACGCAGGGAGTAGGAGGTGCCGCAGCCGGCCATAGGGAGAGGCTCCTCCTTTTCGGTGTACTTGAAGCTGTTCAGCAGCTTGACAATTCTGCGAATCTGCTCTCTGTCGGATATGTCTTTTGTGTATAGATAGTTGTGGCTGTACTTGTATACTGAGATTTCCTTTACCATTGCCGGGCTGAAGTGATAGGGCGGCGCATAGTGGGCATTAACCGCCACAAAGTGGCACAAGCCCAGGAACAGAGCTAGCAGGAGGGGCAGGAGGCGTTTTTCTGGGCGGTAGAATCTTTTGCTCATATTCTTTACCCAAAATAGATTTCCCAGTATTGATCCGCTGGGAGTCTTGTGACATCTAGGTTTCGTGCACTTGGAAAGTGACCGTCACTTATTTTTAAAAAATACATAGATGTTAATGTGTTTTTTTCCGTCAAACAGGCCCACGCATACCCAATTACCATGTGGTATGGGGATTGAGCTGAGGTAATATATGGTAATCCGTATGTATGTAAGTTAATAAGCATTAGACGATTGGCAGTTGTCGCATTTCTTATATTATCCATATTGCACCAATATGGCCCATACACATCAACATGAGTAGCGTAATTTAAGAATGACTTCTCGATAAATTGATCTAAGTTATACCTATACGTCCCACCCGACACGTTTCCGTTCGCATCCACAGTTACTTTATAGTACTGTTCATCATTTTCTTTATTAACAGCTACTACATTATTAAAAACTTGGGTACTGGTTGCTTGCTTGATATTCGCTTTGTTATATTGATTTCCGTACATCTTTATTGCATTTGTTATTGCTACAAGACCGCAGTGTAGTTTATAGTCAAGAAAATTGCCCATGATAGTAAAGGTAGCAGCACTTTCCCACTTATTATTCCAGGCTGTACATTCATAACGCCCATTCGGTCCATACAAATTCTTTGCATATTCCACAGAATCCCTAATGTAGCCAGTGTCCGAATTGTCCGGCCCTATGTTCGCCTGCGCCGAAATCCCCCCATTCTCAAGGGCCTCCTGCTTCGCCTCTGTCAGCATCTCTATGGCCTCGGGCGAAACATTTTCTATGTCTCTGTACTCGTCAAAGTCATTAGACAAAGCGTCCCGGGGAACTTGTTCGCCCTCTATGCCGGTGAGGGTGTCGCTGCCGCTGTCCAGATAATAGTCCACGGGGCCCACATAGATGATTTTTGCCGCGCTGCGGGCGTTGTGGGCCGCGGGCAGGCCGGCATACATAGGCTCGGCCTCGTCCGCCCACTCAAAAATCAGGTTGGGCACGTCCGCGTAGGAGGAAATTACAATATAGCCCGACGTGAGCTCCGCCGTGTAGGCGCTGATGTTCTCGCCGGTCTCGTCATACATGGGCACCACCCGCACCAGCTCCGTGCTCTCGTCCCAGGTCGTAAGGCCGGTATTCACCATGTCCTCCAAAAAAAGCAGGGCAATGTGCTTTGCCACCTCGTCTGTGATGAAAAGGTCCTGGCTCTCAATCTGGTCAGGCTCCCCGCCTTCCACAGCATAGGCGGGAACCACGCTGCACAACAGCAGCACAAACGCCAGCAGGATAGAGATGAATTGGTTTGTTTTACGCTTTTTCATGGTTATTTGCTCCTTTGTAAAAAATAGTTTATCCGAGCTTGAACTTAAAACGGGCTCACTGTGCTGCATGGTTCCCACCTCCATTTTGCCTTAATATTTTCTACTTCTGGGAAGATTTACTTTACAGTTTGATTATACTCTTGCAAATAGATTTTGTCAATAGTTATAAAAAGAACATGATTGGTCCCCCCCCTTGACACACCCAGCGGAGCCGAAGGGAAAGCAAAACGGCGGAGGCATCCCAATGGGAGCTTCCGCCGCTTTTATGTGGGTGGCTGGGGGAGAGCCCTTCTCTTGATTGCAGACTCTGAAACAGCCCCCACCGCTCACCCTTCATACTCCATAAACCTTTTTACCCCCAGCACAGCCCGCTCATACTCCTCCTGTAATTTTCGCCGGTACTCCTCAGCCGGGGGCTCCAGGTGGTAGTAGATGCGCGACCGCTCCCGGGCGGCTTCCGCGTCAGAATAATACAGAGACACATAGTTGTGCTCGTTCAGCCGCTTCAACGCCAGATACAGCGTGGTAATGTTCAGCTCCAACAGCCCCCCGCTGCGCTTTTTTATTTCCTGCACCATCTCATAGCCGTACATGTCCCGCTCCCCCAGCAGCTGTAAGCACAACAGCTCCAGGGGGATTTTCTTCGTGATCTCCGCGCTTCTCATGGGCTGCCTCCATTCTCTGATGGGACCATTCTAGCACATTTCCAGGCCCAAAGTAAAGTCCCGGGCCAAAAAATGCCAGATACCAATATAATTTCATGCTTGACATATAATAGTGAATGAAATATAATAGAGACACCATAGAGAGGAGGGGTGTCAGGATGAAACGCCGGGTATTGTTGCTGCTGACGCTGTGCGCCGCCCTGTCCGTCATGATTGCCGGGTGCCGGGAGGGCTCTGCGCCAGGAGAAATCAAGCTGCCGGAGACCCTGAAGGTCGCCGCCAAGCTGCCGGAGGAGTACCCCGGCCAGGTGACTGCCTATCGCCTTACCTGGTATGAGGCCGACGAGCGCAGGGCAATCGACGCATTCATGCATACAGAGCCCCAGGAGCGGGAGGAGCAGGCCACCGGGCCTATATTCAGGACGCATACCGAGAGCTTTCGTGAGCATCTCCATATATATGCTGAGGTTATCCATGGGGGCATGGACTACAGCTACTACACGCCCGGCGGCGCGGATTTCGGTGAAGTGGTGAAGGAGCGCGAATTATTAAACTACCATTTGCGCCGCCAGCAGCCTTGGGAGTGCATCAAAACGGATTTGACCCCCAGAGAAATGGGAAACGGCAGCATGGGGGAGGCCGGCCGGGAAGACCTGGGCTTCATGACCTATGACGACGCCCTGGCGGAGCTTGAGGCCAGGCTGTCCGCCTGCTCTGTCCCCAGCTGCCAGCTGATTCGCGGCGAGGCCCACACCGCCGGGCTGCTGAACCAGAACCGGGATATCTACAACCGCGCCGCCGGGGACCGGGGCGGCGAGGCCATCTCCAAAACCTTCACCCAGGATGACGAATACTACTACTTCGAGTTCCGGGAGATTCTGGACGGCATTCCCTTTTGCAACGCCCAGTGGGCCGAGTCCACCTTTGGGGAGAGCGGGGGCGGCAGCCTCCCCGGCGTCCGGGCCATCTACCATAAAGACGGCCTGATCGATTTCCGCGCCGGAAGCATGGTAGAGCCCGGCGAGGCCATCTCCGCCGAGCCCATCATCCCGCCGGAGGAGGCCCTGAAGGCCTATGTGGAGGAGTACAGCAAGGCTATCCACTTTGAGAACAGCGAAATCATCAGCTTAGAGCTGAACTATGTGATCATCACCGACAGCAAGGGCCTCTACGCCCGCCCGGCCTGGATAATCACCACCGCTGTGGAGAAGAAGGCCGGGCAGGGCAGCAACACGGCGGGCTTCGACTACACAGACTACGAGGCCGCCGCCGTAAGCGCCTACAGCGGCGTGATTCTAGAGAGGGAGGCGGATATGCGATGAAATTTCTGCGGGCCCTACTGGTACAGCTCAGGCAGGCGTTCTCCTGGCCTCTGGCTCTCTGCGGCCTGCTTATGGCCCTGATGATGGAGCTGAGCGTGGCGGGGATTCTCGCCAACTATTTCTCAGGCCGTGACCCCTATGTGAATGTCTGGTATCTGGTCCAATTCAACGGCGCTTCGCTGCTGACCCTGTTCGTGCTGCCAGCCCTGCCCTTTTCCATGAGCCTTGCCCGGGACTGGGACAGCCGGGCCCTGCCCTACTGGGCGGCGCGGGAGGGCGTTGGCCGGTACACGGTCTCCAAGCTGCTGGCAAGCGCGCTGGCCGGGCTGCTGACCGTGGGGCTGGGGCTGACGCTGTTTGTGCTGGGCAACGGCATGTTTCTGCCGTGGTTTCAGCCCTGCGCCAGTGTGGACTATGAGGCGGTGTTTTTAGAGGGCCGCATTTTCACGGGCTGGCTCTGCTATATTCTCCATATGTCCCTGTCCGGGGCGTTGGTCGGGGCGTTGGGCATGTTTATGAGCATACTGGCGCCCAACCCGTTTGTGGCCGTCTCCGCGCCCCTTGCCATACATCTGACCGTGATGCGCGTCATCCCCACAGAGCTGATCTCGCCCATATCCATCTGGCACCCGGTAAACTGGGTGGAGAGCGTGCACTGCACCCTGTCGCCCTGGCGGACCCTTTTGGAAAAGCTTCTGCTCACGGCCGGGCTCTGCGGGCTGATGTGCATAGCGGGGCGCCTGCGCATGAAAAGGAGGCTGGAACATGGGTGAAGGGAAAAACAGCCTGCGCTGCTGCGGCATCCTCCTGCGCAGGGAGCTGGGCAGCCCGAAAATGTGGCTGATCCTTATCATGATGCTGGTGTTCAGCTTTTACAACTACGCCCCCCTGTGCGCCATGGCGGACTTCTATCAGGTTCCGGCCACACCCTGGGCCTATCCCTTTTTCCTGTCCTTTCCCATTATGCAGGTGGTGAACAACGGCCTGTGCCTGCTGCTGTTCTCCGACGTGGGGGAGACGGACGGCTACGCGGACCTGATGGTCTTCCGGGTTGGCCGCAGGGCCTATTTTGCCGGGCAGCTGCTGTGCGTGGTTGGCATGGCGTTTCTGTATGCGGCGGCGTTGTGGGCAATGTCCATCCTGTTCGTGCTGCCGGAAATCCGCTGGGACCCGGACTGGGGCGTGCTGCTGCACACCCTGGCGGAATCCTCCGGGCAGGCGCAGGCCCAAACTGGGGTGAGCCTGTCCATCATTGTCTCCCCAGAGATTCTGTCGCTGTTCACGCCGGTAGAGGCGGCGGTGGCCAGTCTGTTGTGCATCTGGCTACCGGCGGCGTTTCTGGGTGCGCTGGTCTGCTTTTTCAGGGTGTTCGTCAGCCGCCCGGCGGGGATATTCGCGGCAGGGGTTTTGACGGCAATGGCGCTGTTCGCCAACTCCCTGGGGATGTTCACCTTCGGGCGGTGGCTGCAATTTGTTTCCCCCCTGAGCTGGTCGGGCCTGCTGGGGGTCGACTGGTATCACAGCGGCTTCGCGCCCGGGCCGGCCTATGTGTTTATGGTCTGGATAGGGGGAATTGCCGCCATGTCCCTTGCCGCCGTATGGAAATTCGGCAGGCGCGATTTGGAGTAGGGAGGACAATATGGACAATATCATCCAAGTGAGGAATGTGACGAAAAGCTTCCGGGAGGTCAAGGCCCTGGACGGCGTGAGCCTGGACCTTGAGCGGGGGAAGATTCACGGCATCATCGGCAGAAACGGGTCCGGCAAGACCGTGCTGTTCAAGTGCGTCTGCGGGTTCATGACCCCCACGTCGGGGGAGGTGCTGGTCAACGGCGCGCGGGTGAAGGCGGCGAAGGCCCAGGAAAATATAGGCCTGATTATTGAAACGCCGGGCTTTATCGGCGGCAAAAGCGGGCTGAAAAATCTTTTGTACCTGCTTGCCCTGCGTGGAAAGCGGGACCTGTCCACAGCGCAGAACGCCATGCGCGCCGCAGGACTGGACCCTGAAAACAGAAAGCCTGTGCGCAAATACTCGCTGGGCATGCGCCAGCGGCTGGGAATCGCCCAGGCCATTATGGAGGACCCGGAGCTGCTGCTGCTGGACGAGCCCATGAACGGCCTGGACAATCAGGGGGTAGAGGATATGCGCAGGCTGTTCGGGCAGCTGCGGGAGCGGGGGAAGACCATCCTGCTGGCAAGCCACAACAACGAGGACATACGCGCATTGTGCGACACCGTGGTTGAGCTGGACCACGGGCGGATCATCGCGCGGATTGGGGAGGAGATTGAGGGGTAGGCGGGCCGGTTAACCATATGTGATAAAAACAACACAGCCGCAGTATCACGGCTGTGTTGTTTTTGTTGTTAATCGTTGTAGACTTCGATGCTGTTGTAGTACCAGTATTCGATGTTATTCACATCGCCCCATTGGTTGATTTCGACATCCGTATCGAAATGGCTCATAGCTACAGCTCCATATCTCGTGGCATTGTCGGGTGATGTTGCAACAAGTGCAGCCTCGTGGCCGGGGCTTTTAATCCAACCCTCTACAACTTTTTTAGACCATAGGCCTGTGTGGGCTCCCCAATCACTTATTTCGTCACTGATGCCGTGCGCTGCATTTTCCCAGGGTATTGTGTTGAATTCTTTATCTTTGAGAGCACCGATGTTACGCCATTCTGCAATGATACCTGTTTCAAGTCCGGCTATGCTGTCACCGTTGGGCCGACAATGCGCCCATTCAGATGTTGGATTTGTGTGGTTTTTGTACCCTTCGATAGCACGCGTCTCTGCAATAACCTGAATACTTTGGTCCCAAAGCAGGGGTTCTATACCCTTGCTGACACGATATTCGTTAATCAGTAAGAATGCACGTTTTTCATCGTCGCTGGGGATACCATTCACAGTGTCGATGCATACATCATACTTGTTGTAACGATGACCATCCTTTATATAACCGCCAATAGGCAGCTCGTCAATGGGCTGCACATGGTCCCAGGGGCCGGACAGGTCCATGTGGTCCGGGTCTGTGCTGGGAGACGGCGTGGGTTCGTCAGGAGAAGGGGTAGGAGAGGGGAGGGGAGAAGGGGAGCCGGTGGGCGCGGGGGTTTCGTCAGGCCGGGTTCGGAACTGGCCGTATTTCATCATCATCTGCGCCAGCTGGCCAAAGGTCAGGGTGGCTTTGGGGGCAAGCCGGTTGTTGCCCACGCCAGACATGAACCCGTTGGTTACGCACCAGGCCAGGGCTTTCTGCCCCCAGGCGGAGCCGCTCCAGCCGTCGGTGAAGGCGTCGAGAACAGAGGCGCTGTCGTTCTCAATGTCCAGGCCGTCATACTTGGCCATGCTGTAGAGCATGGCGGCCATCTGTTCCCGGTTGACAGTATGGCCGGGTGAAAACCAGACCTTATAGCTGCTGCTTTGATGTTCGCCCTGAAACCTGGCGCCGGCAATCACATTGTTTTGTATGGCCCACTGCACGCTGTATTTGTACTTGTCCGGGGCGTTCTTCATGTCCTGGGGAATGTACTGGGTTTGGTCGGACCGGCTGGGCTCAGCATCCTTGCCGTTGAGGAGTTTGAACATGGCAAAGGCCACGTCCTGCCGGGGGGCGGGGGCGTTCATGTTGTAGACGTCGTAGCCGACGGCAATGAGGTTGTTCTCTACATTGTACTGAACCGCCTTGTAAGCCCAGCTGTTGGGCTTCACGTCAGACACGGCGGCCTGTGCGCTGCCCACAGCGGCAGCAAGCATGGCGGCTGCCAGGACCAGCGCGGCGAATCTTTTTCCGTTTTTGGTTTTCATACCCAAATCTCCCTTCTGATAATAACAAAAATGATAACAAAAAAGTGCGCGGCCCAAGAGCCACGCACCTGCAAAACACATGGCCCTTGCTGCCACGCAAGTCTTTTCATACAATCTCAGTATGCAAAAGCGAGCCTGTGCATTTGCCAAAAGCAAAGCACACACTGAGACGAAGACTATCAACTTGCGTGGCCTCCTTATAATAGCACATACCGCCTGGAAAGTAAAGGGAGGGGCGCAAAAAATTGGACAGGCCAGACCGGTCTGTTGGCCGCAACATTCCATTTGACCAATTCACGCCGGCGTAGTATAATAGAGAGGCATGTCACACTATGGAAAATGGATGAGGAGAGAACGACGTGAGAAATTTTTTAAGCAAATGTTGGGGCAAACGCAGGGAGCTGGGCTTTGTCAGCCTGCCCTTGTTCTTTCTGGCATTGGTGTTTCTGGACTACGCCATCAGGCTGGTATACCGCTTTTTGGGCGTCACCCGGCTGCTGTCCTGGAAGCCCATGGTGTTCACCCTGTGCTGGGCGCTGCTGCTCACCGCTCTGGTCTCTCTGCTGCCCAAGCTGGGCCGGCGCATTGCCATGGGGGCGTTGGGCCTTCTGTTCGCCCTGCTGGCTGTGGCCCACGGGGTGATGTACAATGTGTTCGGCCACTTTTTCAGCTTTTCTGACATGAACTTTGCCGGCGACGGGGCCGAGTTTTTTGACTGGGCCTACCTGCGTCTTCCCAAAAAATATTATTTTCTTATCGCTGTTTTTCTGGGGCTGGTCGCGCTGGCCATCTGTCTGTGCCAGCGGCCCAGGCCCTGGTCCAGGCCCTGGCTGCGCCCTGTGCTGTCTGCGGGGCTGGCTGTGCTGGCGGCTGTGCCCATTGGGGCGCTCTCCGCCTACCTGACCCCTGAGCCCATCAAGCTCACCTGGGTCACCCCCTATCAGGCCAGCAACGAGAAGGAGGTCTACCGGATTTTTACCGACGCCAACAGCAGCCTCAAGCTCACCGGCCTGTACCAGTACACGGCCCGCAACCTGGCCATCTCCCTGGGCTTGGGCACAGACCGCCGGAGCGTGAAGGAGCTGGACCAGTTCTATGAGGCCCGGGCCCAGGAGATCAGCGGCAGCAATGACCGGACCGGCGCGCTGAAGGACAAAAACCTGATTATGGTCATGCTGGAATCCATTGACGCCTGGATGATCACCCCGGAGTACATGCCCAATCTCTACCGCCTGCAGCAGAACAGCCTGGAGCTCACCCGGTTTTACACCCCGCTGTTTCTGCCCGCGGCCACCTTCAACACGGAGATGATCACCCAGACCGGCGTCATTCCCCCTGCCTCCGGGGTCGCCAACGGCATTTACGCCACCAACCAGTACCCCCTCTCGCTGGCCCATCTTTTCACCCAAAGGGGCTATTCCGCAGACTCCTTCCATGCCTGGCCCCCCAAAATATATAACCGGGGCAACGTCCACCTGAACCTGGGCTTCTCCCACTTCTACCACGCGGACGACCTGGGGATCACGGATTTTATGCAGGACTCCCAGCTGATGAAGGGCTATGAGCTGTTCGCCCCCCAGCAAAGCCAGCCCTTTTTCTCCTTCCTCATCACCTATTCCGGCCACGGCGGCTATGACGAGGGCGCCATGGACCGGGCCGCCGGCGATCATCTGGAGGAGGGCATTGCCCTGGCCAGGAAGGCCGGCATTCAGGACACGCCGGAGAATATGGGGGAGTATGAGCGGCTGGTGGCCCATATTCTGGAAACCGACCAGTTTATCGGGGAGATGATGGACCGGTTGGAATCGGACGGCATGTTGGAGGACACGGTGCTGCTGTTCTACGCCGACCACTACAGCAAGTATGTGACGGACAAGGAATTTCTGGCCCGCCTGAAGGGCCTGGACAGCAGCCAGTCTGTGGACCTGTACCGCACACCCTGCTTCTTCTACGGCGGCGGGTTGGAGGCCGGGCAGGTGGACAAGGTGTGCTCCTCCATTGATCTGGTCCCCACCCTGGTGAACCTGTTTGACCTGGACGCGGACCGGAGGTACTATATTGGAGACGACATTTTCGGCGGCAAGGGCGGGGCGGTCATGTTCCCCAACAACGGCTGGTATGACGGCGAGACCTATTACGACGGCCAGGGCGGCGACCCGGACCCGGACCGCACCGCCGCCCTCAGCCGCCGGGTGACGGCCTCCATGGACACCATGCGCACCGACTACTTCAAACACTGGGAAAAGGCGAAAAAGTGAGCTTCGCCTTTTCCCCGGAAGACCTCCGGCGGTCGGGATTATGAAGGGGGGCTGACGCTGTCTCTGGACCATGTCAAAGGGCCGGGCGTTCCCTCCCGTTTTCGCGGGCCCTTCTTTGTGCTGTGAGACGGCCTCTCTCCCGCGCCGCCGGTTGGTTCCTGGTCTCCGCGCCGGGGGAAAACCTGTTGCTTTTTCCCGGCTGATAGAGTATAATCAACCATATACCACCAGAAAGGATTGAGTTCATGGACGCAGAAAAACTGAGATCTCTGCAACTGACCGCCGCGAAGGTGCGCCTGGGCGCTGTCACCGGCGTTTTCAACGCCAAGTCAGGCCATCCCGGCGGCTCCCTCTCCTCCGCCGATATCTTCACCTACCTGTATTTCCGCCAGCTGCATATCGACCCCCAAAATCCCAAGGACCCTGGCCGGGACCGCTTTGTCCTCTCAAAGGGCCACTGCGCCCCTGGCCTGTACGCCGCCCTGGCCCAGCGGGGCTATTTCTCCCCTGAGGAGCTGGAGCGCCTGCGCCACATCGGCGCGATGCTTCAGGGCCACCCGGACATGAAGGGCACCCCCGGTGTGGACATGAGCACCGGCTCTTTGGGGCAGGGCGTCTCCGCTGCCGCGGGCATGGCTCTGGCGGCAAAAATGGACGGCGCCGGCTATCGGGTCTACGCCCTGCTGGGCGATGGGGAAATTCAGGAGGGCCAGGTGTGGGAGGCCGCTATGTTCGCCGCCCACCGCAAGCTGGACAACCTCTGTTTGATTGTAGACTGCAACGGCCTGCAGATTGACGGCGACGTGAACCAGGTTGCGGGCATTGCCCCCCTGGACGAGAAATTCCGCTCCTTCGGCTTTGAGGCGCTCACTGCCGACGGCCACGACTTCCACAGTCTGGAAGCCGCTTTTGACGCCGCTGCCGCCTGCCAGGGCAAGCCCGCCGTTATTCTGGCCAAGACTGTCAAGGGCAAGGGCGTCAGCTTTATGGAGAACCAGGCGGGCTGGCACGGCAAGGCCCCCAATCAGGAGCAGTATGACCAGGCCATGGCGGAGCTCAACGCCGCCCTGAAGGAGCTGGGCTGAGATGCTGCGGCTAAAGTGTATTAACATTGTCTCCCAGGCCCCGGAGGCCCTGGCAGCGTTTTATGAAAAGGTTTTCGACGCTTCCGCCAACCAGCTGGTCCCTGGCCGCTGGGAGCTGCCTGCAGGGGGCGTGACCTTGGTGTTTACCGCAGCTGCCGGCCGGGTTATGATTCCCGCGGACAGCTGCGGCCTGGAATTTGAGACCGACGATGTGGACGCCCTGTACGCCCGTCTCACCGGGCAGGGGCTCTCGCCCAGCGCCCCTGTCACCTACCCCTGGGGCTGGCGGGCCATCGGGCTGAAGGACCCGGACGGGAACAACATGGATTTTGTCCACAATGTGGGCCCCAGTATATGAGAAAGGAAGGCTGTGCAAATGGCTGACATAGTAAAAAAAGCGACCCGGGAGAGCTTCGGTGAAGCGCTTGTGGAGCTGGGCGCTGAAAACCCCAATATCGTGGTGTTGGTGGCCGACCTGGCCGACGCTACCAAGGTAGAAAACTTCGGCAAGGCCTACCCGGACCGGTTCATTGAGTGCGGCATTGCCGAGAGCAACATGGTGGGCGTGGCCGCGGGCCTGGCCTCCTGCGGCAAGATTCCCTTTGCCACCAGCTTCGCCATGTTCTCGGCGGGGCGGGCCTTTGAGCAGGTGCGCAACTCTGTGGGCTACCCCCATCTCAATGTGAAGATTGTGGGCTCCCACGCGGGCATCTCTGTGGGCGAGGACGGCGCCACCCACCAGTGCTGCGAGGATATGGCCCTTATGCGGTCCATCCCCGGCATGGTGGTGCTCAACCCTGCCGACCACTATGAGATGAAGGCTGCGGTGAAAGCCGCTGTGGAGTATAACGGCCCGGTCTACATCCGCCTGGGCCGTTTGGCGGTGGAGAGCTGCAACAACAACGACGACTACCGGTTTGAAATCGGCAAGGGCATCACCCTGCGGGAGGGCGGCGATATTACGGTGATTGCCACCGGCCTGATGGTGGGCGAGGCCATTCAGGCGGTGGACGCGCTGGCCGCGGAGGGCATTCACGCCCGGCTTATTGACATGCACACGGTCAAGCCCCTGGACCAGGAGCTGGTTGTCAAGGCCGCGAAGGAGACCGGCCGCATTGTCACAGTGGAGGAGCACAATGTCATCGGCGGCCTGGGCGAGGCCGTTGCCGCCTGCCTGGGCGAGCGCTGCCCCACCCCCCTCGCCCGCATGGGCGTGCAGGACGTGTTCGGCCACTCCGGCCCGGCGGCGGACCTGCTCAAGGAGTTCGGCCTGTGCGCCGGGGGCATTGCCGCCACTGTGAGAAAGGTGCTGAGGAAGTAAGTGGACGGCCTTGTCATTCGGGACGCGGCCCCCTCTGACGTGGCCGCCATCGCCCGGCTGAACACCATCGCCATGGGCTACGACTACCCGGAGGACCGGACTGCCGAAAAGCTGGCAGTCATTCTGGCGGACAGCCGGGCGAAGATCCTTGTGGCTGAGCTGGCGGGCCGGGTGGCGGGCTACCTGCACCTGGAGGACTATGAGGTGCTCTATGCCAACAGTATGAAGAACATTATGGGCATTGCCGTGGACCCTGACTGCCGGCGCATGGGAATTGGCCGGCAGCTGCTGGCCGCGGGCGAGGCCTGGGCCCGAGAACAGGGCGCGCAGGCTATCCGCCTTGTGTCTGGTGAAAGCCGCACGGACGCCCACGCCTTTTATCGGGCGTTGGGGTTTTCCGGCAATAAAATGCAGCTCAACCTGAAGAAAAGCTTATAAAAAAGAGCCTCCGGCGCAAACCGGAGGCTTTCTCTATGCTTTTTGCAGCCGGTCGCAGGCCCGCTTTTTGATTACCAGATAGCACACGCAGCCCATCAGGGAGGCGATGACCCAGGTGACCGGGTAAGAAATAAACAGCACTTCCCAGGTGGGCCAAAGGGCAAATATGGTATAAACCCACACCACCCGGAGCACGCACACGCTGAAAACCGTGTTCAACATCGGCGTCACCGAGGAGCCCAGGCCCCGCATACCGCCCACAAAGATTCCCATGGCTCCGCAGGTGAAATAGGGCACGCAGATGGCAAGCATACGGGCCTTACCATAGGCAATCACCGCCGGGTCCGCCGAGTAGATGCCCAGCAAGGGCTCCGCCGCCAGATAGGCCCCCACGCCCAGCACCAACCCCATAACAGTGACCAGCCCCAGGCAGATCAAAATAATCCGCTTCACCCGGTCCAGCTTTTTCGCGCCGTAGTTCTGGCCCACAAAGCTCTGGGCCGCCTGGTTGAAAGCGTCCATTGCCGTGAACACAAAGCCCTCGATGTTCCCGGCGGCAGTGCTGCCCGCCATTGCCACCGAACCAAAGCCGTTCACGGTCGACTGGATGAGCACATTGGAGATGGAGAACATGGACCCCTGAATGCCCGCCGGGATGCCAATGCGGGCCATCTCCTTCAGCTTGGATTTATAGACCCGCAGCTCCTTCAGGTTCAAGCGGTAAACGCCCTCGCTGCGGACTAGGCAGAGGACCACCAACGCCGCAGACACGGTCTGAGAGATGATGGTGGCCAGGGCAACCCCTGCCACCCCCATGTGCAGAACAATGACAAAAAAGAGGTTGAGCGCCACATTGATCACCCCGGCGGTCAGCAAAAAGTACAGGGGCCGCTGGGTATCGCCTACCGCGCGAAGAATGGCGGAGCCGAAATTGTACACCATGGACACAGGCATGCCTGCGAAAATAATGCGCATGTACAGCACCGAATGGTCAATCACGTCCTCCGGCGTCTCCATCAGCTGCAGCAGGGGGCGGGAGAGAAACATTCCCGCGAAAATGAGGAAGACCCCGCAGGCCGCTGCCGTGAGAATGGCTGTATGTACCGTCTCCCGCAGGTCCCGGCTCTGGCCTGCCCCAAAATACCGGGCCACCAGCACGTTGACGCCAATGGACAGCCCGATGAACAGGTTGACAATCAGCATGTTCAGGGCGCTGGTAGAACCCACCGCCGCCAGGGCATGGCTGCCCGCAAAACGGCCTACCACCACAATGTCCGCCGCGTTGAACAGCAGCTGCAGCACCCCCGACAGAGCCAGGGGAATGGAAAACCGCACCAGCTTGCCCATCAGCGGCCCCTCCGTCATGTTGATCTCGTAGCTGCTGCGCCGCGGGCGGGGCTTC
Source organism: uncultured Oscillospiraceae bacterium (assembly GCA_910587835.1). Classification (GTDB taxonomy): domain Bacteria; phylum Bacillota; class Clostridia; order Oscillospirales; family Acutalibacteraceae; genus Acutalibacter. The sequence continues at coordinate 4,523 of CAJUNQ010000040.1, read as the reverse complement.
AGATGTAATTTCATGAAAAGTTTCCGCTTCCCTTCCAAAATAGTAAATTCTTCTTTTCATTATATCACCTGGAGTGGGGGCAAAGCAAGGGGCGGCAGGCTTTTTGACAAAATAAAATATTTTCCTGCGCTGTCAGGGGGATTTCATAATATGGGCAAGACCCTCTGTTGCAAGCCACGCGTCACGTCGCGTTGGTGCGGTCCGACATGGTGTATCGTCCTGACCCGCCGCCCGAAAACGGGCTTTAGAAGGTTCCCTATGGTCAGTGGTTCGATCCTCAGGCTGGCGCTGGATGTTATTCCTGGCTCTTTTTCGCGTTTTTGCCCGCTGTATCTACATAGTACCCTCTGTACCGGAACCCACGGTCTCTATAACGGCGCCTCAGCTCCGGGTACTTCTCGGCATAGAGAGTGGGTTTTCTAAGACCAAAAGGACCGCATGGGTATGCGGTCCTTTTGGCGTATGGGACACACTGTAAGCGTTCGTACAGGTCTTTTGCGTTGAAAATACCCGAAGTACGCGAGGTACATAAGAGTTGCAAGCAGCTCTTATGTACCTCGAATTTAACGAACAATCTGCGCTCAAATCCGCATACGCAGCTTATATGAACACGCCCAAGCAGGGAAATGGCTTGCCCTGCTTGGAACGCCGGACAACCAGCCCCAATTCACCACCCACAAACAGGCCGCTCGCTGGCTTTCTTCCCCGACCCTGGCGGCCGGGAACGCCCCGTGTGGCATCAAGATCATTTTCTGTCCCCAAAGCTGCCTACTGCAGCCCGCCGCTGGGCCGGGCGTTCAGCTCCATGCCGGCGGTGTGCCCGGCCAGCCGCTCATAATAGCCCTGAGCCGCAATCATGGCCCCGTTGTCTCCGCACAAGCTCAGCTCCGGCACAAACAGCGGCCGGTCCAGCTCCTTGCTCAAAGCCTCCAACTCCCGCCGCAGCAGCCGGTTGGCCGAAACCCCTCCCGCCGCCGCCAGCCGCTCCACGCCTGTGTCCAGCGCCGCCTGCCGGAAGCTGTCCGCCAGACAGCCCACCACCGCCCTGCGGTAAGAGGCGCACAGGTCCGGCACAGAGACTGCCTCGCCCCGCTGGGCGGCATTGTGCAGCAGATTCAGCGCAGCGGTTTTCAGCCCGGAAAAGCTGAAGTCCAACGGCGCGCCCTCCACCCGGGGGCGGGGGAGCCGGTAGGCGGTGGGGTCGCCGGTTTCGGCCAGCTTGTCCATCTCCACCCCCCCAGGGTAGGGGATGCCCATGGCCCGGGCCGCCTTGTCAAAGGCCTCTCCGGCCGCGTCGTCCCGGGTGCGGGCCAGCACCTGAAAGCGGGTATAGTCCTCGCAGAGCACAATATTCGAGTGCCCCCCCGACGCCACCAGACACAGAAAGGGGGGCTCCAGCTCCGGGTGGCTGAGATAGTTGGCGGCAATATGTCCCCGCAGGTGATGGACCGGCACAAGGGGCAGGCCGGCGGAGAGGGCCAGCCCCTTGGCAAAGCTGACCCCCACCAGCAAAGCGCCAATCAGCCCCGGCTCGCTGGTGACAGCCACAGCCCCCAGGTCAGAGAGAGAGGCCCCCGCCTGCTTCAAAGCCTCCTTCACCACAGCGGACACGGCCTCGCAGTGGCGGCGGGAGGCAATCTCGGGTACCACGCCTCCATATATTTTGTGCTCCTCTACCTGGCTGGCCACAATATTGGACAGTACCCGCCGCCCGTCCTCCACGACAGCGGCAGCGGTCTCGTCGCAGGAGGATTCGATTCCCAGAATCAGCATGACAAAGCTTCCCCTTCCTCTGCAAAGTAAATGGTCATAATCAAGCCGTCCTCCTTGGGACAGTCATAGAAATTTTTGCGCAGGCCCACCGGCTTCAGCCCCAGCCGGGTATACAAGGCCACCGCCGCCTGGTTGGAGGGCCGGACCTCCAGACTGAGAAAGCTGCCGCCCAGCTCTCTGGCCCGGGCGATGAGGGCCTTGGTAACCGCCCTGCCCACGCCCTGCCGCCGGTGGGCAGGGGACACGGCGATGTTGTCCACATAAAATTCTCCGGCAGCGTGGCGCATACCGCCGTAGCCCAGCACAAGGCCCCCTTCCTGGCACACCAGGTAGACGGCGTTTGGGGCGGCCAGCTCCTCCGCAAAGGCCTGGCGGCTCCAGGGCAGAGAAAAGCACTGGGCCTCAATAGCCGCCGTCTGGTCCAGATGGCCGGCGGTCATGGGCACAATGGTCATGGGCGCGCCTCCTTTCCAGGCAGACGGGACAGAAGCAGGGCGAGCTCCTGGCCGAGCTGGTCCCGGCACTGGCGGTAGACAGACAGACTGCCCCCAAAGGGGTCCTCAATGGAGGCGGGCAGGTAGATTTTTTCTACCGGGACTCCCGCCTGTTCCAGAATATAGGCATGGGTGGGGGTCATGGGGACGAACAGGTCCCAGGCCTGCAAAAAGCCCCGGCTCACCCGTCTGGCCCGGTGGCCGGAAATGTCTACCCCCACCTCCCGGCAGGCCAGCACGGCGTTTTCGCTGGGGGGCTGGCCCTCTGCGGCAGAGAGCCCCGCGCTGCCCGCGAAAATGTCCTCCCGCCCCTCCCGGGCCAGCATAGACCGGAAAAGCCCCTCGGCCATAGGGCTGCGGCAGGTGTTGCCTGTGCAGACGAATAGTATTTTCATAGGGTCATCTCAATCCTTCTGTTCTTGATTTCTCACAGGGCCGCAGGTGTTCCGCAACGCTCTGCAATTTGGAACGCTCCCGCCGCCAGGCCGGGCTGACGCTTTGCCCCCTCAGTGCCAGGGGGACGCCGGGCGCGGCAGGACATGGGGGAGAGGGCGGCGTGCCCGGGCCTCTCCCTGTGTTCGTCAGAACACATTATATCATAAATCTACTCGGAGAAGTCCGGCGCTTTTGCGTAGCAAAAGAGAAGCGCTTCGCGCTTCAGGGCTTCTCCTTGTGTTCGTCAGAACACATTATATCATATCCCTCCGGGCTTTTCCACCATCCCGGCAAAATATCTGCGGGCGGGGAGGCCCCCGGCCCCCGCACAAAATTCCTGGTGGATATTGAAAAGACCGCCCCCTCTGTGGTATAATGTGCTTTGGCTACTGTGTTCTGGCGAGCACAAGCAGAAGCCCTGAAATGATAAGGAGAAGTGAAAATATATGAAGCTAGGAATCATCGGCCTGCCCAACGTGGGCAAAAGCACCCTGTTCAACGCCATCACCAACGCCGGGGCGCAGTCGGCCAACTACCCCTTCTGCACCATCGAGCCCAATGTGGGCATGGTCATGGTGCCGGACAAGCGTTTGGAAAAGCTGCGGGACATGTACGAGCCCAACAAGTTTACCCCTGCCACCATTGAGTTTGTGGACATTGCCGGGCTGGTGCGGGGGGCCTCCAAGGGGGAGGGCCTGGGCAACAAATTCCTCTCCAATATCCGGGAGGTGGACGCCATCGTCCATGTGGTGCGCTGCTTTGAGGACGGGGACATCATACATGTAGAGGGCAGCATTGACCCTGCCCGGGACATTGAGACCATTGACCTGGAGCTGATTCTCTCAGACCTGGAGGTCTTGGACCGGCGCATTGACAAGACCAGAAAGCTGCTGAAGGCGGACAAGAAATTTCAGAGAGAGCTGGACTTCTTCCTTCAGGTGCGGGAGGCCCTGGAGGCCGGCCGCTCTGCCCGCAGTGTGGAGTGCAGCGAGGAGGAGGCCCAGCTGCTGGCCTCTGTGTCCCTGCTGACCAACAAGCCCATTATTTTCGCCGCCAACCTCAGCGAGGAGGATTTTCAGCGGGGGGTGGAGAAAAACCCCTGCTATCAGGCAGTAGAGGCCGCCGCAAAGCAAGAGCGCGCCGCCGTGCTGCCCATCTGCGCCGAGACCGAGGCCCAGATTGCCGGCATGGAGCCTGAGGAGAAGGAGCTGTTCCTCAGCGACCTGGGCCTCAGCGAGTCGGGCCTGGACCGGCTGATCACCGCCTGCTACTCCCTGCTGGGGCTCATGTCCTATCTGACTGCCGGCAAGGATGAGGTCCGGGCCTGGACCATTGAAAAGGGCACCCGGGCCCCCCAGGCGGCGGGCAAAATCCACACGGATTTTGAGCGGGGCTTTATCCGGGCCGAGGTCATCAGCTTCAACGACCTGGTGGCCTGCGGCACCATGACCGCTGCCAAGGAGAAGGGCCTGGTGCGGTCAGAGGGCAAGGAGTATGTGATGCAGGACGGGGACATTGTGCTGTTCCGTTTCAACGTGTAATTTCATTTCTACAGAAGAAAAGGCCCTGCAAACGTCAGGAGCTGCCGGTTGTATGCGGGGGCTCTTTCTGTTGGCAGGGCTTTTTTGTGAGAGAGTATGAGAGTCTGTTTGAAAACCGGAGAAATGTCGGATTTTTGTCTAGGGCTTGTTTGAAAAATCGAAAACGCCGTCTTTTTACCCAGAAGCAGCCATCTTCTGCGTCGAAAATCCTCGCAATACGCAAGTATTGGCGTAGTTAGCGTAGCTAACTACAGCGGTTCTTCTCCTTGAAGCTGACCGC
>CAJUNQ010000039.1 GCA_910587835.1 uncultured Oscillospiraceae bacterium | reverse complement strand
CTGGCGCAGATGTTACGCAACCCCGTCTATGTGCAGGCGGACTTGGATGTGTACGAGTTTTTCAAGAGCCAGGGGACGGTGCTTGTCAATGACGCCGCCGACTTCACGGGTATGAACGGGTGCTATCTCTATCAGGGCCGGGATGTGAAGCCGGACAAGGCCCAAAGCCTGAAAGACCAAATGCTGGTGCTTGCGCCCCATGAGGGCATTGTCCCCTCGGATATATGGCTGACCTGCCGCAAGAAGCTGATGAACAACATGAAAATCCAGTCCGCCCGGAAAGCTACCCACACATGGCTGGCGGGGAAAATAAAATGCGGAAACTGCGGATATGCCCTTATGAGTATCTTCAATCCCTCCGGCAGACAGTACCTCCGCTGTACGAAACGGCTGGATAACAAAAGCTGCCCCGGCTGTGGGAAAATCATCACGGCAGAACTGGAAGCGGTTGTGTATCAGCAGATGGTGAAAAAGCTGGACAGCTACAAGACGCTGAGGGGCAGGAAGAAAGCGGAAAAGGCTAATCCCAAAATCACCGCCCTGCAAGTGGAACTTGCCCATGTGAACGGTGAGATTGAAAAGCTACTGGACAGTCTGACGGGCGCAAATAATGTGTTGCTTTCCTATGTGAATGTGAAGATAGCCGAACTTGACGGACGCAAACAGGAACTTTTGGCGAAGATAGCGGAGTTGACGGTGGAAGCAATCAGCCCGGAACAGGTCAGCCAGATTTCCGGCTACCTCGACACATGGGACAGCGTATTCTTTGATGACAAGCGGCGGGTGGTGGATTTGATGATTACCACCGTTGCCGCCACAAGCGACAGCTTGAACATCACATGGAAAATCTGACGGGCATATCAGCGCCCGCCAGACCGTTACCTTGTGTAGTCCCTTGTAAACTGTACTTTTGAGCCTATCATAGCACATGGAGCGTACTCGAAGTCAAGCGTTAATTCCCCTGGCATTTTGGGTTGACTTCTACCCTCAACTCCCGTATAATTTTCATATACCAACATGAAAGGCGGCGCGCCCATGCTCAAGCAGATACGCTATTTCCAGGCGGTGGTGCGCCTTGGCAGCTTTACCGAGGCCGCCGAGGAGTGCTATATCTCCCAGTCGGCTATCTCCCAGCAGATACAGGCTTTGGAACAGGAACTGGGCGTGAAACTTTTGGAGCGCAGGAACCGAAAATTTACGCTCACTCCCGCTGGGGAGCACTTCTATGAGAAAAGCCTGCTGCTTACCGCCGACTTTGACCGGCTGCTGGTTGAAACCATCCGCATCGCCCACCGAGAGAATCCCCAGTTGCACCTGGGCTGTCTCAAGGGCTACAGCGGCCGGGAGTTCCAGCAGGCCGTGGCAGAGTTCGCGGAACTGCACCCGGATGTTGCCATCCATGTTATCAACGGCACACACGAGGAATTGTATGAGGAGCTTATCAGCTGCCGGGTAGACGCGGTGCTCAGCGACCAGCGCAGGGCCTTCTCGGAGGAATACGCCAACCACATTCTTGCGCGGCGGCAGTGCTATATTGAGATTGCCGCCCGGAACCCCATTTCCGGACAGGATAGCGTGGAAGTCTCCGAGTTAAAGCACATTCCCTGCGTGCTGGTGGCCTCCAAAAACCAGCGTAAGAACGAGCGCAGCTATTTCCGGGAAATCATCGGTATTTCCAGCGAGTTTGTGTTTGCCGAAAATGTAGAAGAAGCCCGGCTTCTGGTGATCGGCGGTAAGGGCTTCATGCCGGTGGAGGGCGGCGCGACAATGCCCATGGGGACCACGCTCCGGCACGTAAAGTTGCTGCGAAACGGTCAGCCCATTCATCGCAACTACTGTGTGTTCTGGAAATTAGCGGACGAAACGGACACAATACGGGAATTTGGCGAGATTTTGAAAAGCCAATTTCATAAGAAATAATACAGATTTGATGGGGCCGTGCCTTTCGGGGTGCGGCTCTTTTCATTAGTTTTTCTTATGCTATGTACCGGAAATTCGAATTGATTACCGCCGCTTTTCCCGGTACAATAGGGGCAGAAGCAGAAAGGAGCGGTTCACATGAAGGTTTTGGCAATCAGTTCCAGCCCCCGCAAAGGCGGCAATTCCGACGTGCTGTGCGACCAGTTTTTGAAGGGTGCGCAGGAGGCTGGATATGAAACGGAAAAAGTCAGGCTGGCTGAAATGGGGCTTGCCCCATGCGGCGGCTGCTATCAGTGCGCGGAGAAAAAGCCGTGCGTACACAGGGACGGCATGGATGGACTGCTGGAAAAGCTCATTGACGCGGATGTGATCGTGCTGGCGACCCCGGTGTATTTTTACTCCATGTCCGCGCAGATGAAAACTTTCATTGACCGCTGCCTGCCCCGCTACCGGGAAATCGCCCATAAGCGGTTCTATTTCATCGTCACCGCCGCCGACCCCCAGCACTCTGCCGCGGACGAGACTCTGGCCGGGCTGCGTGGGTTCCTGCGGTGCCTGTCGGGGGCGGAGGAAAAAGACATTGTCTGGGGTACTGGCACATGGGATTATAATGATGTGTACCAGCACCCGGCCTTGGAGCGGGCCTATGTGATGGGGAAAACGGTTTAAGGAGGCAGCATTGTGAAAAATCTTATCATTTATTACTCCCGCAAAGGGGAGAATTACGCCGGTGGGTCAATTGTAGACTTGCCAAAGGGAAACACGGAAACTGCGGCGGAGTTTATCCAGAAGGCCGTGGGCGGCGATCTGTTTGAGATCGAGACGGTAAAGCCTTACGCTAAAAGTTATGATGAGTGCATCCAAGAGGCAAAGGCCGAATTACAGCAGAATGCCAGGCCGGAACTGAAATCCTATCTGGACAGCATTGACCCGTATGACAATGTCTTTGTCTGCGGCCCCTGCTGGTGGGGTACCTATCCCTGCGCCGTGTTCAGCCAGCTGGAGCGGCTGGACTTTACCGGCAAGCGGGTGTTCGCCCTGATGACCCACGAAGGCAGCGGACTGGGGTGCTGCGAAAGCGATTTGCGGAAACTCTGCGCCGGGGCAAGTTTTGGCAAAGGACTGGCGGTTGTGGGCAGTAAGGCGGCGCATTCGGAGAAACAGATAGCAGACTGGGCAAAGCAATCTGTTTTGGAATAATTTTTGGGAGGAACACACTATGGAAAAGCGTATTTTGGGAAACACGAACATCGAAATCAGCCCCGTTGGGCTGGGATGTATGGGGCTCTCCCATGCCTTTGGCACTCCGCTGGAAAAGGCCGAGGCTGCGGAGAAAATCCAGGCAGCGTATGACATGGGCTACACCTTTTTTGACACAGCTGAGTGCTACACCGGCACCAACCCTGACGGTACTACCGCCTATAACGAGGAGGCTGTGGGCCAGGGCATCAAACCTTTCCGTGACAAAATCGTGCTGGCTACCAAGTGCGGGGTGAAGTTCACTGATATGGGCATGGAGTTGGACAGCAGCCCCTCCGCCATTCGCAAGGCTATCGAGGGCAGCTTGCGGCGTTTGCAGACCGACTACATCGACCTCTACTACCAACATCGGGTGGATCCCAAGGTGGAGCCGGAGGTGGTAGCAGAGACCATGGCGCAGCTCAAAAAAGAAGGCAAGATTCGTGCCTGGGGCATCTCCTGCGTGGAGAAAGATTACCTGCGCCGGGCCCACGCTGTCTGCCCAGTGTCGGCGGTACAAAATGTCTACTCTGTCATTGACCGGGACACCGAGCGGCTGTTCTCCGTCTTTGAGGAGCTGGGTATCACACTGGTGGCGTTTACGCCTCTTGCAAAGGGTTTCCTGTCCGGACGGTATGCGGAGCGCCCCACCTTCGACCACCCGGAGGACAATCGCAGTGGGCGGTTCCAGTTCTCCGAGGAAGGGTTCCAGTATTACCAGCAGGCGCTGGATTTGATCCGCTCCATCGCGGAGGAGAAATCCGCGACCATGGCGCAAATTTGCCTGGGCTGGATGATCCGCAAGAAGCCCTGGATCGTACCCATCCCCGGCACCCGCAGCCCGGAGCGCATGAAGGAAAACCTTGCCTCGGCTGACGTGGCCCTGACAGCGGCGGACATCGCCAAAATTGACGATGCTTTGAACAAAATGGGCCTGGCGGATGCGGCAGTCAGGCGGATGAATCGGCCGCAGGTTTCCAAATAGGGCTTGACTTGGAGCGCGGTCTATTTTGTATAATTTTCCGGGGTATGTTCCCCAAATAACGAATGGAGGAAACGGCAATGAAATATGCAAAATTGGGCAACACGGAAGTAGAGGTCTCCCGGCTGTGCGTGGGCTGCATGAGCTTCGGCGAGCACTTTGAGGGCGGCCACCAGTGGACATTGGATCAGGACGCCACCCAGGAGATGGTGAAGCACGCCCTGGAGGTGGGCATCAACTTCTTCGACACGGCCAACACCTACGCTCGGGGCACCAGCGAGGAATTTTTGGGCCGGGCGCTTAAGAATGTGGCCCGCCGGGAGGACGTGCGCATCGCAACGAAGGTGTTCTTCAACCTGACCACCCCGGAGCACCTGACGAAAAGGGCCATCGAAGCGGAGATTGACGGTTCCCTCAAGCGCCTGGGCACCGACTATGTGGATCTTTATCAAATCCACCGGTTCGATAAAGACACCCCCATTGAGGAAACCATGGAGGCCCTGCATGGGCTGGTAAAGGCTGGCAAGGTGCGGGCAATCGGGGCTTCCGCCATGTACGGCTATCAGTTCCACAATATGCAGATCGCCGCAGAGAAAAACGGCTGGACGCCTTTCTCCACCATGCAGAATCACTATAACCTGCTCTACCGGGAGGACGAGCGGGAGTTGATTCCCATTTGCAGGCAGATGAACGTAAGCCTGATCCCCTACAGCCCTCTCGCCGCCGGGCGGCTCTCCCGCCTGGAATGGACGACCGATACCGCCCGCAGTCAGACCGACAAGGTCGCCATTGGCAAGTACGACAGCACCCAGGAACAGGACTATGCCATCGTCAAGCGGGTGCATGAAGTGGCCGAAAAGCACAACGCCACCATGAGTCAGATCGCCATCGCCTGGCACTTCGCAAAAGGTGTGACCGCCCCCATCATCGGCGCCACCAAACCCAAATATTTTGACGACGCCGTGGCCGCGCTGGACATTGACCTCTCTCCGGAAGATGTGGCGGCGTTGGAGGAATTCTATGTGCCGCATAAAATTGTAGGTGCGTTGTAAATCATTCGCATAAGTTTTTCTTATCGATTATCCCTGAAATCCGAATTGCTCCCATCCTTGATTTTCGCTATAATGGAACCAGAAAGAAACCAAAATGGAAATCACAGAATCGTGCCTGAAGCGGAAAGCAGCCTGAGCGACAAGATTTTGGTGGCCTATTTTTCCAGGATGGGCAACATGGAATTTGATGAGAATGTCGATGCAAGCACTTCTGCCAGTGTCAACCTACAGGATGGCGAGTATTTCGGAAACGCTCAGTTTCTGGCGCAGATGGCTCAGGAGATAACCGGCGGTGACCTGTTTTTCATCGAAACGGTGGAGAAATATCCCTCTGGATACCGGGACACTACCAATCAGGCAAATGATGAAAAAAGTGCGGATGCCCGCCCGGAACTTGCAAGTCATGTAGAGGACATGGACTCTTATGACACGGTAATATTGATTTACCCCAACTGGTGGGGCGGTCTGCCCCAGGCGACAAAGACCTTTCTGGAAGAATACGACTTTTCCGATAAGACCATCTATCCCCTATGCACCCATGAGGGCAGCGGACTGAGCGATACGGAAAATGATTTAGCGGAGCTTTGTCCGGGATCTGTAGTTTTAGAGGGCCTCTCTGTGCGGGGTGGCAGCGCGGCTAATTCTCAGGAGGCAGTTTCAGAATGGCTCGATGGACTTGCAGATTAAATATGCCGGTCATTGTCCGAAATATGGACAATGACGAGGCCACCATTATCATGGTAGACAGCAATTTGCAGAGGGAAAAGATTCTGCCCAGCGAAAAGGCTTTTGCCTATCGGATGAAACTGGAGGCAATGAAACACCAGGGACAACGAGGGG
>CAJUNQ010000038.1 GCA_910587835.1 uncultured Oscillospiraceae bacterium | reverse complement strand
GTCTGTGACGGACTGACAGAAATAGTTTTTTCTTCCTGACTGCCGCTTTTGGGCGGCGGTCTGTTTGCTGTATTCACTTTTTCCATCCGCTTCCTTTCATATTTTTGGCTTAAGGGGCTTGACTTTTTATTTGCAGGCTTTTTTCAGTCTATAAAAGCTTTTACACCCATTAGGCGCAGGAGAGGGCCAAAAGGTTGCAGGTAAAAAATAATTTTTACCATATCCGCTTGGAGAAGTCCGGTACTTTTGCGTAGCAAAAGAGAAGCGCGTGGCGCTTCAGAGCTTCTCCTTGTGTTTGTCAGAATATATGATGCCCCAAACCGCCTTAAAAGCGAATACGGCGGAATATACGGTTTTTTGGTCCTGGGCTGTGCTCGGGACAGGCCCTGGTCTCTCGGGAGTGTCCGTTTCGGAGAGCTTTTCGTGTTCCCCCCGCCCTACGGGCGGGGGGAACACAGATGATTATCTCTGCGGTTGGGACACTCCCTGGTCTCTCCCCGCTCTTGACCCCAGCTCTCAACTATGCTATACTCTCCATGTATTTTTTTTTCTCAGGAGGACTCGCCATGACCTATCAGCAAGCCATTGAAAAAATCGATTCCCGCCTCCTTTTCGGTATGCAGCCTGGTCTTGACCGCATCAAGGCTCTTCTGGCCGGGCTGGGCGACCCCCAGGAGGCTCTTCGCTATGTCCATGTGTGCGGCACCAACGGCAAGGGCACTGTGTGCACCCTCACCGCCAGTGTGCTGCAGGAGAGCGGCTACAAGGTCGGCAAAAATATTTCACCCTATGTGCTCAGCTTCCGGGAGCGTTTTCAGATTAACGGCAGAATGATCACCGAGCAGGAGCTGGCAGAGCAGATGGATGTCATCTGGCCGGTGGTAGAGCGTCTGGACGCCCAGGGGATACGGGTCTCTGAGTTTGAGCTGGTGACTGCGGTGGCCTTTCACTGGTTTGCCCAGGAACGCTGCGATATTGCCGTGATGGAGGTGGGCATGGGGGGGCTTCATGACGCCACCAATGTGATCCCCACCCCGGAGGCCGTGGCCATGATGTCCATTTCTCTGGACCACACCGCCTGGCTGGGGGACACCGTGGAGCAGATCGCCCGGGAGAAGTCCGGGGTGATCAAGGAGGGGGGGCGCGTGGTGCTCTACCCGGAGCAGAAGCCCACAGTGACCGCCATTATTCAGGAGGCCTGCCGGCAGCACGGCGGGGAGCTGGTGATTCCCTCCATGGAGGACGTTCGGCCGGTTCGGGAGACCATAGACGGCACCGAGTTCCAGGCCGGGGGGCTGACCCTGCGCACTCCGTTTTTAGGGGGACATCAGCTGAAAAACGCCTCTGTGGTGCTTGAGGTGGTAAAAATTCTACGGCAGCGGGGCTTTGAAATTTCTGACCAGGCTTTGCTCAGGGGCTTTGCCCACGCCTTTATTCCCGCCCGCATGGAGGTGCTCTCCCACAGCCCCCTCTGCCTGCTGGACGGCGGACACAACCCGGGCTGCGCCCAGGCTCTGCGGGAGGCGTTGGAGCGGCTGGTCCCAGGGAAAAAGACGGCGGTTATCGGTATGCTGGCGGACAAGGACAGCGCCGCGGCTCTGGAGCTGATCGGCCCCCAGTTTGAGCGGATTATTGCAGTGACCCCCAACAATCCCCGGGCCCTGCCCGCCGAAGACCTGGCCCGGACCGCGGCCCGGTTCTGCCCCCAGACGCTGGTGGCAGAGGACTGCAGCCAGGCGGTCAGCCTTGCCGCTGCCCACTTGGCCCCTGAGGACGCTTTGATTGTCTGCGGCTCCTTCTATCTGGCGGGGGAGATACGGGATTTGCTCATAGAGAAATTTGCCGGCTGACTGGTCCGGTAAGGCCATATCTCAGCAGTTGTTACCTGTTTCCCCACATTTCTTACCCCAAAAAGCCCCCGCTGTCCTTTTCAGGGACCGCAGGGGCTTCTTTACGTCCGACTGTGCTTAACGGTCACGAAACCGTGAACTCTGTCCAGTCAATATGATTGTACTCCATCACGTCCTGAGAATGCTTCATGCCCAGCTTCTGGTAGAAGGGCGCTGCGTTCCGGTTGGCGCAGGTGTAAAGGATGACGTCCTTCTCGCCGCCAGCCTCCTGGTGGGCCCGGCGCACCAGCCGGACGCCAATGCCACGGTCTGCCCAGTCCCGGGCAACCCCCAGGTCCGTGATGAACAGCCAATAGGCGAAGTCCGTAATGCCAAAGCACACGCCCACCAGCTGCCCGGCCTGGTCCCGGGCGGCGAGGCTGATGGGGACATGCTGCACCAGCCGCTGAATGCGCTCCTCAAACCGCTCCTTGGGGTACTGAGAGCCCAGGTCTGTGCGCTTCAGAAAATCTATGTACTCTCCGGCAGTCAGCCGTTGGTTTTCTATGGTGACCATAGAAGAGGCCTCCTTTCACAGGGGGGAGAGGCCCCTTAGAAGCGGACCACCTGGTTTTTCTCCGCAGACTCAAAAATGGCCTCCATCAGCCGCATCAGCTCCCGCTGCTGGTCGTGGGTGACAATGAGCTCTGCCTCGCCGTTGACTGCCTGGGCCACGTTCCGGTAGTAGTCCTTGATATCCGTCTCCACCCGGGGCAGAGGCAGCTCCTTGATGGTGTCCTCGGTGCGGGGGGCCATGGTTTTGGTCAGGCCGGCGGCAGTGACAATGGGCACTGCGTCGTGCTTCTCATCGCTGGTGGCCACCACAATTTTACCGTTGACATGGAAGTCCTCAATCACAGCTGTGCCGTTCAGACCCTCCACATACCACCGGGGCAGGTTGATGAAGTTGCTGGTGCCCACCTCCACGGTGAACACAATGCCTCCGTTCTCGTTGGGGAAGGTAAAGGTGGCGGTAAAGCCATCGTCCACCTCCTCATTGGTCACATTGGAGAGGGTGGCGTATACGGTCTCGGGCATGCGGCCCATCATCATGTTCATCTGGTCCAGCAGGTGCACGCCCCAGTCCAGCACCATGCCGCCGCCGTGCTCCTTGGTGTTGCGCCAGTCGCCGGGAATGCCCCGGCTGCCATGGACCCGGCTCTGGATGGCAAACACCCGGCCCAGCTGGCCGTCCTCCACAATCTTTTTCGCCACCAGAAAATCCTCGTCCCAGCGGCGGTTCTGGTGGACGGTAAACTTGGAGCCGGTGCGCACCGAGGCGGCGAGCATCTCCTCCAGAATAGCGGTGGACATGGTGACCGGCTTCTCGCTGATGGTAAGCTTGCCCGCCTCCATGGCCTGAATGCACACATCCCGGTGGGCGTCGTTGGGAATAGCCACAGTGACCACGTCGACCGCAGGGTCGGCCAGCAGCTCCTCGTAGGACTGGTAGGCGTGAATGCCGGCCTCCTCAGCGGCCTGGTTGCGCTCGGGCAGAATGTCGTAGACCCCGGCCAGATGGACCTGGGGAATCTCCTGCAGCCGGCGGGTGTGCCAGCCCCCCATGCCGCCATAGCCGACTACGGCCACATTGACGATTTTAGACATGAAAAACACCTCCGAAGATAGAATAATTGGTGTTATTATTATAACATATTGATAAGGGGGAATCAAGAGCGGGAGAAAGAAAATCAGCTCCGGCTCCGCCTCCGCTGGGCGCTTGCCCGCATGTCGCGGCCCATGAATTCCAGCTTGCCATAGTACCCGGCAATGCGGGAGGCCAGCCGCTCTCCATACCGCCTCTCGATCTCCTTGAGATTCAGGTTGGAGCTGATAATGGTGGGCCTGTCCGCCATCATCCGGGTGTTGATCACGTCATAAAGAGCCGCGTTGATGTATTTGGACTCAGACTCCGCCCCCAGGTCGTCCAGAATCAGCAGGTCGCAGTCCTTCATGGAGCCGGCGGTGCTCTGCTCGTCCTCCCGGTCAAAGCGTTCCTTCTCAAAGGAGCTGGTGAAGCTCTGCACCGAGCCGTATACTACCCCGAAGCCCTTCTCAATGGCGGCGTTGGCAATGGCCAGAGACAGATGGGTTTTGCCCAGGCCCGTGCCCCCGTAGAACAGCAGGCTGGGGGAGTGGGGCCGCAGCCGCTCCGCATACTCCCGGCAGGCCCGCAGAATGGCCCCCATCTGCTTCAGGGCCCGGGGGTCGTCCTGGTAGCATTCCAGAGAAAAGCGTTCAAAGCTGCTGGCGGCCAGGGGCAGGCCGTTGCTGAGCTGCCGGTAGGCGGTCTGCTTGCGTAGCTGCCGGTAGCAGGCGCACATGCGCCCGTCCACAAAGCCGGTGTCCTTGCATTCAGGGCAGTGGTAAGAGGGGGCCAGGTCCCTGCGGGTGAGTCCGCAGCCGGCCAGCAGGGCGTCATATTCCCGGCTGAGGGCCAGCCCATGGGCCTTGTGACGCTCCATCTGGGCGCGCACATCGCCCCCGGAGACCACGGCCCGGGCGGCCGCTGCTGCGTTGTGGGCCAGCTCCCGGCGAATCTCCTCCGCCCGGGGGCAACGCTGGAAAAATTCCTGCTGCCGGGCAGCGGCAGAGGCCTCGGCGGTCTGCTTCCGCTGTTCCAGCTCAAGCCTTGCGGCCTCCAGAACCCTTCTGTCATAGCTCATAGGAAAAGCTCCTTCTGAAAATAGTGGTGGATGTACAGGGGACATTACAGCTCCTCTGGCAGGTCCAGGCTGCTCATGCCCATCAGCTCGTCAATGTCATAGCTTTTGGCAGTTTTTTCCTCCGCCTTGGCCTGGGCCTTGGCAGCGGCCAGCTCCTCCGGCCTCTGAATGCCCTTGTCATGCCAGCCGGTAAGTACCTTGTCCATATAGGCGGCGCTGAATTTGCCGGTGTGCTCCGCGCACTCGTCGTAGGCGCAGGCGAGCATTTCGTCTGAGAAGCTCCAAGCATACACCCACCGGCAGGCCCGCTCCGCCTCTTTTTTGCTGGGGGAACGGCGGTTGAGCCCGGCGGCGGTGGAAACCCGCTGCCAGGCCAGCCGCTCCCGGCTTAGAGCCTGCAGCTTTTCCTCCGCGGCCTCCACAGAAAAAATCCCGTTCTCCGCCCAGTCCCGGGCCACAGCGTCAATATAGCTTGTGCCCATATGCCCGCTCTCCACCGCATAGTGCAGCAGCATCACAGTCACCTCCACAGGCAGGCCGTAGTCGTCGGTAATGGTCACCAGAACCGAGGACATGGCAGGGGAGAGGGTCCTGCCCAGCACGGACTCCGCCTCTTGCAGAAGAAAGCGCATCCCTTCCGATTCTGCCATCCGCGCGGCCATGTGCTCTCCATCCGGGCGGAGCAGACGTTTTTTGGGAGGCAGCGCTTTGGGCGTTTCCGGCTGAGGGGGACTGGGCGGGGCCGCTGCTGGCTCAGGAGCGGCGGCCTCTTTCTGGGGCTGGGGCTGAGGGCGGGGCTCCTCCTGCTGGGGCATGGGGCTCAGCAGCGCGCCCGAGCACCGCAGCAGCCCCCGGTCGCACCAATAGTCCAGAGCGTCCCGGGCCGAGTCGGGGGACATGCCCAGCCGCTGGGCCAGCTCCTCCGGCGAAAAGCCCTGGCCCCCAAAGCGCAGCAGCCACAGGATGACCTGAAGCTGCTCCTTTCCGGCCAGCTTCAGGTGCTGGTCCACCAGGGCGCAGGGGACGGCAAATACCTGGTTCCACATTCCCACGTCGAGACGGTAATCCATATATCATTCCTCCAAAAGACGGTTGTTGGTTGGTGCGCTCATGGGGCAAGGGCCTCCCCGGCCTTTTTGCGGCAGGGGAACGCCGGGGCCGGGCAAACAGTCCGGCTATGCCTTTGGTACATTATAGCACAGCTTTTCCGAATTGCAAATACGCCAGGGGAAATTGTGGGACAGGCAGAGGGTCTGCCCAGTCGACGGATGGTAGAACCGAAGAAAAAATGAGAATAATTTTACGCAGCGGGAGCATTTGACCGCTGCTTCGCCAAACCGCCCGCCCCTGCCAGAGCCCGAAACGCCTACAGCCCAGTGTGGGAGGCCTGCGCAGCCTTGAACCTGCGCGGCTCGGGCGAATGTCAAGCGCAAAAAGAGACCGCCGGTCCAAAGAGGACAGCGGTCTCTTTTTGCGGGACTTAGCTGGGCAATCTGGCCGTCACCCAAGGCGGTCCGGCTGGACGAGGCCGGGGTCCTCCTTCCCCGGCAGGGGGAACTCCACAGTAACTTGGGTGCCCTGCCCCGGGACGCTGTGCAGGCGGAGCTCCCCGTGGTGGATCATCACCGCGTGCTTGACAATGGAGAGTCCCAGCCCAGTGCCTCCCGCCGCTTTGGAGCGGCTTTTGTCCACCCGGTAAAACCGCTCGAAAATGCGCTCCTGCTGGTCCAGGGGAATGCCGATGCCGGTATCGCTCACGGTCAGCAGGATTCTGTCCTCCTTTTGCTCCACATCCACAGCGACGCTTCCCCCAGCCCGGTTATACTTGATGGCGTTGTCGCAGAGATTGTACACCACACTGTGCAGCAGTTGAGGGACCCCCTGCAGGGGAGCGGGCCCGCCGGTGAGGGTTAGGGCCACATGGGCCGGCTCCGCCGCCTGGTGCAGGCTGCCCACAGCCTGGGCGGCCACCTCGTACAGGTCGACAGCCTCAGGGCGCAGCTCCTGTGCGCCTCCGTCCAGATGGGACAGGCTGATGATGTCCTCTACCAGCCGCACCAGACGCTGGGCCTCGGTGTAGATTTTGCCGGCAAAGGGGGCCGCGTTCTCTGGTCCGGCCATGCCTGTGTGCAGCAGCTCGGCATAGCCGGAGATGGCGTGCAGGGGGGTCTTCAGCTCGTGAGAGACATTGGCCGTGAACTCCCGGCGGATTTGCTCCGCCCTTTCCAGCTCCTGCTGCTTTTCCTCCAGAGCGTCCTTCTGGGCCTTCAGCTGCCGCTGCTGGCTGTTGATGCGGCGCAGCAGGGGAGAGAGCTCCTCATAGCCCCAGCCCTCCATGGGGCGGTCCAGGTCCAGGCGGTTCAGGGGGCGGACAATGCTTTTCGCCAGGCGCAGAGCCAGCACTGAGGAAAGAACCAGCGCAATGAGGCCGATGGCAGCGGCAGGCTGGGCCATGCCCAGGGTCAGCACCAGCAGGGAGCTTTGGGCGACAGACAGCCGCAGCACAGTGCCGTCTGGCAGAAGCCGGGCGCTGTACAGATACTTTTCCGTCAGGGTGGCGGAGGCCCGGACGCTGGCGCCCTGACCCTGTTCCAAAGCCTCCCGCACCTCCTCCCGGGCGAGATGGTTCTCCATTTCCCCGGCGCTGGACCGGCTGTCGTACAGCACGCCGCCGCCGGCGTCAATCCAGGTGACCCGGTACTGCTCCGCTTCCAGCCCATTCAGATATTCCAGTCCCCCGGTCTCCACCCCCCGGGCGGCCAGGTCGGTCTGTATTCTCAGCTGGTTCTGCTGCAGGGCGGAGAAATAGTCGTACAGTACAGACAGAAACAGCAGGGCGCTGGCGGCAAACACGCCTGCAGCCACTAACAGAATCGTCCTAAAAATTCGTTTTGTCATGACTGCCCTCCATCCGGTAGCCCACGCCGCGAACGGTCTGGATGCTGCCGCCGCAGGCCCCCAGCTTGGTGCGCAGGGTGCCGATGTGTACATCCACGGTGCGGGTCTCCCCCAGATAATCGGTGCCCCATACCCGGTCCAGCAGCTGGCCCCGGGTGAAGACCTGGCCGGGGCTTTGCAAAAAGACATGGAGCAGCTCATACTCCTTCAGGGTGAGGCTGACCTGCTGCCCGTTGGCAAGAACCGTGTGGGTCATAGGGTTCAGCTCCATCCCGCCCCAGCGCAGCGCGCCGGTCTCCTTGGGGCCTGCCCTGCGCAGCACGGCCCGCACCCTTGACACCATCTCCATCATGCCAAAGGGCTTGGCCAGGTAGTCGTCCGCCCCCAGGTCCAGCCCGGCCACCTTGTCATATTCCGTGCCCTTGGCCGTGGTCATAATCACAGGGACATTCCGGGCTGCGCTGCCGGAGCGCAGCTTTTTCAATATGGAAATGCCGTCCTCCCCCGGCAGCATAATGTCCAGAAGCACCAGCTCCGGCTCCTGGTCCTTTATCGCCTGCCAGAAGGCCGCCCCATCCTCAAAGCCCCGGGCCTGAAAGCCGGAGGCGTTCAGGGTGTAGAGCATCAGGTCCCGGATGCTGCCGTCGTCCTCCACACAATAAATCATCCTGGCTCCTCCTCTATCCTTTGATAGCCTGATTATACACCAAGCCGGGCTTTTTTACGAGACCGGGGCCGCATATTTTTTCAGATACCCCTGATAGCTCTCCCGGAACTCCGGGCTGTCCTCCCGGAATGCCCGGAGGGACTGGTGCAGGTTCATGCTGTGCTCTTCCATGTCCAGAACGCAGCCCGCAATATTGGAGCAGTGGTCTGCTGTGCGCCCCAGGTCGGTGAGCAGGTCTGACCACACAAAGCCCGCGCCAATAGAGCAGGTTCCCTCCTGCAGCCGGCGGATATGGCCGGTGCGCAGGCTCTCCTTGAGAATATCGATCACCTGCTCCAAAGGCTCTACCCGCATAGCAGCCTCCCTGTCGTTGCGGACAAAGGCGGTGAGACTGTGGTCCAGAATTTCGTTGACCGCGGCGGCAATCACCTGATATCCTGCCCGGGCCTCTGGGGTAAAGGCAATGCCCTTGCTCCGCAGCTCCTGGGCGGAGCGCAGCAGGCTTACCCCATGGTCGGCAATACGCTCCCAGTCGCCGATGATTTTCAGCAGCTTGGCCGCCTCCATGCTGTCGGCCTCGCTTACCGGCTGAGAGCTCAGCCGTACCAGATAGGTGCCGAGAATGTCCTCAAAGCGGTCGGTGCGCTCCTCCCTCTCCTCAATGGACTCCGCCAGGGCAGGCGAGCTGTCGTCAAAGGCAGTGAGGCCCTCGCGCAGGGCTTCGGCGGCGGTCTCCGCCAGGTCCACGGCCACCTCGCGGCAGCGTTCAAGGGCAATGGAGGGAGTGGCCAGCAGCCGCTCGTCCAGCTCGGCCACAGCCTCGGCCTTCTCCCCGTCCGGAATCAGCCGGATGACCAGCCGTTCCAGCATGCCGGAGAGGGGCAGCATCAGCAGAGTGCACAGCAGGTTGAACACCGAGTGGGCGGCGGCGATGCCGAACAGAGAGATGGGCTCATCCAGCAGAGCAGGGGAGAAAAGGGCCTTTACCAGGCAGAACACTGTGAGCCACATCCCTGTGCCAATCACATTGAAGGACAGATGCACCATAGCCGCCCGTCTGGCGTTTTTGTTGGCCCCCACGGCAGAGAGCATGGCTGTCACACAGGTGCCGATGTTCTGCCCCATAATAATGGGGATGGCCGCGCCATAGGTCACCTGCCCGGTAACGGCCAGGGCCTGCAGAATGCCCACCGATGCGGAGCTGGACTGGATGACCGCTGTGAGCAGGGCCCCGGCCAGCACCCCCAGCACCGGGTTCTGGAACAGCAGGAACAGTTCCCGGAACGCAGGGACCTGGCTGAGCCCTGCCACTGCCCCCGACATGGCCTCCATGCCGAACATGAGGGTGGCAAAGCCCAGCAGAATGGCGCCGGTGTCCTTTTTGGCGGCGCTTTTGCAGAACAGATAGCACACAATGCCAATCGCTGCCAAAATGGGGGTGAAGGAAGAGGGCTTCAGCAGCTGGACCAGGAGATGGCTGCTCTCGATTCCCGCCAGGCTCAGCACCCAGGCAGTGACCGTGGTGCCGATGTTCGCCCCCATAATGACATGGATGGCCTGCTTCAGCGTCATCAGGCCGGAGTTGACAAAGCCCACCACCATGACTGTTGCCGCCGAGGAGCTCTGTATCACCGCCGTAACCCCCAGGCCTGTAAGCAGCCCGGCGGTTCGGCCTGTGGTAAGCCGCCCCAGAATGTCCCGCAGCCTGCCTCCGGCCCGGCGTTCCAGGGCCTGCCCCATAATGCTCATGCCGAACAGAAACAGCGATAGCCCGCCCAGCATGCTCAAACCGTCAAAAATATCCATGATTTTGCTCCTTTCCCTCATATGGTACCCTTACGGGAAAAGGATAACAGGCGCATATCAAATTTGTTATCGGAATCGTGTAAAATCTATGTAAAGCCGCCCGACAAAGGCCGGGACAGTCAAAAAAAGGGGAGAGGCCCGCCCCAGGGGACAGGCCTCTCCATTATAAACAGGAGGCGTTATTGTTACGGTAATGCCGTCAATCTATTTGGCGCAGGTTGACGCTGGTCAGAGCCTATTATACCATAAATCCTTATGGAGAAGTCCGGTGCTGTGACTTGGCATCGCCAAGTCATGCGCAGCAAAAGAGAAGCGTTTCGCGCTTCAGGGCTTCTCCTTGTGTTCGGCAGAACACATTATACCACGCCCTGGGCAATCATGGCGTCAGCGACCTTGACAAAGCCGGCGATGTTTGCGCCCATCACATAGTTTTTGGCGTGGCCATACTGCTCGGCGGCTGCGTCGGCATTGGCAAAAATGTTCTCCATAATGCCCTTCAGCTTCGCATCCACCTCTTCAAAGGTCCAGGAGAGACGCTGGCTGTTCTGGCTCATCTCCAAGGCGGAAGTAGCCACGCCGCCAGCGTTTGCCGCCTTGCCGGGCCCGAACAGCACCCCGGCCTGCTGCAGCAGCTGGGTGGCCTCCAGGGTGGTGGGCATGTTTGCGCCCTCGGCCACAGCGATAACTCCATTGGCAATCAGCTGCTTGGCGTCGTCGGCGTTCAGCTCATTCTGGGTGGCGCAGGGCAGGGCCACGTCGCACTTGACAGACCAGACGCCCTTGCCCTCGTGATATTCGGCGCCCGGGCGATACTTCTTATATTCGGTCAGACGCTGGCGGTTGACCTCCTTGATCTCCTTGACAGCCGCAAGGTCAATGCCATCCGGGTCATAAACCCAGCCGGTGGAGTCGGACATGGTAACCGGCTTTGCGCCCAGCTCATAGGCTTTCTGAGCGGCATAAATGGCCACATTGCCCGCACCGGAGATGACCACGGTTTTGCCGGCCAGCTCATGGCCGCTCTTCTTCAGCATGGCGTTGGTGAAGTACAGCAGGCCAAAGCCCGTGGCCTCGGTGCGGGCCAGCGAGCCCCCATAGGTGAGGCCCTTGCCGGTGAGCACTCCCTCAAAGCTGTTCTTCAGCCGCTTGTACTGGCCGAACAGGTAGCCGATCTCCCGGGCCCCGGTGCCGATGTCTCCGGCGGGCACATCGGTGTCGGCGCCGATATGGCGGAAGAGCTCCGTCATAAAGCTCTGGCAGAAAGCCATGACCTCCCGGTCAGACTTGCCTTTGGGGTCAAAATCGCTGCCGCCCTTGCCGCCGCCGATGGGCAGGCCGGTAAGGCTGTTTTTGAAGATCTGCTCAAAACCCAGGAACTTGATTACCGAGAGGTTCACCGAGGGGTGCAGCCGCAGGCCGCCCTTGTAGGGGCCGATGGCGGAGTTGAACTGGACCCGGAAGCCCCGGTTCACCTGGACCTTGCCCTGGTCGTCGACCCAGGGCACCCGGAAGATCAGCTGCCGCTCCGGCTCTGTGATGCGCTCCAAAATGCCGGCCTGCTCATATTTGGGGTTTGCGTTGATGACAGGCTCGAGAGAGGCGAGGACCTCCTGGGCAGCCTGCAGAAACTCCGGCTCATGGGTGTTCTTCTGCTTGAGAAGCTCCAGCTGGGCGGATACATAAGACATAGCTTTTCCCTCCAAAATGCAAGTTTGTTGTTTTCTTCCTGCAAATTACAGGGGCTATATTACCATAAAACCCGCGATATTGCAAGGGGTGAAAATAAAAAATCAAAAAAATTTACAAAACTGACAGAAGGAAATTGCAGAAAGGGATGGCTGCTGGTATAAATTTCCTTGACATCAGCGGGGCTATCGAGTAAAATAAGCTTGTGTGCGCGGGTGTGAGAACCCGTATGCCGGTCTGTTGGAAAAGAGGGAACGGAAGCCAGAAAGCGTTGCCAGCGGCTAACAGCTGTAGCTTTTCTGCCGCTTTCATGGGGAAGCCATGCTTATTCTGCCCCGCGTCCCTGGCTTTGCCTTAACACCAGACACGGCAAGCTCAAAAATATCATGAGCCGGAAGGAGCGACCTGCCAATGAACAGCAGAGACGTCTACGAGTCCCCCCTGTCCGCCCGGTACGCGGGCAGAGAGATGAAATACCTTTTTTCGCCGGATATGAAATTCCGCACCTGGCGGCGGCTGTGGATTGCCCTGGCCGAAGCAGAGCACGAGCTGGGCCTGCCTGTCACCCAGGAGCAGGTGGACGAGCTGAAGGCCCACGGGGAGGATATCAATTATGAAGTGGCCGAGGCCCGGGAGAAGGAGGTCCGCCACGACGTGATGAGCCATGTGTACGCCTATGGACAGCAGTGTCCCAAAGCGGCGGGCATCATCCACCTGGGGGCCACCTCATGCTATGTGGGCGACAACACGGACATCATCATTATGACCGAGGCCCTGCGGCTCATTCGGGGCAAGCTGGTGAACGTGCTGCGGGTGCTGGCCAGGTTCGCGGAGGAATACGCGGGGCTGCCCACGCTGGCCTTCACTCACTTTCAGCCGGCCCAACCCACCACAGTGGGCAAGCGGGCCTCTTTGTGGATGCAGGAGCTGCTGATGGACCTGGAGGACGTGGAGTATCAGCTCTCAAAGGCAAAGCTGCTGGGCTGCAAGGGTACCACCGGCACCCAGGCCAGCTTTTTGGAGCTGTTTGAGGGGGACCATGAGAAGGTGAAGGAGCTGGACCGGCGCATTGCCCAGAAGCTGGGCTATCAGCAGGTCTTCCCTGTGTCGGGGCAGACCTACTCCCGCAAGCTGGACAGCCAGATGCTGAACATCCTCTCGGGCATTGCCCAGAGCGCGGCCAAGTTCAGTAACGACATCCGTCTTCTGCAGCATCTCAAGGAGGTGGAGGAGCCCTTTGAGAAGGGGCAGATTGGCTCCAGCGCCATGGCCTACAAGCGCAATCCCATGCGCACCGAGCGCATGGCCTCTCTGGCCCGGTATGTGATGAGCGACGCCCTGAACCCGGCCCTCACCGCTGCCGCCCAGTGGTTTGAGCGGACTCTGGACGACTCGGCCAACAAGCGGCTGAGCGTGGCCGAGGGCTTTTTGGCGGTAGACGGCATTCTGAACCTGTACGCCAATGTGGCGGACGGCCTGGTGGTATATCCCATGGTGATCGAGCAGCGGCTTTTGAAAGAGCTGCCCTTTATGGCTACGGAGAATATCATGATGGATGCTGTCAAGCGGGGCGGCGACCGCCAGCAGCTCCACGAGGCTATCCGGGTCCATTCCATGGCTGCGGCCAAAGTGGTGAAGGAGCAGGGAGGAGAGAATGATCTGTTAGAGCGCATTGCCAATGATCCCCTGTTCGGGGTGAGCATGGAGGAACTGCGGGATATCCTCAAGCCGGAGAAGTATGTGGGCCGTGCCCCAGAGCAGACGCGAGAGTTTTTGGCAGAGGTTATCCGGCCCCTGCTGGAGAAATATAAAGATGATGAGACACCGGCTGAGGAGGTTTCTGTATGAGCAAAATAGAGCTGTATGTGCCAAAGCCGGAGGACCTGTGGTTCCGGCAGGGCCTGCTGGGCGACCCGGCTACCATGAGCTATAACAAGGGTTATGAGCTGGGCTTCGACGGGTATCATAACGACACCGGCTGCATAGACTTTCCGGTGGAGGCTCATTCCGGCTGGTATGCCCGCTGGATAGGGGCGGAGCCCCAGCGCTTCTACGCCTATCTGCGGGAGACGGAGACCGGAGAGTTCCTGGGCGAGGTAAGTCTCTATGAGACCGAGGGCCCAGGCGTGTATGAGATGGGCATTGTGCTGCACAGCGCCCAAAGAGGGAAGGGATACTCGAAAGAGGGCATCCGCCTGCTGCTGGACTGCGCCTTTGGTAAGCTGGGGGCCAAGAAGGTCACCAACTGCTTTGAGCCCAGCCGGGAGGCGGCGCTGAAAATCCATAAAGCGGCGGGCTTTCAGGTGGAGAAAGAGGAGAATGGCCTGCTGTACCTGGGCATAACTCGAGAAACCTAACGGCGAGCCAAGAGAAAAGTTTTTGAAGGGTCCACCCTGGTGGGGTGTGGGGCGAAGCCCCGCGGCCTTGCGCGCCAGCGCCAAAACCGTCGTCAGACAAGCGAGCGCAAATATCGCCATTTCCCGCAGGGAAATGGCGATAAAGGGCATTGGTAGTAAAAAGCCTACGGCGGCACAGGTCGCCGCCTCCGGCAAGGCCGTGGGGCGTTGCCCCAAGCCCCACCAGGGCTCTGCCCTGGACCCGCAAGGGGCCGGAGGCCCCTTGACCCCATTTCCGCCTTTAGTCGGCTTTTGGGAGCTGGGCGCTGCCTCGAGCCGTTAGGCTCCTCTCAGTGTATGGATAGTATAATAAATTCATCCAGATAAAATATATTTCATTTTCAGAAAGGCAAGGAGAAAAATGGTTAAAGCAATCGTGGGCGCCTGCTGGGGCGATGAGGGTAAGGGAAAGATCACCGACACCATGGCCGAGAACTCTGATATTGTCATCCGCTTTCAGGGGGGATGCAACGCCGGCCACACCATTATCAACGAGTATGGCCGCTTTGCCCTGCATCAGCTGCCCTCCGGGGTGTTCCGCCAGCACATCACCAACATCATCGGCAACGGCGTGGCCCTGTCGCCGGAAAATTTCATCAGCGAGCTGAAGTACATTGAGGAGGGCGGCGTGCCCACCCCCAAAATTCTGATTTCAGACCGCTGTCAGGTGCTCATGCCCTACCACAAGGAGCTGGACGGCCTGGAGGAGGCCCGCCTGGCCGACAAGGCCTTTGGCTCCACCAAGTCGGGCATTGCCCCCTTTTATTCAGACAAATACGCGAAAATCGGCTTTCAGCTCAGCGACCTGTATGACGATAAGGACGCCATTATGGAGCGCATCGACCATGTGCTGGGGCTGAAGAACGTGCTGTATACCCAGCTGTACCACCAGAAGCCCCTGGACCGGGAGGAAATCTACCGCCAGCTGATGGAGTACAGAGAAATGCTGGACCCCTATATTACCGACACCACCACCTTGCTGTATAATGCGGTGAAGGAGGGCAAGACCATTCTGTTGGAGGGCCAGCTGGGCTCTCTGCGGGACCCGGACATGGGCATTTATCCCATGACCACCTCATCCTCTCCTCTGGCAGGGTACGGCGCGGTGGGGGCGGGAGGCATTCCCCCTTATGCTATCGGGCAGATTGTGGCAGTGGTAAAGGCCTATTCCAGCGCGGTGGGCGCGGGAGAATTCGTGTCGGAGATTTTCGGCGAGGAGGCGGAGGCCCTGCGCCAGCACGGGGGCGACAAGGGCGAGTACGGAGCCACCACCGGCCGTCCCCGGCAGGTGGGCTGGCTGGACCTGGTGGCGGCAAGATACGGCTGCATGGTCCAGGGGGCCACAGACGTGGCCTTTACCGTGATGGACGCTCTGGGCTATCTGGATGAAATCCCCGTGTGCGTGGCCTATGAGCTGGACGGCAAGCGGATCGACTCCTTCCCGCCCACTGCCCAGCTGAAAAGGTGCAAGCCGGTGCTCGAGGCGCTGCCCGGGTGGAAGTGCGACATCCGGGGCATCCGGAAATATGAGGACCTGCCGGAGAACGCCCGGCGGTATGTGGAGTTTGCGGAAAAGCACCTGGGCGTGCCTGTGACTATGGTCTCCAACGGGCCCTCCCGGGAGGATATCATGTACCGCAAGGGCTGACCCGGGGAGGCCGGGGCTGTGAAATCAGGAACAGAAAGGGAGGCGTTCATATGTGCGGGATCGTAGGATATATTGGGGAGGAACAGGCCGCGCCTGTGCTGCTGGAAGGCCTGAAGCGTCTGGAATACCGGGGCTATGACTCGGCGGGCGTGGCGGTGTATACCGGCAGCGGGGTGCAGGTGGTCAAGTCAAAGGGGCGGCTCTCCGTGTTGGAGGGCATCCTTCATGAGGGAGAGGACCTGCCCGGCAGAGTGGGCATCGGCCACACCCGCTGGGCCACCCACGGCGCGCCCTCCGACGTGAACTCCCACCCCCAGGTCAGCGACGGGGGTCTGTTCGCGGTGGTGCATAACGGTATTATAGAGAACTATCTGGAGCTGAAAAACCACCTGAAACGCCGGGGCGTGGCCTTTGCCTCAGATACGGACACAGAGGTGGTGGCTCAGTTGCTGGAATACTACTACCAGGGGGATGTGCTGGACGCCATCCGCCAGGCGATTCAGCGGGTAGAGGGCAGCTATGCCCTGGGGGTCATTTGCGCCCACTGCCCGGAGAAGGTTTTTGCCGTGCGCAAGGACAGCCCCCTGATTGTGGGCCTGGGCCAGGGCGAAAACTTCATTGCCTCGGATGTGACTGCTGTTCTGAGCCATACCCGCACTATCTGCCGGCTCAACGACCAGGAGATCGCTGTGTTGGAGCAGGACGGCGTCCGCTTTTACGACCGGGACCTGGAACCCATTGAGAAGACCCCGGAGCAGGTGGAATGGGATGTGGCCGCGGCGGAGAAGTCTGGCTATGAGCACTTTATGCTCAAGGAGATTTTCGAGCAGCCTGAGGCCCTGCGCAAAACCATCTCCCCCCGTATCCGTGACGGGCGGGTAAGCCTGGACGGCATCAGCCTGACCCGGGAGCAGATTGAGGGACTGAGCCGGGTGTATATTGTGGCCTGCGGCACCTCTTACCATGTGGGGGCTGTGGCCAAGTACGCCTTTGAAAAGCTCCTGCGCCTGCCCATTGAGACGGACGTGGCCTCGGAGTTCCGCTACCGGGACCCGGTGATGGATGAGCGGAGCCTGGTCATCATCATCAGCCAGTCCGGCGAGACAGCGGACACTCTGGCAGCCCTGCGGGAGGCCAAACGCCAGGGAGCCCGTACCTTGGCGATTGTCAACGTGGTGGGCAGCACCATTGCCAACGAGGCGGACGACGTGCTATACACCTGGGCCGGGCCGGAGATTGCCGTGGCCTCCACCAAGGCCTACAGCACTCAGCTGGCGGTGGTCTACCTCATCGCCCTCTATATGGCCCAGGAGCTGGAAGCCCTGCCGCCCCAGGAGCTGAAAGCCTCTCTCAAGGCGTTGGAAGCCCTGCCGGACCAGGCGGAGCAGTGCCTTTCCCACAAGGAGACCATCCAGTATTTCGCCTCACAGTATTTCAACGCAAAGGATATCTATTTTATTGGCCGCAACGTGGACTACGCCGCCTCGCTGGAGGCCTCGCTGAAGCTCAAGGAGATCTCCTATATTCACTCAGAGGCCTACACAGCCGGAGAGCTGAAGCACGGCCCCATCTCCCTCATTGAGGAGGGGACTCTGGTGGTGGCTATCTGCACCTGCCGCCGGCTGTTCGACAAAATGATGTCCAACATCCGGGAGGTAAAGGCCCGGGGCGCGGTGGTGCTGGGCATTACCACAGAGGACCTGCGGGAGAGGCTGGCCCAGGAGACCGACTGCCAGTTCTGCGTGCCGGCGACCCTGGACTTCATGCTGCCCAGCATGAGCATTCTGCCCCTGCAGCTGTTCGCCTATTACGCGGCGGGCATGAAGGGCTGCGACATCGACAAGCCCCGGAACCTGGCCAAGTCTGTGACAGTGGAGTAAGGGGGAGAGCATGGGAAAGCTATCGGACGTGAAAATGTTTGTGCTGGACATGGACGGCACCATCTATCTGGGGGACCGGCTGTTTCCCTATACCCGGGACTTCCTCCGCCGTGTGAAGGAGACGGGTCGGGATTTCTGCTTTTTTACCAATAACAGCTCGAAAAACCGGGAGGCCTACCTGCAAAAGCTTCAAAAAATGGGGATCGAGGTGCCGCCGGAGAAGATGCTTATCTCCAACGGGGTCATTCTGGATTGGCTCAGGGAAAACCGCCCAGGCCAGTCCGCCTATGTGGTGGGCACTCCCCCCCTTGTGGAGGATTTTCAGGCGGCGGGCCTGCCTCTCTCCGACACTGCGCCGGACTATGTGGTGCTGGGCTTTGACACCAGCCTCACCTATGAAAAGCTGCGGCTGGCCTGCGATTTCATTCGGGCCGGGGCCCCGGTATACGGGGTCAACCCGGACTGGAACTGCCCGGTGGAGGGGGGCTTTATTCCCGACTGCGGGTCCATCGCGGCGCTGGTGAAGGCCTCCACTGGGGTGCAGTGCGAGTTCTTTGGCAAGCCCTCTCCTCACACTCTGCGCTATATGCTGAAGCACACCGGGTGTCAGCCCCAAGAAATGGCGGTGGTAGGGGACCGTCTGTACACGGATATTGCCGTGGCGGCGGGGACAGAGGTTCTGTCCATTCTGGTGATGAGCGGCGAGACCACCCCGGAGATGCTGGCGTCCAGCGAAACCAAGCCGGACCTGACCGTGGAGAATATCGGCCGGCTGGCAGAAATGCTGTAAAATGAGAATACCTTCTTTTCCGGCGGGCAAACTACCGGCAAAGGAGGTATTTTTCATGGAGTATTTCAATGCCTTTTGGGTGGGCGGGACCATCTGCCTCATCGGCCAGCTGCTCATCGACCTGACCAAGCTGACCCCTGCCCGCATTATGGTGACCTTTGTGACAATGGGCGTACTGCTGGGGGGACTGGGCCTTTACGGCCCCCTGGTGGACTACGCGGGAGCTGGGGCCACTGTGCCCCTGTGCGGCTTTGGCTGGGCCCTCTCTGAGGGGGTGCGCAAGGCTGTGGTAGAGCAGGGCTTTCTGGGGGTGTTCACCGGTGGGCTGACTGCCGGCGCGGCGGGCACCACGGCAGCGGTATTCTTCGGCTACCTGGCAGCGCTGCTGGCAAAGCCCAGAGACAAGGCATAACAAAACGCCTCGCGGCAGACACCGCGGGGCGTTTTCGGTATAACATAAAAGCTTACAGCATAGAGTAAAGGCTGGCTGCCAACACTCGTGAAAGGGCAGACGGTTTCGTTGACCCGGTATTGCCGTGTAGAGCCTCCCACTGTCCAAAGAACGAGAAAGGGAGGCTGAAACGTCGCGCAAAAGCGCACGGCCCCTTTACCTCGGTTGGGAAAAGCAGACGGGCCCGGCTCACGCCTCAAGCGTCAGCACACCGGCACAGTGAGAGAAAGGCTCAAAGGTCATGCCCGGAAAAAGCGGGCGCAGCTCCTCATACACAAAGTAGAACTCGTCCCCGTCCCAGTCCGCCCCAGCCTGAGCACGGCAGTCTTCCAGCTCCCGGCGGGTGGCAAAGGCCACGTCGCCAATGAGCAGCTGCCCGCCAGGGGCCAGCAAGGGCAGAAGCTCCCGGATCAAGAGAGGCTTCTCCTGGTCGCGAAGGTGGTGCAGGGCATAGGTGGACACAATAAAAGAATACCGGCGCTCCTTTAAAGAGGCGGGCAGGCCGGTGGTAAAGTCCCCTGCAAAAAGATGGGCATGAGGCATTTTCGCCTGGGCTGTCTTCCGCATTTTGGGGGAGAAGTCCATGCCCCATATTTCGCAGCCCTGCTCATACAGCCGGGCGGTGAGCGCAGCCGTGCCAAAGCCCAGGTCCAGCACAGCACAAGGGCCCTGGGACATAATCTGCCGGTAAATGTGCCCCAGCACCTGCTTGTACCCGGCAAAGGGGTACGCGTTGTTTTCGTCAGCAAGGCCAACGGCTTGGTCATAGCCGTCTGCCCAAAGGTCAAAACCGGTTTGATCCAGCATTCTATTTCCTCCTGTCGTGGGGACGGGAGGAGGGTGTTCTCAAAGCCGGACCTGCCCGAAAGCAGGGCCATATGGAGAGAACCTGTGGGCCCGAAGCTTTATTGAATGGAGCAGTCCAAATAGTGCTCCAGCTCCTCCTCGTCCCGTTTGTGGTCCAGATACAGCAGCAGAGCCGTTACTGAAGCGGCCACAGCTGCAATGGCGGTGATCAGTCCGATCAACAGAGTGAGCTTGGTTCCCTTTTTCATAGGTGGACACCTCCAAAAGTTAAACTATATTTATAATAACCAATATCAGGCCAAAAGTCAAGCCATTATTTGGGATTGAGACACAAAAGATAAAAGGCCAGAGCCCAACCGGGCCCAAGCCTTCGCGCGGAGGCAGTATTCCTCCCAATCTCATGTCACTGAAAGCCCAACGCTCAGGCGCTGGCGTTCAGCTTCTTATCCAGAGCGGCCTTTTTGTGGGCAGCATTGTTCTTGTGGATGATGCCCTTGGCTGCGGCCTGATCGATCTTCTTCATAGCGGCCCGGACCACAACGGCTTTGTCGCCGGCGTTGTTCTCAATGGCTGCGTTGGCCTTTTTGATCTGGGTCTTCAGCTGAGAGTTGACGGCGCGGTTCTGCATGGTCTTGGTGGCGATGACCTTTACCCGCTTTTTGGCGGACTTGATGTTCGGCAAGCGTAACACCTCCTTACCCAATATCGTACTAGAGGTATGATAGCACAAAACCGCAGAAATTGCAAGCACTTTTTGCGCGCCGGGCCGAATTTGCTCCCGCTGTGTCCCTGTGACGGAAAACAGGGGGAGAGAGGCGGAAAATGTGACGGAATTGTTAAAAGTCAAAAAAACCCAAAAAGGCTCTTGACTTTTACTGACCATGAGACTACAATAGGTTTAGCACTTGAGAGATGAGAGTGCTAAACTGATCCGTCTGTTATCTCTATCCCGCCGGCCTCCGGCGGATATCGCCCCCCGGCGGCGGAATGCCGGGAGAAAGGAAAGGCCCCTCTACTATATTCGGGCCAAAAGGTGTTTGTATGAAGGTAAAGCCCTTGCTGGACAGGGTCCTGATCAAGACTGAGGACGCGGAAGAGACCACGAAAAGCGGCATTGTGCTGGCTGCCAAGAGCCAGGAGAAGCCCCAGATCGCCCGTGTGGTGGCAGTGGGCCCCGGCGGCGAGATTGACGGCAAAGAGGTGAAAATGTACCTCAAGGAGGGCGACCGGGTCATCTCCGCCAAGTACAGCGGCACTGAGGTGAAGATTGACGGCGAGGAGTACACCATTGTCAAGCAGTCCGACATTCTGGCTGTGGTTGAGTAAAAAAGCGATAAACTGAAAATAAGAAAGGATTGGATGCGAGTATGGCTAAGAAGATCGTATATGGCGAGGAGGCCCGCAAGGCGCTTCTCAATGGCGTCAACCAGCTGGCCGACACGGTGAAAATTACCCTGGGCCCCAAGGGCCGCAATGTGGTGCTGGATAAGAAGTTCGGCGCGCCCTTGATCACCAACGATGGCGTGACCATTGCCAAAGAGGTGGAGCTGGAAGACGCCTATGAGAACATGGGCGCACAGCTGGTGAAGGAGGTCGCTACCAAGACCAACGATGTGGCCGGCGACGGCACCACCACCGCCACCCTGCTGGCCCAGGCTCTGGTGCGGGAGGGCATGAAGAACGTCACCGCTGGGGCCAACCCCATGGTGCTGCGCAAGGGCGTGCAGAAGGCCACCGACGCTGCCGTGGAGGCCATTGTGAAGAACAGCCAGAAGGTCAGCGGCACCAAGGACATTGCCCGGGTAGCCGCCGTCTCTTCTAGCAGCGACGAGATTGGCCAGCTGATTGCCAACGCTATGGAGAAGGTCACCTCCGACGGGGTCATTACCGTGGAGGAGAGCAAGACCGCCGAGACCTACAGCGAGGTGGTTGAGGGCATGATGTTCGACCGGGGCTATGTCACCCCTTACATGGCCACTGACACCGACAAGATGGTGGCCGAGCTGGATGACCCCTATATCTTGATTACCGACAAGAAGATCTCCAACATCCAGGAGATTCTCCCCCTGCTGGAGCAGATTGTCCAGAGCGGCAAAAAGCTGCTGATCATTGCTGAGGACATTGAGGGCGAGGCCCTTACCACCCTGATCCTCAACCGCCTGCGGGGCACCTTTGTGTGCGTGGCTGTCAAGGCTCCCGGCTTTGGCGACCGCCGCAAGGAGATGCTGGTGGACATTGCCACCCTTACCGGCGGCCAGGTCATCTCTGAGGAGGTGGGCCTTGACCTGAAGGAGACCACCATCGACCTGCTGGGCCGCGCCCGCCAGGTGAAGGTGGACAAGGAGAACACCATTATTGTGGACGGCGCTGGGGACAGCGATGCCATCAAGGCCCGGGTGGGGCAGATCCGCTCTCAGATTGAGACCACCAGCAGCGAGTTCGACAAGGAGAAGCTGCAGGAGCGTCTGGCCAAGCTGGCCGGCGGCGTGGCGGTCATCAAGGTGGGCGCTGCCACTGAGATTGAGATGAAGGAGAAGAAGCTGCGCATTGAGGACGCTCTGGCCGCGACCAAGGCGGCTGTGGAGGAGGGCATTGTGGCCGGCGGCGGCACTGCCCTGATCGACGCCATCCCCGCTGTAAAGGCCTATGTGGACTCTGCCGAGGGCGATGAGAAGACCGGCGCAGCCATTGTGCTCAAGGCCCTTGAGGAGCCTGTGCGCCAGATTGCTGCCAACGCTGGCATTGAGGGCTCTGTGATTGTGGAGCAGCTCAAGCGGGACCACAAGGTGGGCCAGGGCTACAACGCCCTTACCGGCGAGTTCCAGGACATGATTGAGGCGGGCATTGTGGACCCCACCAAGGTCACCCGCTCCGCTCTGCAGAACGCGTCCTCTGTGGCGGCCACCATTCTCACCACTGAGTCCCTGGTTGCCGACATCAAGGAGCCCACGCCTCCTGCGGCCCCGGCTCCCGACATGGGCGGCATGTACTAATCTCTGATTATAACCCTCCTGTAATATGAATACGGCCCTCTCTGTCCCAGCTGGACAGAGGGGGCCGCTTTTTTGGAATCCAATCAGCCAGTGTACTCAAGACCCGCCACCATACTTTATAGAACAGAATGGTGGCATAATAAAAAGCGCGTCCCTTTCTATCCCGACTGGATGGAGGAGCCGCATTTTGGGGGAAGTCCGATCATCCGGTGCGCTTTAACTCCTGCGATACAGCTTATTCAAAATACCGCCCTCTCTGTCCCCACTGGACAGAGAGAGCGGTACTATTTTTTCTGTGACTTTCAACAGGCTTATCGTTTTAAACCAGCCGGGCGGCTCAGCCGAATAGCAGCATTATTTGTTCCGGAATTCTTCCAGATTGATGGAAAGCCCTTCCGCCAGCCGGGACTCCTCTGCGGCCAGGGCGATGTAGTGGCTCTCCATGGAGTTCTTCAGGGTGGTAGTCCGCTGGGTGGGGGGCGCGTCCTCCAGGAGCATGTCCAGCAGGTCAGAGATAATGCCGCTGTCGCCGCCGCCGTGGCCCTTCAGGTCGCCGCTCATGGCCTTCAGGTCCACCACCTCCTCCGCCTTGCCGAACTCCCGCAGACGGATGGTATTGGTCTTCATGTCCGCCTCAATCTCTCCCAGGGTGCCCATGGCCCGGAAGGTCCGGTAGCAGTCCTCGGTAAAGGCGCACATGGTGAAGTGGATGGTGCTGCCGTCCTCCATAAGCAGGTTGGTCTGCTGATGGTCCACCACATTGTTGTCGCAGTGGTAGACACAGCGGCCGTAGGGGCCGGTGCGCAGAGCCTCGTAGGTGGACTCGGGGGTGTTCTCCACGCTGAGCACAGAGCTGATCCAGCTGCTGCCCTTCAGCAGGCCGGTCTTCTCGCTGGTGAGGTAGATTTTTTCCGCGTCAAACAGGCAGCTGTCCTTCACCTTGCAGTCCAGGCACCGGGCGGCGGAGCCCTCGGGGGCGCACTCCTCCCGGAACAGCCGCAGCCCACCCACCGAGGAGACAGACTTGCACTTTTTGCCCATAAGCCAGGTGAGAATGTCCATGTCATGGCAGGACTTCTGCAAAATCATGGGGCTGGTCTCATTGGAGTTGCGCCAGTTGCCCCGGACAAAGCTGTGGGCCTGGTGCCAGTATCCCACATTCTCTGTGGCGACCATGCTGACAATGTCCCCGATTTTGCCGCTGTCAATCAGGTCCTTCAGGGTGTTGAAGAACAGGGTGTAGCGCAGCACATGGCAGAGAATCACGTGCTGGTCCGGGTGGGCGGCAGAGGCCTTGAGAATCTCCCGGCACTTGTTAATGTCAGGGGAGATGGGCTTCTCCATCAGCACATGATAGCCCCGCTCCAAGGCGGGAATGGCATGGTCCACATGCTGGCGGTCCATGGTAGAGACGATCATCACGTCGGCCAGCTTTTCGTGGGCCAGCATTTCCTCTCCGCTTGCAAAGCAGTTCTCATCGGGAATGTCATAGAGTGCCTGGGCCTTTTTGACCTTGCTGGGGTTCAGGTCCGCCACGGCCACCACTTTCATCCGACCGGGGAATAGCTCCTGCATGGAGGCATAGGTGCTGCCCCGGTCGCCGAAGCCGCAGATGGCAAAGGTAATAGGTGCTTTCATTTTAATGTACTCCTTCCATATCTTTATGCTATAGTTGAATTTGGAACACGTCGACGCCCACGACAGGAGGACTGGACCAGTCGATGGTGTGGCGGGCGCCGGCATCCTCGATGAGCTCATACCCAGCGCCGTTGACTGCCAGGGCCTGGTTGAAGTGGAGCATCACATGGGGGAGGGGCAAGGCCTTGGGAGCCAGATCCGGCTGCATATCGCAGTGGCAGTCAATATAGGCGTTGACCAGGCCAAGGGCAGCAGTCTCCGGGTCGTCCGCGCCGCCAAAGCAGCCCATGATGTTCGGCGTTGCCAGCACACTGCCCGCACTTACGCCCACATAGACCTTGTTGGCAGACACAAAGCGTTGGATGACAGCGTCAAACCCTGTGCTTTTTACAAGCCGCAGCAGGTGTTCCGCCCATCCGCCGGTAAAAAACATTACGTCGTAGGTCATGACCTCCCCTTCAGCCAGAGAGCCGTCCAATTCGTAAATGGTGATGTGTTCAGGCAGAACGCCCAACTGCTCCAGCTCCCACCGCTGGACCGCTGCCAGATACCGGGCCTGGCTGTCGCAGGCCGCGGCGGGGATCAACAGAACCCGGGCCTGGGAGAGAGGCTTTTCCAACATGCGGTTGAATCGCTCTACAATGGGAGCAAGGGGCTTGCGCAGGTCAAAGGGGTCAAAGAAGCCGGAGTCGGTCAAAAGCACGTTCCGCCAGGTCATGGAGCCTCCTCCTGCCCCAGACGGGTCTGCCGCTGTTCCTCAAACATGGCCCGCACCGAGGGGGCGTTCTTGGTCAGCCGCTTGATGGTCAGGTCTTCCGCCTTCTGGTTTGCCAGGCGCAGATTGTTTTCCGAGCCCAGCAGATTGTCCTTGATTTTTTGCAGGTGCTGGATGGATTTGTCAATCTCATCAATAGCTGTTTTGAATTTCTCGCTGGCCAGCCGGTAGTTCCGTCCGAACTTGTCCTTGAAGTCGTTCATGGCGTCCTCAAAGTTCTCCACGTCAATCTGCTGGCTCCGTACCTCCCGGAGCTCCCGCTGGTATTTCAGGGAGTTCCGAGCAGCGTTGCGCAGCAAAGTGATGATGGGGATAAAGAACTGGGGCCGCACCACATACATCTTCTCATACCGGTAGGACACGTCTGCAATGCCGCTGTTGTAGAAATCATTGTCCGCCTCCAGCAGAGACACCAGCACCGCGTACTCGCAGCCCTTTTCCCGGCGGTCCTTGTCCAGCTCCTTGAAGAAATCCTCGTTTCTGTGCTTGGTGGCGGTCTCCTCCATCTCGTTCTTCATCTCGAACATAATAGAGATGAACTCAGTCCCGTCCTCGCTCTCCCGAAAGATGAAATCCCCCTTGCTGCCGGTGCGGGCATCGTTGTCCTTCTCAAAATAGGCGTTGGGAAAGGCTGTCATGCGCAGCTGGTTAAACTGGTTCTGACAGTGCTGTTCCAGGCTTTCGCCCACCATTTTGGTGCTCTGCCGGGCCTTGAAGTCCTTATAATACTCGATCTGCTCATCCTTGGCTTTCAGCTGGGCCTCATACTGCTCTTTCAGAGCCTTCTCCTTCAGCTGACTCTCTGACTGCTCGTTGGAGAGCCGGCCCTTTAGGCGGATGATTTCCAGCTCCTGCTCTTTTTGCGCTTGCTCGGCCGCGTTTTTCGCCTGTGTAACCGCCAGCTCCTTCTCACTGCCGCTGTTTTTCAGCTGGCTTTCCAGCTCCAGAATGCGCTTTTCCTGTTCTGCCAGCTGCGCGTCCTTCTTGGCAATCGCGTCCGAGCGTTCCTGGTCCTTTTTCGACTCAGCCTGGGTGACCGCCAGGGTTCTCTCCGTGCCGCTCTGCTTAAGCTGGCTTTCCAGCTGGGCAATACGTTTGTCCCGCTCTGCCAGCTCCGCCTCCTTCTTGGACAGAGCGTCGGTGCGCTCCTGGTCCTTTTCGGTGACAGCCTGGGTGACTGCCAGCTCCTTCTCCGTGCCGCTCTGCTTAAGCTGCTCATGAAGCTGGGTGATGAGCCGGTCCTTCTCAGCTAAAGCCTGGGCGTTCTGGGCCCTGGCCTGGATGAGGGCCTGCTCCCTGTCAGCCTGGGCCATTTTCAGGTCCTTCTGGTGCTGGTCCTTCAAAGCGGCCTCCCGGCCGCGCAGTTCTCTGTCAAATTCCTCTCCCCGCACCTGCTGGACGATCTGGGCATAGCCCGCCTCGTCTACCTGGAACACCTTGCCGCAGTTGGGACATTTCAGCTCCTGCATAGGGTTCTCCTTTCAGGCTCAGCGGCCCAGTGCCCGGGCGCCAATGTCCCTGCGGCAGAAGCAGCCCTCAAAGTGAATCCGGTCCGCCGCCGCGTAGGCCCTGCTCAGGGCCTCCTCCAAGGTAGGGGCCTTGGCGGTAATGCCCAGCACCCGGCCCCCGCTGGTGGCAAAGCCGCCGTTTTCGTACTGGGTGCCCGCGTGAATCACCTCCACGCCCTCAGCCTGACCCTTTTCGTCCAGGCCGGTGATAGCCTTGCCCTTCTCATACCCGCCGGGGTAGCCGCCGCTGGCCAGAATGACGCAGGCGCAGGCCTCCTTGGACCATCGGATGTCCACATCCCCCAGCGTTCCTCGGGCAGTGGCCTCCACAATCTCGGCAAAATCCGTTTCCAGCAGAGGGAGCACCACCTGGGCCTCCGGGTCGCCGAAGCGGCTGTTGTACTCAATCACCTTGGGGCCCTGGGGGGTGAGCATCAGTCCAAAGTACAGGCAGCCCTTGAAGGGCCGGCCCTCGGCGTTCATGGCCTCCATGGTGGGCATAAAGATTTTTTCCATGCAGGTCTGGGCAATTTCCTCGGTGTACAGGGGGGTGGGGGCAATGGTGCCCATGCCGCCGGTGTTGGGGCCCTGGTCTCCGTCATGAGCCCGCTTGTGGTCCATAGAGGCCGCCATGGGCCGCATGACCTTGCCGTCGGTAAAGGCCAGCACCGTCACCTCGGGGCCGGTAAGGAACTCCTCTACCACCACCCGGTTGCCGGAGTCGCCAAAAATTTTGTCTTCCATCAGGCTGTGCAGAGCCTCCGCCGCTTCCTTCTCGTTCTGGGCAATGACCACCCCCTTGCCCACCGCCAGGCCGTCGGCCTTGATGACGGCAGGGTATTGGTTCTGGGACTTGATGTAGGCCAGCGCGGCGGCAGGGTCGTCGAACACCTCATACCCGGCAGTGGGAATGCCGTATTTCTTCATGAGATTTTTGGAGAACACCTTGCTGCTCTCAATCTGCGCAGCCTGACAGTTGGGGCCGTAGCAGAGAAAGCCTCCCTCCTCCAGATAGTCCACCATGCCTGCGCCCAAAGGGTCGTCCGGGGCCACAAACACCAGGTCCACGGCCTTTTCCTTGGCCAGAGCCAGCATACCAGCCTTGTCCATGGCGTTTACAGGGCAACACTCCGCGTCCTGGGCAATGCCCCCGTTGCCTGGGGCGCAGTAGAGCCTGCCCACCCGGGGGCTCTGCCGCAGCTTGCGGATAATGGCGTGCTCCCGTCCGCCGCTGCCGATGACTAATATATCCATGCCGATACCTTCTTTCCTCTATGTAGTGTAGAGCTTGTGTTCCTTGCTATGAATACAGGCTCTTACAAAAGCCGTCTGCCAATCTCCGCCAGTGACAGGGCGGTAATGTCAGCCCCCAGATGGGGAACCCCCGGCTTTGCCAGATAGGCCCCGTGCCAGCCCGCTTTCAGGGCCCGCACCAGGGCGGAGGGCTCTCCGGTGGCCAGATACACCAGGGTGGGAAATTTGGCGGTCCGCTCCGCTGCCCGGAAGAACTGGGGCCCGCCAAGGCCCTCGGGGGGCAGGACCAGCTCCCCGGAAAAGAACCGGGCCAGAAAGGGCTCCTGCTGAAGAAAATCCGGCTCCGTGCCCAGCAGGTAGTTTTTCCACTGGCCATAGGCACACATGGCCAGGGTCCCGGCAGCCTCCGGGCGGGGGAGCAGAATAGCCGAGTCCCAGAAAATAGCCTTGCGCATGGGCCAACCTCCCTTCGTTTTTCTTACAGCTCCGCCGGGCCCAATCCCGGAAAGCACAGGCCGTACCGCTTGACCGCCTGCTCCAACCCCTCCATGAGCTCCTCCCGGGTAAAGTCCTGGGCTTCCAGCTCCGCGTCTGTCAGGGCGTTGGCCTGCTGATAAAAGCCCAGCGCGGCAGCAAGCGCGTCCTTGTCTCCGGGCTTCAGATGCTCAAAAAGAAGATCCTCCGCCTCTCCCAGCCGGCCCTGGTTCAGCAGACTGGTCAGCTCCTGTTCCAGCCAGTCCGAGCCGCTTTGGCGGAGCTCCTCCCCCTGGGCGGATTCCTGAGAAAGCTCCAAGCCCGCCAGCCGCAGAACAGTGGAGACCATCATCTCAATCTGCCGCATCAGCCAGTCCTGTTGTATAAACACCGGCGTTCCCTCCTTTCGCGGCCTGTTGCCGGTCCGCAGCGGCTTAGTGATGGAACAGCCGGATGCCTGTAAAGGCCATGGCAATGCCATACTTGTCGCAAACCTCGATGACATTATCGTCACGGATGGACCCGCCGGGCTGGGCGATAAACTCCACCCCGGACTTGTGGGCTCGCTCAATGTTGTCCCCAAAGGGGAAGAAGGCATCGGAGCCCAGGGCCACGCCGCTCATACCGTTTAGCCAGGCACGGCGCTGCTCACGGGTAAAGGGCTCGGGCTTTACAGTGAAGAAGTTCTCCCACTGGCCGTCCGCCAGCACGTCCATATAGTCGTCGGAGATGTACACGTCAATGGTGTTGTCCCGGTCCGGCCGGCGGATGTCCGGCTTAAAGGGCAGTTCCAGCACCCGGGGGGACTGACGCAGATACCAGTTATCGGCCTTGTTGCCTGCCAGCCGGGTGCAGTGGACCCGGCTTTGCTGGCCGGCCCCCACGCCGATGGCCTGGCCGTTCTTTACATAGCACACAGAGTTGGACTGGGTGTACTTCAGGGTAATCAGGGAGACCACCAGGTCCCGCTTGGCCTCATCGGAGAGGGACTTGTTGGCAGTGGGCAGGTCGTTCAGCATGTCCCCGTTGATGACCAGCTCGTTACGGCCCTGCTCAAAGGTGACGCCGAACACGTCCTTGTGCTCAATGGGGGCGGGGATGTAATTCTCGTCGATCTGCACCACATTGTAGTTCCCCTTGCGCTTGGTTTTGAGAATGGCCAGGGCCTCCTCGGTGTAGCCGGGGGCAATGATGCCGTCGGAGACCTCCCGGGCCAGCAAAGCGGCGGTCTCCTTGTCGCACACGTCAGAGAGGGCGGCCCAGTCGCCGTAAGAGGACATGCGGTCAGCCCCCCGGGCGGCGGCATAGGCGCTGGCAATGGGGGAGAGCTCCAGATCGTCCACAAAGTAGATTTTCTTCAGAGTGTCGCTAAGGGGCACATACACCGCCGCGCCGGCAGGGCTTACATGCTTGAAGGAGGCTGCGGCGGGCAGGCCGGTGGCTGCTTTCAGCTCCCGGACCAGCTGCCAGCTGTTGAAGGCGTCCAGAAAGTTGATATAGCCGGGCTTGCCGTTGAGCACCTGCACAGGCAGCTCGCCGCCCTCCTGCATGAAGATGCGGGAGGGCTTTTGATTGGGGTTGCAGCCATATTTCAGAGAGATTTCGTTTGCCATGTTGACCAGCCTTTCTAAAAAAAGTAGTAGACAGAAAAAGAATGAAACCGCTTCCAGACCGCACCGGCCCAGGAAGATGAAAGGACTTTGGAAGGTTTTTGTCCTCGTCTTCCATGAAGCCGGCTGTCAGAGGCCCAAAAATGTCTAAGCTTTGCTGAGGCCTGTCCGCGCCTTACTGGTTCTTGTTGACCACCCGGGTCTCTGCCGCGCCGGTTTCCAGGTCAATACACCGCACAAACAGCGAGACCTTGTTGTCCTCATTCAGGCTCTCCCACAGGCTGTTTGTAAAGCTGTCAATGTCCCCAGAGAGGGCCGCGGCCTTGGGCTCACCCGCAAAGGAGGGCACCGGGTCGCCGTCTCCCTGATAGGTGTGGATGAAATGCCCCACCCCCGGCACAGGCTCATAGTCGAAGAACTGGCGCAAGGCGGCGGGAGCCCCCTCCCGGACCTGTCCGCCCTTGAGGATGGACAGCCGGTAGCGGTATCCGTCCTTCAGCTCCATCACACCAGAGATGCGGGGGGTGTAGATGGGCGGGTCCGGCTCATAGGTGCGGGTGAGCAGGGCCTGCTGAAAAGCCCCGGATACCGGGCAATCCGGGTGGGCGGCAATATAGTCGTGAATGGTGTCGGTCTGGTCCCCGTTGGTGACAATGAGGCCTCCGTTATAAGTGCGCACCGGGTAGTAGATGACCAGCGAGGGGTCCGTGAGCAGAGCCGGGTCGTGGGCCTGGGTGCGCAGGTTTTCCCCCTCGCTAACAAAGACCCGGTTGCGGCTGTTGACGCTGCGGCCCATAATGAAATAGGCGGTGACAGCCTGCCTGCCGTCCCCGCTCTGGCCGATGACAATGCCCCGGCCGGGGTACGCGTTGCCTTTCAGGTCCTCAAAAATGTTGATGGCTTTCATGCTGACAGCTCCTGTTACAATATATTTGCCCCATATATGTGGCAGCCAGCCACAGGCTTGGGACATCTCATGCCAAAGCTGTTAGAATGGGTAGGCAATGGTCTGATTTACAGCTCCAAGAGCGAAACGCTCGTCAGAAAGTC
>CAJUNQ010000037.1 GCA_910587835.1 uncultured Oscillospiraceae bacterium | reverse complement strand
CCAGCAGGGTCAAAATCTCCATAGCTCCGCCGGGAGTCACCAAAGTGCCGGCGGCGGCAATGCGCACGGGCCACAGCAGCGTGCCGTTCTTCACTTCCAGTCTGGCGGCCAGGTCAATCAATGCGGTGTGAATGGCGTCCAGCTCCCAGGCGGGGAGCTGCTCCAAAGCCTCTGTTGCCGCCCGAAGCATCTCAGGGGAGTTTTCCAGGTTGGTCTTTGACTTCTTGTTCACAAAGAAGTCCGCCGGATACTCCGGCAGCTCTTGGAAGAAGCCCAGCAGGCCGGGAATCTCGTTGAACTTGGTGAGCCGGGCCCTGAGAATGGAATCCAGCACCTCCCAGGGCTTGTCCGCGTCACCGAACACCTCTTTATAGTATGGCATGGCATGGGCGCGGAAATCCTCGGGGCTCATGGCC
This sequence comes from uncultured Oscillospiraceae bacterium, assembly GCA_910587835.1. Lineage (GTDB taxonomy): Bacteria > Bacillota > Clostridia > Oscillospirales > Acutalibacteraceae > Acutalibacter. The sequence goes on along the minus strand of CAJUNQ010000037.1, from coordinate 21,665 downwards.
TTGATGTACTCGGCGTTGAACCAGTTGAGCTTGTCATAGTCAAACACAGCCGGCGACTTGCTGATACGGTCCACGGAGAAATTCTCTACCAGCTCCTCCAAAGAAAAAATCTCCTGATTGTCCTTGGGAGCCCAGCCCAGCAGGGCGATATAGTTGGTGATCACCTGGGGCAGATAGCCCTCCTCGGTCAGCCCCTGAAAGCTGGTGGACCCGTGGCGTTTGGAGAGCTTGGAGGTGGAGCCGTCCTCGTTTTTGCCCATAATCAGCGGCAGGTGGATATAGGCGGGCTGCTCCCAGCCCAGGGCCTCGTACAGCAGCTGATATTTGGGGGTGGAGGTGAGATACTCGCAGCCCCGCACCACATGGGTAATGTGCATCAGGTGGTCGTCAATGACATTGGCGAAGTTATAGGTGGGGTAGCCGTCGGCCTTAATCAGCACCTGGTCTTCGATCTCCTTGTTCTCAATGGTGATCTCACCAAAGACCTGGTCGGTAAAGCTGGTAGAGCCGGTCAGCGGGACCTTTTGCCGGATGACATAGGGCGTGCCCGCGTCCAGCAGCCGCTGGACCTCCTCCTGGGGCAGGTCGCGGCAGTGGCGGTCATAGCCGCCAAAGCCCTTTTCGTGCAGCTCATCCAGCCGCTCCTTGGTGCAGAAGCAGTAGTAGGCCTTGCCCTCTTGCACCAGCTGCTGGGCATAGGGCAGATAGGTGTTCAGCCGTTGGCTTTGGATGTAGGGGCCGTAGCCGCCCCCCAGGTCAGGGCCCTCGTCGTGGGTGAGACCCACCTGCTGAAGGGTATGGTAGATCACGTCCACAGCGCCCTCCACATAGCGTTCCTGGTCGGTGTCCTCCACCCGGAGGACAAAGGCGCCGCCCTGGCTTTTGGCCACCAGATACTCGTAAAGGGCGGTGCGCAAATTGCCCACATGCATAAAGCCGGTGGGGCTGGGGGCGAATCTTGTTCTGACTGTGCTCATTTCCTTCCCTCTTTCTATGAAAAAATTGCTATTTGTTAATGATACAACAAATCCAGCTTGTTGGCAATAAGCTGGCAAGAAAAATAATCAAATCCGAAACTCCCTGCCCAAAAATTCTGTCTTCCGGTCCCGGGGGTTCTCCCCAAACTCCCGGCGCAGGGTAACAAGGCTGACACTGTCATACCCCAGCCGGTAATAAAGCCTCAGGGCCTTCTCGTTTCTGGGGGCCACATCCATGCACATAGCGGTATAACCGGGCCGGGCAGAGACAATGCCCTCTGCCCGGCGGATGGCCTGAGAGGCAATGCCCCGGCCCCGCAGGTCCGGGCGCACATAAAGGTCCTCTATCCAGGCCACCTGGTCTCCCCGGTAGTCCAGCCGCAGGAACCCGGTATATTCCCCCTCGCATAGAACAGCGTATAAGGCGCTACGGCCCTGCTGCCAGCTTTTCAGGGTCTCCATAGCCTCTTGCTCAGCTTGGGTCCGGGCCTCCGCCTGACGTCCCACCAGTCCCCCGTGAAAGGTGAAAAAGTCTGCGATATCCTGTTTCATGTCCTGCTCGTAAGAGGGAGCATATTCCTTCAGTTCGACATTCATAGAGCAATCTCCTTGTTATGATGAATTGGTTTTGTCCAGCTTCCCGGCGGAGACCGCTCTCCTGCTTGCCGCACATAAAATTAGCTGTCCTGCGGCTATTGTACCCGCAGAACAGCTATTTGTCAAGCCTGACGGCGTTTCAACAGGAAATTTGGCTCTATCTCTGGGCGGTGCAGTCTGGCGGCAGTGAGCTCCACCGCCTTTTGCTGTCCGCAGTCCGTGTCTGTACATACTCACCCCCTGAAACGGGGAAGGCGGTTACTGCACTCCCTGGTCCTTTAAATACTGTACATACTCCTCCAAACACATGTCCAGCCGCTGCATCTCCTGGGCGTGCTCCCGGCCCACATAGCGGTAGTGCCAGCTCTCGTTGTCAATGCCCGTATACTCCACCTTGTCCGAGCGGTAGCGCTGCACAAAGCCGTACTCCGCCGCGTGGGCCTGCAGCCAGCGGTAGGTGTCGGTCTGCTCAAAATCATCGCTCACATCGTTCAGGTCAATGGCAAGGCCGGTGTGGTGCTCGCTGTAGCCAGGGCGGTTGATGGTGCGCAGAGACAGCTCCCGGGCCTCCTCCTCTGTCATGCCGTCGTCCTGCATGTGGGCGGCAATCTCCCGTTCCAGAATGCTCTCCTGCAGCTCTTGGCTGCGGTAGCCCGAGCACACCCAAAAGGACACGCCCTCCTGCTCTCCTGCCTGGAACATGGCGCTCATGTCCTCATACATACGGTTGTCCACTGTCTCGTCATTGATAAAGGCCGGGGTCACCTGCCAGTCCTCCGGAATGGGAATTTGATCGTTGACCAGCACCAGCAGCGGGTCAGAGAGCTGCTGAAAGCCTTCTGCTGCCGGGACCCTGCCGGAGGTTCCGCCGCTCTGGGCCGGAGCCCGCGCCAGGGCCTGGCCCGCAGCCATCCCTCCTGTGGGGACTGCCTCAGGCTGTATGGCGACCCCGGAGATCCACACGGCGAACACCACAATGGTCATGCATAAAATCATGGCCGCAATAACCACAGCCGCCGCGGAGCCCTCTCTGCGGGGGCGGGGCTTTCTTTTCCGGGGGCGCCGTTCCTCCGCCATAGCGCTGCGCCTCTCGTCCCGGCCCTGTGTCCGCCGGGAGCTGGTTCTTTCCCTGATCATTTCGCTCACCCTTTCTGGAAGCATTTCATAGAATAGAAGGGCTTGGGGCAGGGCCTGTTCTGCGTGCGGCCCCACGGCCTTCTGCGGCAGGGAAGGAACAGAGACCCTTGCCATTTTTTTGCGTTCCGGCTATAATAGAGCGGGGGCCCTCTTCCCTTCCCTTTCCCAGCATTAGACGGCATGGCCAGGCAATGGGAAAGATGAAAATTATTTGTTTACATAATATTCATATTTTGACAGCGCAGCAGAGCCGCGCTTTCCCTGTGTTTTCTTATTATAGGAGGAAGGACCGGCAAAATCAACCGGAAACTTGTAAATTCTTTTGTAAGGCCCCTGTTTTTCGCAGAACCGTTTCCCACAGGCTTCCACCATTTTTGACAGAAAAGGAGATGTTGTGATGAAAAGGGTGTTTCTTTTTGGCGACAGGAAAAAGCGGGCCAACTATGCGGCGGCTCTGGAAGCCTATGGCATGGAGGCGGTGATATCTCTGAACGCCGCCGAGGGAGAGGACTGTCATGGGCTGCTGCTGCCTGGGGGCGCGGACCTGGACCCCCTTCTGTACGGTCAGCAGAACCAGGGCAGCAGGGGCATTGACCCGGAGCTGGACCGGGCGGAGCTGGCCCTTGCCCGGCAGTTTGTGGAGAGCGGCAGGCCGGTTTTGGGCATATGCCGGGGGCTTCAGGTGCTGAACGTGGCCTTTGGGGGCAGTCTGGTCCAGGACCTGCCCACCGCTGCGGCCCATTGCTGGGAGGAGCCGGAAGGGGACAAATGCCACCGGGTTTCCGCCCCCAGGGGGAGCTTCCTCCACCGGCTGTATGGCGAGGACTTTTCGGTCAACAGCGCCCACCACCAGGGGGCAGGGCAGCTGGCGCAGGGGTTTTTGTCCTCGGCCCAGGCAGAGGACGGGGTGATTGAGGGGGTGGAGTGGCCGGAAAAGGCGGTTTTTGCGGTGCAGTTTCACCCCGAGCGCATGACCTTGAGCCACCGGCGGCAGGACACAGTGGACGGAGGGGCGATTTTCCGCTTTTTTCTGGGCATATTGGAGGAAAGGGGAGGAATCTGAAATTTCTCATTGACAACCACGCTGCCAGGTGCTATAATAGCAGTGTTGAGCTGCGCGAGTGCTGGAACTGGCAGACAGGCACGTTTGAGGTGCGTGTGCCTTTGGCGTACGGGTTCAAGTCCCGTCTCGCGCACCAGCAGCGACACGCTGCACACCGTTCGCGCACTTGGCATGGCCAGGTGCGCGAGCTTTTTTTGTCACACTGCGCCCCATTCGCAACCCTGGGCGCAGCGATTTTTTACTCATTTCATCATCCGGCTCAGAGGGAGGCTTTTATGGACCATCTCTATCTGAAAAAATAGACGAGAGCAATTTTGTGGACGCATTCCAGTTGGAATTAGGGGAGGGACAGGAGAAGCTGGTTTCTCATCCCATCCGAAGTCTTGCGCAGGCCTATGTATATTATTCCCAATGCACCCCCTTTGGCATCTATTTTGGGGATGAAATGGTGGGATATGTTATGGTTATTTATGACTATGACCTGGCGTCCTATCACATCTGGCATTTGATGGTGGATAAACGGAGCCAGGGCAAGGGTTATGGCAAAGCCGCCCTAAAAGAATGTCTGGCCTACATTGCCCAAAAGCCCTTTGGCGACTCGGACAAGGTGTTTCTGATTTGTCGAGAGGATCATACTGTGGCGTTGGGATTGTACAAAAAATTCGGCTTTTTGCCCACAGGGAACCGCGATGGCGAAGAAATCGAGCTGGTCTTGGAGATTTCCTGAATGCTGTTCGCATAAAAGGCCCGGCGGGAAACAGGACGGAGCTGTTGGGAAGGTCTTATGAAGCTTAAGAAATATTTGCCGCCGCTGGTGATGTGGCTGGTGTTTGAGGCTATTGCGGTAACTCTGTGGCTGACACTGGATAACCTGTTTTTTTGTTTAACTTTTCTTACATCGGCATGGCGGTCGGGTTGGGGCTGGTGTTGTATGGAAAAAGAAAAAGCTATGCCCGCCATGTGGTGCAGCTGGCGGTCGGCCTGTATATGCTGCTGTATCTGGGGGTCCTCTGCCGGGAAAATATGCAGATAGAGGGCTTTTGGTATTATCTTTTTCTTGGCGTATTCGAGGCCGCCACCATCCACTATGTAGTTGCAAAAATTTTCGGCCCCCTGCTGTTCGGCCGGGGTTGGTGCGGCTATGCCTGCTGGACCGCATGGTTTTAGACCTGCTCCCGTTCAAAACCCCTGCCGCGCCCCGCAGGCGCTGGGGGGCGGTCCGGTATTTTGTGTTCGGGGCCTCGCTTCTTTTTGCCGGCCTGCTTTTCCTTCTTCAGGTCCCCAATAAAGAGGAGATTATGTGGCGCAGCTTCCTTGTGGGCAACGTCCTCTACTATGTGGTTGGAATTGCCCTGGCCTATCTGTGCAAGGACAACAGAGCATTTTGTAAATACATTTGTCCCATCACCCTTTTTCTGAAGCCCATGTCGTATTTTTCTCTTTTCCGTATTCGGGTGGACAAAACCACATGCGTCTCCTGCGGGAGGTGCGAAAGGGTTTGTCCTATGAATGTGGAGGTCTCCCACAGTTCTCGCAGAAGAAAAAACGGGACAGAGTGCATTTTGTGTATGAAATGCGTGGAGGAATGTCCGAAAAATGCGCTGAAGCTGTAAAGCCGCCGTCCGTCTGCCGGGGAATGAAAATGAGGCGGGGGACTGGCGCACCGACCCGACCTGTCAAAAATAGTATGCGGCCCTTCCCGGAATGGAGAAGGGCCGCATTGACGTTGCAGGGCTTGCTTTGACGAAGACTGCTGCCGTTAGTTCTCCCGCAAATAGGCCAGAACCTCCGCCGCGTTGGTGTCGGGCTTCACCTTGGGCATGACCTTTTCAATCACCCCGTCCCCGTTGATGACAAAGGTAGACCGCACCACGCCCATGCTCACCTTGCCGTAGTTTTTCTTTTCCTGCCACACGCCATAGGCCTGAATGGCCGTCAGCTCCGGGTCGGAGAGCAGCAGAAAGGGGAGCTCATGCTTGGCGGCAAACCTCTGGTGCGACGCTGTCGAGTCCTTGCTCACCCCAATGACCACCGCGCCCAGGGCCCCGAACTCCTCATAGGCGCCCGCAAAGGCGCAGGCCTGCCGGGTGCAGCCAGGGGTGTTGTCCCGGGGGTAAAAATAGATCACCACCCGTTTCCCTGCAAAATCCTCCAACGAAACCAGCTTGCCGTCCTTGTCCGGCAGAGTAAACGAGGGGGCCTTTGTTCCAGCTTCCAACATCTCAACGTCCTCCTTTTATGAATATGTATTGGTTTTCTGTAGACAGCTCCCGGTCAAAGCGGTAGTCCAGGTCGGCAAACTCCGGGATGGCCTCCCGCGCCTCCACCGCGTTTTCCGCCAGCCAGCGGACCATCTGACCCCGGGCCATTTTGCACAGAGTGCCCTTTTCCAGGACCTTCCCATCCTTCCACTCCCCAAAAACGCAGGTGAGCACAGACCCTGTGGGGAGATAGGGGGTGACCGCCCGGCTGTACTCCTTAGAGGCCAGATTCAGCAACCAGCCGCCGGGCTCTGCCAACTCCTCCGCCAGCAGGCCGCCCCAGAAGTCATAGAGGTCTTTGGCCCCGTCCACTGCTAGCCGGGCCTGCATTTCCAGCCGGTAGGGAGTTACCCCGTCAAAGGGGCGCAGCAGCCCGTAAAAGCCGGAGAGAATGCGCAGATGCTCCTGCAGGTATGCCAGCTGCCGGGCGTTCATCACCCCCGGGGCCATATAGCGGTACTGAATGCCCTCATAGGACAGCAGAGCCGACGTCAGGCCCTGCCGCAAATCCATGGACCGCAGCCTCTCCCGGTTCAACCCGGCAATGCTGTCATTGCACTTCCAAAGCCGCTGCAGCGCCTGGGGCTCCATGGCCCGAAGGGCTTCCAGCAGCCGCTCTGTTTTGGGCAGCAGCCGGGGCAGAGCCTTTGGGGGGAGGCTGTCAGTGTCCACATTCATTTTCTTGGCAGGGGAGATAATGATTCGCATAACGCACCCCATTTCGTCTTTTCTGCTCTCGTTCCCAGTCCGGAAGCCCACAAAAACAGGGACATTTTCCTTTGGCATGAAAATGTCCCCTCGCCCCTCACTGGGCGGCTTAAGCGCTGGCCCGGGTTTCCAGCAGAGCGGCAATGGCCCCGGGAACCTCCTCCCGGGTGATCTCCAAGGCGGCGGCAAACTCGCCGAACAGCAGCTCCTCCGCCTGCTTCAGATACCGCTCGTCCACACTGCCCAGCTTGCGCTTGAGCTGCTGCTGGCGCTTCTTTTTGGCGCGCAGGGCCACAGCCAGCTCCATCCAGTCCCGGCAGTCGTGGCTTTTCAGGATAGCGCCATAGCGTTCCGCCAGTTCCCGGCCGGGCCGGCCTGCGGGCGGCGGACAGTCCAAAGTGGGAATGAGCCCAATCAGATGCTCCGCCTCCTCGCGGGTGATGATGGGCCGCAAAAACACCTTGTCCGACTCCACCGGGACGGAAATCACGCAGGCCTTGTACAGCGGCCGCAGTACATAGTACAGCCGCTCGCCCTTGTCAGGAAACACCTGAGGCTTGATCTCCTGGACCTCGCACACTCCGGCGCCTCCATACTGTACCAACTGTCCTACCTCATACATCGTTATCACCCCTGTTTTGATTCGGTATTGCTTTAACTGAGTATATTATAACACAAAAGCCCAGAAAATGTAAGCAAAAAATCAAAATTAGGGCGGTTTTTTTAAAAAAATCCTTCACAAATTGCCAAATCAGGGGCAAAAGCTGTCACCACAGGCCGCTGGTGACCCAGTAGGGCAGCAGGTCGTTTTCGTAGAGCACTACCATCAGCCGAATGAGAAGCCCGATGACAGAGATGACAATGCCCGCCACAGCCAGCCCCTTGGTCTTATCTCCGCGGAAGCCCACAATAGAGCTTGCCAGACCCAGAGGCAGAAGAATAATGCTGGTGTAGAAATATCCCACGATAGAGGCCACAAAGCCCAGCACAGTGCACACGTCCATCCAGGTGAAGGTTTTCCGGGGCAGAAGGGGAGGGCCGGGCAGCCGGGGGTAAAAGGCTGCGGGCTGGGGCGGCTGAGGGGGCGACCCCTGGGGCCTGCCCGGAAAAGCCGGCGGCTGGGCATAGGCCGGCCCTGCCGGGGGAGGGGGCAGCGGCGCGCCGCACCTGGGGCAGGCCGGCTGTCCCGGTGGAAGGGACGCGCCGCAGTGGGGACAGAGATTCATAGAGATACACTTCCTTTTTGTTAGTTGTGGGGGCTGGCTTTGCGCTGGCCGACGGCCAACAGCACAAAGCCCACCAGAAACAGAATTGCCAGACTGATGACCCCTACTGAGTCCCGGCCAGTGAGCTGGGTGAACAATGCCACCAGCAGGGGGCCGATGACTGCCGCGAACTTGCCGAAAATATCAAAAAAGCCAAAATACTCGTTGGAGCGTTCTGCGGGGATGAGCTTGCCGAAATGGGACCGGGAGATGGCCTGAATGCCCCCCTGCACAGTGCCCACCAAAAAGGCCATGCACCAGAACAGCGCCAGGGACAGGTTCAGGGCGTTGGGGTCGCCGGGGTGGCTCTCAATGTGGAAGCCCATGTAAAAGCCCACCAGAGTGATGCAGAAGTAGATGGCCACGGCAATGCGCAGCAGCTTCAGCGCGCCCAGCCGGCCGGCCAGCCGCCCAAAGAGAATGGAGAAGGGCACTGCCACCAGCTGGGTCATAAGCAGGGCCAGAATCATGCTGATATTGTCCAGCCCCAGCTTGCTGCCATAAGAGGTGGACACAGAGATGATGGTGCCCACGCCGTCAATGTAAAAGAAATATGCCAGAATAAACAGGAAAATGTGCTTTTGAGAGAAAATATCCTTGGCGGTGTGCAGCAGGTTGCTGAGAGTGGAGCGCACCAGGCTCTTTTTTGCCTCAATATAGTGCACCTGGCGCACATTGCGCAAAAAGGGGATGCTGAACACAGCCCACCACAGGCTGGTCAGCACAATCACCAGCTTAAAGGCCAGCAGGTTGTCCATGCCCATCACCAGCAGAATGATGATGGAGAGAATAAAGGGAATGGTGCTGCCCCCAATATACCCCATGGCATAGCCCCAGGAGGAGACCCGGTCCATGCGCTCGCTGGTGGTGACGTCGGTGAGGAAGGAGTCGTAAAACAGGCAGGAGCCGGAGAAACCAATGTGGGAGACCACATAGCCCACCAGCAGCATCCGGTAGTCGCTGAACAGGGCGCTGGCCAGGGTGAACACAACCCCAGCTGCCAAAAACGCCGCAAACAAGCGCATTTTGTGGCCCTTATGGTCCGCCAGAGCCCCCAGCACAGGGGCCAGAATAGCCACCACAAAGGTGGAGACCGAGGTGCCCAGGGACCAGAGCACCAGGTTGTCGGCCCCGTTTGCCTGACACACGCTGCCAAAATAGATAGGGAAGATGACGGCCAGAATGTTCGTGGCGTAGACAGAGTTGGCCCAATCGTACATGATCCAGCTTTTTTCGGTTTTGGTGAATCGTTTTCCAGTGCTTTTTGCCATATGGCTCCACCCCTTTCCCCTATATCATTACATATTTTCAATAAAATTACAAGGGGTTTGGTGAAATTTTATTCAACAATTTCAGCGGTGCAGGCCTCGCCGTCCACCCCAGTCAGCCGCACAGAGAGCAGCTGGCCGGTGAGGTCTCGCTGGCAGCAGGCCCGCACAGGGGTGTAGTTGGGGGTGCAGCCCTCATAGCAGCCGGGGCCTGCGGGGCGTTCAAACAGCACCGGCTCGGTCCGGCCCACCATGGCCTGAAAGAACCGCCGGCGGCTCTCCTCGGCCACAGCCTGCATGGCCCGGCTGCGGGCATCCTTTACCGGGGCGGGGACTTGGTCCGGGGCTCGGCCGGCCACAGTGCCCGGCCGGGGGGAGTAGGCGAACACATGGGTGCGGGCAAAGCCGATTTCCCGGGCAAAGGCCAGAGAAGCTTGAAACTCCTCCTCCGTCTCACCAGGAAAGCCCACCATAATGTCTGTGGTGACAGCGCAGCCGGGGAAGGCCTTGCGGAGATTGTCCACAATCTCCCGGTACTGGGCAGCGGTGTAGTGGCGGTTCATGCGCCGCAGGGTGGCGTCGCAGCCGCTTTGCAGAGACAGGTGGAACTGGGGGCAGAGCTTCTCCTGGGCCCTCATGCGGGCAATGACAGGGGGAGTGAGGCGTTCGGGCTCCAAAGAACCCAGCCGCACCCGCCGGATGCCGGGAATGGCGCAGGCGGCCTCTACCGCGTCGCAGAGCTCCAGCCCCAGGTCCTGGCCGTAGGCGGGCAGGTTGATGCCTGTGAGCACCACCTCCTGATATCCGGCAGCGGCCAGCCCGGCCACCTCAGCGGCCAGGTCCCCCAAGGGCTTGGAGCGCACCGGACCCCGGGCAAAGGGGATGATGCAGTAGGCGCAGAACCGCTCACAGCCGTCCTCAATTTTGAGAAAGGCCCGGGTGTGGCCGTGCAGGCCGGTGACCCGCAGGGGCTCAAAGGCCTCCCCTTTTTTGTGGGGGGACACGTCCACCACCCGCTGGCCGGTGGCCAAAAACTGGCGCAGACGGTCTGCCAGAGCGGCCCGGCTGGCATTGCCCAGCACAATGTCCGCCTCCTCCAGGTCTGCCGCCTGACTGGGAAAGGCTTGGGGCCAGCAGCCGGTGAGCACAGCCACAGCCCCGGGGTTCTGACGCTTTAAGCGGCGCAGGGCCTGGCGGGCCTTTTGGTCGCTTTGGGCGGTGACTGTGCAGGAGTTGACCACCACCACCCCGGCGGGCTCGTCTTCTCCGGCAGGAGGAAAGCCCTGGGCGGCAAGGGCCTCCCGCATGGCCTCGGTTTCATATTGGTTGACCTTACAGCCCAGGGTGTAGAATTTGACCTTCATGTGGGGTACCTCGTTTCGTTTTTTCCATGACTGGGGGAGCGTTCTGTCCCAGGGAATCTGTAGAATAGTGTTGCCTGTCTGAACCTTCTGCCAAAAGCAAGGCTGTGTACAAAATAAGGGCGTGTCTCTTTCGCGGATGATCATGTAGGGGAGAATATCAGCCGTCTGCTGGGACCCAGAGAGAGACGGGGGGACACGCAGGTCTGCCCCTACAGCGCCTCCTGACCGTGAATCTAATAAGATGTGCGACAGGACACTCCCCAAAATGAGCCGGTTTGACAGGGGGACATCTACCGCAGCCAATGTGATTGCAGGATATATACAGATGGGTGAACCTGACAGAGGCAGGGAAAAGCCAAAATGAACCCCCGGAGAAAAACAATCTCCGGGGGTTCGCTTGTGCAGTAATGAGCCTCGGCTTTTGTTCAGTCTCATGGCAGCATTATGCTTTTACACAAGCAAAATCTTCAAAAGCCCGTCACAGGGCGGTCCGCTCGGGCCCCTCCTGTCAGGGCGCGACAGCCTCTCGGACAGCCTCTGTGAGGATGTCCAGCCCCCGGCGCAGGGTGGGCTGGTCGATAAGCAGCTCGGGCATCACCTTTACCACCGAGTTGCCCCGGCCTACCCGCTCTACAATCAGCCCCTTTTCAAAGGCCAGGTCCAGCACCCGCTTGCTGGCAGTGCCCGGAGCGTTCTCTCCGTCGCAGGCGGCCAGGTCTACACCCCACACATAGCCCACGCCACGGGTGGCTATTTTTCCCGGGGCAATGGCCTCGATCTTCTCCATGGCCTGGGCAAAAATGGCCTCCTCCGCCCGAACCTTCTCCTCCACCTTCTGGTCCAGCATCATCTCAAGCCCGGCCTTGGCCGCAATCATGGACAGCTGATAGCCCCGGAAGGTGCCGTTGTGCTCGCCGGGCTCCCACAGGTCCAGCTCAGGCTTAAACAGCACCAGGGCAAAGGGCATGCCATAGCCGCCAATAGACTTGGACTGGGTGACGATGTCCGGCACAATGCCCGCCCGCTGAAAGGAGAAGAACCAGCCGGTGCGGGCGCAGCCCACCTGGACGTCGTCCACAATCAACAGAATGTCGTGGCGGTCGCACAGGGCGCGCAGGCCCTGCAGATAGTCAACCGGCATGGGGTAAATGCCCCCGTCGGCCTGGGTGGTCTCCAAAATCACAGCGGCGGGCTTCTCCACGCCCGAGTGGTCATCGGTCAAAAGGGTCTCCATATATTGCAGGGTATCCAGTTCGGGGAACATATAGGGGGCGGGCACATGGGTCACATTGCCCAGAGAGACCCCTGCCCCGGCCCGACTGGCAGCGTCGGTGGTGAGGGCGATAGAGCCCAGCGTCATGCCGTGAAAGGCGCCCATCAGGGCAAAGATGTTCTGGCGCTTTTTCACCTTGCGGGCCAGCTTCAAAGCGGCCTCCACAGCGTTGGTGCCGGTGGGGCCGGGGAACTGCAGCTTATAGGAAAGCCCCCGGGGCTTGAGGACCTTTTCCTCATAAAACTCGATAAACTCCCGCTTGGGGCTTGTGTACATGTCCAGGGCGTGCATCACCCCGTCCTTTTGCAGATACTCCACCAGCCTGTCCCGGATCAGGTCCGGGTTGTGGCCGTAGTTCAGGGCCCCGGCCCCGCAGAAGAAGTCAATATACTCCCGCCCCTGCTCGTCATAGAGAAAGGGCCCCTTGGCGGTGGTGAACACCGTGGGGAAGCTGCGGCAGTAGGACCGCACCTGAGACTCGTAGCTCTCAAAGGCCTGTGTGTTTTGCGAACGCATGGTTACCATCCTTTCTACCACGGGAGCTGCCCGTGATTCAGCGATCAACGCCCGGCCGCTGGGCCGGACGGGGCTGTTCGCCCTCCTGTTGGGACCAGGAGGGCCAGCGGCAAAGGGCCAATGCAAGGTTTATTTTGGCCTGGACTTTATTTTACCACAGCTTGTCAGGAAAAAAAAGGGGGCGGGAGAAAGTTTACAATTTATTTGATTGGTTGGGAGCCAGCGGGATGGCGGTTCCGCTTTTTGCTTCCACGTTTCCCAGAAGGGGGCCAAAGGGGCTTTTTCCCCCGGGACTGCAGGCGGCAAACCATTTGCTGCCTGACTTGTGGGCAAAGCCGACGGCGCAGCTTGCGCCTCGCGCTTCCGTTGGCCGGGCCGCCTGCGTCTAATAAGTAAACCTGTGGGCGCGGCCTTGAGAATCAGCCAAAGGCGAAACCCGGCGTTGGGCTTCGCGGCGATGCTGTGCTGTCAGTTCGACTCCTCGGGCTTCACAGGACCGCCCGCCGTGTCAAAAAACAGCACCATTCCCGGCGCACCGTCAGGATATGCCACGTCCTCCCGCTCCTCCTTCCGGTAGTCTCCTTTGGTCCACGCGCCGACTACCTTGTTCCAGAAGGCCACCGAAGGCCTGTTCCCCGGGTGATACTTCAGTTGCCAGCTCCCCTGGAAACGCTCAAACAGCTGGAACACTGCCCAGGTCCCCAGCCCGCAGCGGCGGTATTTATACATCACAAAGAACTCGGATATACAGTAGTCGGTTTTTCCGGCCTCGGGGTAGTCGTTCACCATGACAAAGCCCGCCAGCTGGCCGTCGGCTTTCAGGAAGAAGGCCCAGCGGCCCTCCTCAGTCCAATAGCAGTCCAGATAGCTGTAGCCGTAAAGGCCCAGGGGGTTCACGTCGCACAGCTCATATTGAGAGAACTCGTAGAGATACTTCTCCATCAGGTTCCGCAAAATTTCCTTTTCGTCCTCCTTTACGGGGACAAGCTCAAAATTCATGGTCAGATTCCTCTCCTTTCCGAACGGAGGCGCAGCTGGGGCATAGGCTGGGGCTGCATCCGGGCGGTCTGGGGCAGCTTGGTCAGCCGGTCCAGGGCAGCGGCGGCTTCCAGGGCGGCCAGCCGTTGGTTGACCTGTCCGGCAATGTCCCAGTGGCGGTTGTAAAGATAGTTGCCCGGGCAGGACTTGCTGGAGAACCACCGGTGGACAGTCATGTTCTGCTGGTCCACCTGGCCGATGAGCTCCTTGTCCCCCTGCCACAGCAGCCGCTTGATGCCGTTGCGCCAGCAGATGTCTGTCACCAGGTCAATGAGCGCCGAGTAGGCCTGGTTGGACACAGGCCAGTCTGGGGCAAAGCCGATGTTTGCCACCTCAATGGTCACAGCCCGGTTGTCGTTCTCCGCCGAGGAGGTGCACCAGGACCGGTTGCCCTCATCCACATACAGGGCAATGCGCCCGTCGCTGCCAATGCCATAGTTGCTGCTGGCCTGACGCTTGGGGTCGGCAAAGCTCTCGCCGCACTGCTCCACAGTCCAGTCCTCGGCCATGCAGTGGATGGAGATGGTGTCAATGGCGTGCATGCGCTGCCCGGAGTGGTTGGGGGACATGCGCACATAGCTCACCAGGGGGCTGTTGCGCTGGTCCGGGTTGGGGACAAAGGAGCCGCCCCCTTCCTCGCCCTGAGAGGGTGGGTCGGTAAGCACAGGGGGCTGCTGGGGCTGAAAATAGCTTTTTACCACCTGGGCCAGCTGGGCCCGGGTGCAGGTGCCCTTGGGCGAGAGCACATCCGGCTTGGTGCCGTTCATCAGGCCGGCCTGAACCGCCCAGTTTACTGCGTCGGCGGCCCAGGAGCTCACCAGCTGCCGGTCGGTGAACCGGGAGAGGTAGTCGCCGCCGGCCTCGGCGGGCTCGCCCATGGAGTAGGCCCGGTAGCTTTGCAGCATCAACGCCAGCTGCTCCCGAATGACAGCGGCGTTGGGAGAAAAAAAGTTGGCCCCAATGCCGGAGACAATGCCGTTGTTATAGGCCCAGAAAATGGCCCTGCGGGCCCAGTGGCGGCTGATGTCCACAAAGGGGCAGTCCATGCCCGCCACGCTGGGGGAGCCCGCCATGGTATAGAGCACCTGCACCACCTGGGCCCGGGTGACAGTGCCGTCAGGGTCAAACACCCCGTCGCCCACCCCGGCCATATAGCCGTTTTCCAGGCAAAAGCGGATGGCCGGACGGCTCCAGTGCTTTCCAATGTCAGAAAAGGCCTGGGTAGGGTCATAGGCCGGGGCGGCAAAGGCTCTGCAGCCGGTGCAGGTCAGCGAGAGGCACAGGGCCAGACCCAGGGCGGTCAGCCGTTTTTTAAAGTGAGATTTCATATAACCGAATATCCTTCCGTTCTTTGTGTGACATGGGCAGACAGGCCCCCCTTGGAAGGGCAAAAAGTTGGCCCTGCCTGTTCCGGGCGGCGGAGCTGGTTCACTCCAACCCCTCTCCTAGGGTGTTCTGGCTTTTGGCGGTAAGGTAGGCGTTGATGAACCCGTCCAGGTCCCCGTCCATCACGGCGTTAACATTGCCGGTCTCATGACTGGTGCGGTGGTCCTTTACCATGGTGTAGGGCATAAACACATAGGAGCGGATCTGGCTGCCCCAGGTGATCTCCTTCTGCTCGCCCTTAATGTCGCTGATCTTTTCCAGGTTCTCCCGCTCCTTGATCTCCACCAGCTTGGAGATGAGCATCTTCATGGCCACGTCCCGGTTCTGATACTGGCTGCGCTCTACCTGGCAGCTGACCACGATGCCGGTGGGAATGTGGATGAGCCGCACCGCGGAGCTGGTTTTGTTGACCTTCTGCCCGCCTGCGCCAGAGGCCCGGTAGACCTCCATTTTGATGTCGTCGGGGTTCACCTCCACCGAGTTGTCCTCCTCGATCTCGGGCATTACCTCCAACGAGGCAAAGGAGGTCTGCCGCCGCCCCGCCGCGTCAAAGGGAGAGACCCGCACCAGCCGGTGCACGCCCATTTCCCCCTTCAGATAGCCGTAGGCGTTTTCCCCCTCCACCAGCACGGTGGCCGACTTGAGCCCCGCCTCGTCTCCGTCCAGATAGTCTAGGGTGGTGACCTTGAAGCCCCGGCGCTCGGCCCAGCGGTTATACATGCGGAACAGCATCTCCGCCCAGTCCTGGGCCTCAGTGCCGCCGGAACCCGGGTGGAAGGTGAGAATGGCGTTATGGCCGTCATACTCGCCGGTGAGCAGGGTGGAGAGGTGCATGGTCTCAATGGCGGCCTGCACCTGGTCCAGCTCCCCCTCAATCTCGTCGACCAGGCTCAGGTCCTCGGCCTCGTCCCCCAGCTCAATCAGGGCGGCGGCGTCCTCGCACCGGGCGCAGAGCTTCTGGTAGCTCTCGTCCTTGGCCTTAAGCCCGGCCATGCGCTGGGTGATCTTCTGGGCGTTCTGCATGTCGTCCCAAAAGCCCGGCTCGGCAGACTTGAGCTCCAGCATCTCCACCTCCTCCCGCAGGTGGCAGTCCCAAAGAGTCGCCCAGGGCAGAGAGAGCCTGCTGATGGGCGTCCAGCCGGCGTTTCAGTTCCTCAAATTGCAGCATATATATTCACTCGCTTTCTGCTGATTTACGATAGAGGGCGGTTGCAGCGCACATTCGTTTTTCTATTATACTGGATTTTGAGAAAAAAGTAAAGAGTGGGTTTCAGGAGGCAGGGAAATCAATTTTGCATATATTCATCCAAAATGGGTTTATAATTGAACCTTGAACAGCTCCAAATGCAACGAATTCATTCCCGAAGCCACAATTTCATTGAGCCTTGGTGAATTCATATTCACAAAATTGATTTCCCTGCCCTTCCCCAATCGCCTCTTGACATTTTACCAGGGATGGGGTAAAATGATAGAGGTAAAGCGCTGTCCCTGTGCTGTACTTTTGACACGGAGGCGGACAGTTTCTAAACCAGTCAGTTATAGAATGTACGGAGATGTACCCAAGTGGTTGAAGGGTCCGCACTCGAAATTCTGTAGGGTGAGTGGAACGGGAGAGGCCGGAAAGCCTTGAAAGCACTGGGAATTTTGGAGTTGGGTGGACAGAGATTTGGCCGAGTTCTAATAGAAATTTTAAGAATAATCAAATAGCTGTTGACCTGTGATATTCAGGTTAATATATTTGGAGACGTATCGAAGTGGTCATAACGGGACTGACTCGAAATCAGTTGTACCTCACGGTACCGTGGGTTCGAATCCCACCGTCTCCGCCAAGGCGGTTCGTACCGCGCAAGAGAGCTGCAAGGGAAACTTTGCGGCTCTTTTCCATAAAGGCCGGAGATGGGGAACGAGTTTGTCTTTTGCACGACAAAAACGTAGAAGGAGGAGTCATTGTGAGAGGTTCAGAGTCCAGGCTGATAGAATATATGGAAGGGGCTAAAAAGCGCTTTGTCATCCCGGTCTACCAGCGGAACTATAACTGGAAAACGGAAAACTGCAAACAGCTTTTTGACGATCTGCTGAAAATAATCCGGAATGGGAGAAAAAGCCACTTCTTTGGAAGCATCGTGTCGGTCTTTAACCCGGATGGCCGCTATACCGAGTTTCTTGTGATCGATGGACAGCAGCGGCTTACTACCGTGTCCCTCCTGCTCCTTGCCATATACAACTTAACAAAGGAAGGCGTGATCATTCCGGCCACACCCTCTTTGACCCAAGAAATCTATGAGGGGTACCTTGTGGACAAGTTCCAGCCGGAGGAGACACGCATCAAGCTCAAGCCTGTCAAGAATGACCAGCGCGCGCTGGGAAAGCTGTTTGAGGACAAAAAGGAGCACATAAAGGATTCCAACCTGACAGCAAACTACAGCTATTTCTATGACCGCATCCAGAAACAGGAGATTACCATCGATGAGCTTTTTGACGCAATTTGCAGGCTGGAGGTCATTGATATCCGGCTGAACAACGAGGATAACCCCCAGCTCATTTTTGAAAGCCTCAACTCTACTGGCCTTGATTTAAGCGAGGGCGACAAAATTCGCAACTTTGTCCTGATGGGTCTACCTTCAAAGGAACAGGAAGTCTATTATGAAAAGTATTGGAACCGCATTGAGGAGTGCACAGGCTATGATGCCAGCTCTTTCATTCGAGACTATCTCAGCTTAAAGCAGCAGTCCATTCCCTCACAGAAGCGCGTCTATGTGAATTTCAAAGAGTATGTGGAGCTGGGTAAAATGGAAACAGAACCTTTACTCAGAGAGCTCCTCGGGTATGCCCAGCGGTATCAGGTCTTGCTGAAAGGCGGCACCGCAAGCAAGGCTTTGAATGCTTGCATCATCCGTCTGAATCGTTTGGAAACAACGGTCACCCGGCCGTTTTTCTTGGAAGTCCTGCGTCTGCACGATGAGGGTACTCTGAGTATTTCAGAAGTCACGGAGATTTTTCTGATTGCCGAAAATTACCTGTTCCGCCGGAACACCTGCGATTTGCCCACCAACGCCCTGAACAAGATTTTCCTTATGCTGCACCGGGAGATCACCCGCTATGACGGCACGGAAAAGGATTATGTGGATAAATTCAAATACGCGCTTCTCTCAAAAAAGGAAAGGGCGCGTTTCCCGGATGACGAAGAATTCGGCGCAAGCTTTACGGAGCGCCAGGTCTACCAGATGACCAACAAAAACAAGGTTTACATTCTGGAGCGCCTGGAAAACTATGGCACGCTGGAAGACAAGGACATTTATGCCCACTGCGACGATGGAACGTATTCCATCGAACACATCATGCCCCAGCATCTCACACCCGCGTGGATCAGGGAGCTTGGCGAGGACTATGAACAGATACACGAGCAGTGGCTGCATAGAATCGCCAACTTGACGCTGACCGCCTATAACTCTGCCTACAGCAACAGCTCCTTCCTTGAAAAGAAGAGCATGAAGAATGGTTTTGATGACAGCGGCCTTCGGATGAATACATATATCAGCAAAAAAGAGAAATGGACCCTGACAGAGTTAGAGGACCGCAGTCAGTATCTGCGCGGGCGGGCCATTGAGATCTGGGCGGCGCCTGTTACCACTTTCAAGCCGCAGGAAAAGCAAATGGACACCTATACTTTGGATGATGACGAGAATTTGAGCGGCCGGACGATTATCCGGTTCCGCTACAAAAACGCCGAACAGCCGGTGACCAGTTGGGTGGAGATGTTCCAGAAGGTGTTTCAGATCTTGTATGCAGAGGACAAGTCCGTCATAACACGGCTGGCAGTATCCTCCGATGAAAACATCGGCTACCACTTTTCCATAGGCCCCCATGAACTGCTTAAATCGGTGGAGATCGGCGATGGGATTTATGTGTTGACAAATACAAGCACACAAAGCAAGCTTTCTGTCCTGAACCGTGTATTCAAGTTATATGATGCCGACCCTTCAGACCTTGTGTTCTATCTCCGGGATGAAAGCGAGGCCCTGGAGGATGAGAATGGCCCACGTTATGCTCTGAGGAGGCAGTATTGGGCATACGCGCTGCCGATTATTAAAGAGGCCCACGGAGAAAACGGCCCTTTCAGCAATGTCAATCCGTCCAGCATGAACTGGGTAAATGGGTTCTTTGGTGTTAATGGTTTTAATTTGTGCTGTGTTGCGAACTATGACTCTGCCCGGGTGGAGGTTTATCTTGGTCACGCAGACCGGGACGTTAACAAACAGACATTTGACGCGCTGATAAAACACAAGGGAGAGATTGAGTCTGCGCTTGGGATAGCCCTCCAATGGAGCCGTGGCGACGATATCAAGTCGTCAAAAGTGTACTATATGCTGAACAATGTAAGTATAGAGCATGAGGTGGATTGGCTGCAGATGGCTCGCTTTCACGCGGAATGGAGCAAGAAATTCTATGATGTTATCGTGCCGTACCTATTGCGCACCTGAAGTTAAGAAGTCATACACAGAAACTCTGCTATCAGTTCCCTATATTTTTCCACTCCTGGTTTCCTCAACATCTCCGGCGAGGCACAGTAAGCAATAAACTCTGCTTTCCCACAGTACCGCATCCCGCCCACACTGACGCTGCTGATTACCCCCTTCCGCATCCAATCCCCCACCCTTTGGGGCGCACAGCCAATCAATTCAGCGGCCAGCTTTGTGGGCAGGGCGTCAGGATAGTCGGCCCACTTCATCGTCAAAAAATCTTGAAATGCCGCGCAATTCTCTGCTGTAGGCTCGATTAGCTTCTTCCTCGGTTTGTAGATACCCGAGTTAAATTGCCCGTATAGCTCCGACCGGAATCCCGATTCGGTATCCATTCTGCGCTTGAACTCTTTCGCATCGCTTCCCTTTATCAGAAACCGGTGCGTCTTCTTCCCGGTATCAATGCACGGAATATAATCATTTTCCAGCAGGTATTTCAACTTCCGCTTAGAGATATGCAGGTAACGATACAACTCGTCTGCGCTAAGATACTTCGCCATTTTATCCCTCACGCTTATCGTCGAAAATGCCCGTGATTATATCTGCACTGGCCTGCTTGCTGGCCTTGTCAAGATGGGCGTAAATGTTAGCGGTTGTGCTGATGTCGCTATGCCCAAGGAAGTTAGAAACATTGATCAGCGGCACATCATGTCTTATCAAAATGCTGGCCATCGTGTGCCTCAAATCATGATATCGTATTTTTCTTAACCCATACTTCTTGATGATATCACTGAAATGCTGTGTCACATACGATGGCCTTATCAGCCTACCGAGCTGGTCGACGCACACGAAATCCATGTACCTTATATCGTAACTTTTCCCGAACATCTTGCGGTAAATCTCCTGCTTTTCTCTCTCCGTTTCCAGCATTTCACGCACTGGTGCCGGTAATGGTAGCGTCCTCCGGCTGGATTTGTTTTTCATTTCTTCCACAGGCTCCACAATCTTTTCACCGTCACGCTCATACTCAACGATTTTTGTATCCAACAGCACCGTGTTCTGCTCCCAATCAATTCTCGACCATCGCACGCCGAGAGCCTCACTTCGGCGCAAGCCAAGCCCTCCTGCCAGTAGGATTGCGGGATAGATTGGGTCGGAGCGAGTAAGCTCCAACAGCGCTTTCAGCTCGTCCTCGGAGTAATTCTCGCCGTGAAATTTATTCTTCTTGGGCCTGTCCACCCGGTCGAAAGGATTGGCGTCGATCAGACCATCTTTGAACGCCTGACTGAACGCTCGCCGCATTATGGCATGGTAATGGATAACCGTGTTGGCAGTCACGCCGTCAGCGAAGAGGGAGTCGTAAAAGTCCTCGATATCTTTTGGCTGTAAATTACCAACCGTCAGCTTTGTTTTAGGCTCAAAGTACCGCCGGATTTTTCCATAAATCATGCCGTGATAGCTCTCATAAGTGTTGATTTGAATACTCGATTTAGCCCTGTTCAAGTAAGCACAGAGATAATCAAAAACCGAGAGACCGGCTGCAGGGTTTCCCCTGCGCACCAGGCTCTCGGCGTACTCAATCTCAAATTTGCTTACCACTTCCCGATAAGCTTTTTGCACCTTTGATTTCCCTGTCCCCTCCGGCAGGCCAAGCGCCCGCCAGACCGGCTTTGTTTTGCCGTCCTCCTTGACTTGGATCACAGCGTAGAGACGCCCTTTCTTTGATTGTACGCTGGCCGCAAATGAATTTTTATCTGTCATGCTGACCTCTCCTTTCCGCCGACTTCTCCGGCACCACACACACTACCACAAGACCTGCCGGAAGTCCATACCGCACCCGCAGAGTTTTCAGAACAGACACATTTCGGGTTCGGACCCCCTTTATCCTTATTGCGCAAATAGGATATGAGAACGCTTTTGGAAACGCGGTTCTCTCGCCCAACTTTCACTGCTGGTATCTCGCCCAGCTTAATCAGTTTGTAGACAGTCTTGGTGCAAACACGCAAAATTTCAGCTACCTCAGAGGCTGTCAACGCCTCCGGGTAGCTGGACAGAGCTTTCTTATATTCCATTTTTGTCATTCACAAACCTCCATACTCATTTGAATTTGTGGTCAAACTCATCATCATTTTCTTCAGCAATTTCAGAAATTGCACCCGCCGCAAGGCCGAGTAAGGCCCCCAGCGCCTCGCCATTCTCCTGAGCCTCAATGCGTTTGCGGCGCTCCTCGGGGTCTTCATTATCGTCACTCAGAGCAGCCAGCGTATACATAGCAGAGCGGACAGCGCTGCCCCCAGCGCCGAGGACAGTATCGACACCACGATGATGAGCGCCCAGGTTTTCCAGCTCCGT
>CAJUNQ010000036.1 GCA_910587835.1 uncultured Oscillospiraceae bacterium | reverse complement strand
GTTCCTCGTCCACAAGAAGGCGGTTCTCCTGCATGATCTGATAAAGCCTTGCCAGCCGGTGTCCGATTCTGGCAAGCTGGGTTTCGCTGTCCTCCGGACGTTTTGGCGCTTCATTTCCGGCGATCATGTGGTCTAAGGTCTGGCATAGGTCAGCGGTAAACTGCGACAGCCGCTTTCCAAACACCTGCGTCAGTACAAAAATCCCCACAAGGGCGCACAGCAGCAGCGCCCCGCCAGTCAGCAGCGCCGCCGTTTGTTTTGTCACAAAAAACAGGGCTATGGTAATCCCGGACATGGAGAGGACAAGTCCTATTGCTACCCGGCCAAACAGCCGCTTTACCGAGAGGTTCTTAAACTTCATTTCGCCTCGCCTCCCGTCCACTGATAGCCCATGCCGTAAACGGTCTTGATGTAGGGCGTGCCACCATCGGATTCAATCTTGCTGCGAATCCGGCTGATGGAGGTTGTCAGGGTGTGTTCATCCACAAATTTCTCGTCTATATCCCACAGCTTTTCCAGAAGCTGCCCACGGGTCAGCACTTGCCGGGGATTTTTACGGAACAGGTTCAGCATTTTGTATTCCATCGGGGATAGGGTCAGGGGCTTGCCGTTTAAGGAAGCTGTCTGCTCCGAGAAGTCCAGAAACAGCCGCCCGTCGTTGTAAATATCCCTGGCCGGTTTGTGGTGTTCCAGCATGGCGAACATGGCTTTGATTTTCCGTTGCAAGGCCCCGATCACAAAGGGCTTTGTGATGTAATCCACTGCGCCCACTTCATAGCCCCGTATCTGGTCGCTCTCCTGATCGTTGGCGGTCAGGAAGATTACAATGGTGTCCGGGTGCTGGGGCTTTATCAGCTTGCACAGTTCAAAACCATTCCCATCCGGCAGGTTGATGTCCAGCAGCACTAAATCAAATTCCCGCTGGCGCAGGACATCAGCTGCGGTTCTGGCATTTAGGGCAGAAGTCAAGCCGTAGCCGTCTGCGGTCAGGTTATAGGCCAACATCTTATTCAAAAAACTGTCGTCCTCGACAATTAAAATCTGCTTCATATTCTCACTTCCTTTGCTTTTTGCAGATAGTATAACAGGCAAATGTCCGAGAATTGTTACAAGGACAAATATATTTATCATTTTACAGCTTTTTTATGTGTACTGCAATTTTATAAAAGAAAGGACAGCAGTATCATCAAATTGCTGTCCTTGCGGTTTATTATAGCTGGTAGTGTATAAGCGTGGGTTCATCATATTTGGTGTGGTATCTTTAACTATGGGAAACTCCCCTCTCCCATTTTGACACAGCCTTGTCCGTCACATCCAGCCGCTGTGCCAGCTGGACTTGGGTCAGGCCCAGGCCCAACCGCAGCCGGGTGATCAGTTCGCCTGTTTTTGTCATGTTCATAGGCTCCACTCCCCTCTATTTTTTCTAACAATACCACAAACCCGGCTTTCTGCCTACCGACAGTCGGTTTACCCCCTGTGTCAGTTGGCTAAGGCGTTTTATTCACCTCCTCGTCCACCAGCACAGCCGCCTCATAGCCCCCCAGCGTCCCGGAGAAAACCTTGCCAGATATCACCTCCCGCTTCCCCCGGAGCTCCGGCAGGGAGACGTCTCCCTCCTTCGCATGAAAGACCAGGGTGGCGCACTGTCCGCCCAGCTGGCGTTTCATGATCAGCAGCCCCTGGGCGTCCTCTCCCTGCTGGCACACCAGCTCTCCCTCGGTCAGCACAGGGGCCTGCCGCCGCAGCCGGATCAGCCTCTGATACCAGGCCAGCATGTCCCGGTCCTGCCGGGCCGGGTCCCACAGCATGCCCCGTCGGCAGTCCGGGTCATCACCCCCATCCATTCCCACCTCGTCGCCGTAGTAGATCATGGGCATTCCCGGCAAAAGCAGCTGAAGGGCCGCGGCCAGACGCTGCTTCCTCGGGTCCCGCCCCACGGTATGGAAAAATCTCGCCGTGTCATGGGTGTCGATAAAGTTCCACAGATACCCTTCCAGCTCCCGGTGCAGGTTTCCCCGAAGAAATCCCAGCTTCTCAAAAAACGCCGAGGGCCTTCGGTCCTCCCCGGCAATCAGCTCCCGTACCCCGTCCCGGAAGGGGTAGTTCATCACACTGTCCCACTCGTCCCCTTCGAGAAAATCTCCTGCAAAGTGCCAAATCTCCCCCACAATCAAAGCCTCCGGCTTCACCGCCTTGATCTCCCGCCGGAACCGCTTCCAGAAGCTGTGGCTGATCTCGTCCGCCACGTCCAGCCGCCAGCCGTCAATGTCGCACTCCCTGATCCAGTAGGCCGACACATCAATCACAAAATCCGCCGTCGCCTTGTTCTGCAGGTTCAGCTTTGGCATTTCTCCCGCATAGCCGAAGGTTTTGTAGCTGGGCTTTTCTCCCCGCTTAGCAGTGAGAGGGAAATGGTCGGCATAGTACCAGCTTCGATATTCCGACTGGCTCCCCTTCTCCTTCAGGTCCCGAAAGGCGAAAAAGTCTGTGGAGCTATGGTTGAACACCCCGTCCAGCACCACATACATCCCCCGGTCGTGGGCCCCGCGGACCAGCTCCTTCAGGTCCTCCTTTGTGCCAAAGGAGGGGTCGATGGTATAATAGTCGTCAATGTCATATTTGTGGCTGGACTTAGACCGGAACACCGGCGTCATATACAGAATGTCCACCCCCAGCTCCCGCAGATAGTCCAGCCGCTGAATCACGCCCCGCAGAGAGCCCTGCAAGCTGGCGGCATGGTCAATGGGGGCCTGATACCAGGCTGCGTCGGAGACCTCCTTGTCTGTGGCGAACCGGGAGGGAAAGATCTGGTAGACCACCTTGTTTCTGGCCCAGCCGGGCAAAAGAAACCGCTCCTCCTCCCGCAGCGTCTGAGGGCAGTCGAACATCAGCCCCGCATCCTGAATGGGCTGGCTATAAAAGCCGTGGCCGCCAAAATACAGCGTCTGGCCCTCAGCGTCCTCCATCTCAAAAAAGTACCGCAGACAGACCGCGTCAATGTCCACAACCGCCTCATAATAGTCTCTGTACCGGTCTGTGCAGGCCAGGGTCATCTCATGGGTCTGTTTGGTAAGGCTGGCAGGCAGGTA
This sequence comes from uncultured Oscillospiraceae bacterium, assembly GCA_910587835.1. Lineage (GTDB taxonomy): Bacteria > Bacillota > Clostridia > Oscillospirales > Acutalibacteraceae > Acutalibacter. Next base: position 1,497 of record CAJUNQ010000036.1, on the reverse strand, counting down.
TTTCTCTTGGGTATGTAGGCGCGCCCTGGCCAAGTCCCCCCGCTTTGTTTCCAGCCGGATAAGAAAGCGGCCCTTTTCCAGGGCATAGCAGTAGCGCTTATCTTCAAAATGTCTGATCGCCGCAAACTCCATATTTTCCGCTCCTTTGCTTTTTATGCTCCGCCCAACCCCAGGCCCAAAGCCCAAAGCAGGCTCCTCTTGCATTTTACTCCCTCCGGCGGTATAATTCTTGCAGTATCTTCCTGTCATTTTAACACAATCCTATTTTTCGAGAGGGCTGTCTATGGACCACACCAACCTGCACGAAACCAAAATACACGGAAGCCCCGCCTTCCCCTACAGCGTCTACCACGGCCGCATTCCCGAATGGATGCCCTCCTTTCCCCTGCACTGGCACGAAAGCTTTGAGCTGATCTACTGCGACAGCGGAAGCGTTCAGGCCTCTGTATGGGGCCAGACCTATGCTCTCCATGCCGGGGACCTGCTGGTGGTCCTGCCTCAGGCGGTCCACTCCATCCAGCAGGCCGGCCCGGCAAGGGGGTCCTATTTCAACATCATTTTCGCCCGCTCCCTCCTTATGGGTCCACAGGGCGAGCCCTGCTACGAGAAATACGTCCTCCCCTTTGTCACCGGCCAGCGGACCATGAAAAGCCTTCATCCGGCCGGCTCCCCCTTCTGCCAGGCCGCCGCGCCCTGCATCCGGTCCCTGATCGCCCACCGGGAGGAGAGCAGCACAAGCTGCGAGCTTATGGTCAAGTCAGGGCTGTTCCTCATTCTCCACGCCATGACCCAGCACAGCTCCCCCGTCCAGGAGGACAGCCGCAGCCTCCTTGCCTACAGCCGCCTGAAAAAAGCCCTCTACTATGTTCAAAGCCACTACGACCAGCACACCACCGTACAGGAGGCGGCCGGCCGCTGCGGCTTTTCCGAGAGCTACTTCATGAAGCTGTTCAAGGACTTTACCGGCAAGAGCTTCCATGCCTACCTGATCGACTACCGCCTGGAGCTGGCAGCCGGACAGCTGGCCGGAACCGCCTACCGGGTGGTCGACGTGGCTGAAAACTGCGGCTTTCACAACCACTCCTATTTCACCCGGGCCTTCCGAAAGAAGTACCAGATGTCGCCCCTGGCCTACCGCAAAGCGGCTGGCGCAGAAAAACCGGGCTCCTCCCCAGGCCAGCCGCCCCCATAACAAACGAGTACAGCCCCAGCCCAAAGTGGGGCTCTGCCCCAAAACCGCTGTCTGGTCTGTCCATAAAGGCCAAAGCCTCCCCCTGTCAACAAAAGACTTTTCAACCCCGCCGCTTTGTGGTATAATGTGTTCTGACGAACACGGGAAACACGATATAAATAGACTAGGGCTTGTTTGAAAATAGAGGAAATGCCGGATTTTTGGTCCAAAGGAGGCGATTTCAAGGAGAAAACCGCAAGGAATACTTGCGTATTACGAGGATTTTCGACGCAGAAAGCGACTGCTTTGGGGCAAAAAGACGGTGT
>CAJUNQ010000035.1 GCA_910587835.1 uncultured Oscillospiraceae bacterium | reverse complement strand
ACTGCTTCCTTTCCCTGAAACGTTGGAGAGGTATTGCTACTCGTTATGCTAAGACCTCTGATGCCTTTATCGCTGCGGTACACGTCCGTTGTATCGCTATTTGGGCTGCTATTCGTGCTTAACTCATGTAGACACTATCTAAATCAACACTTGATAATTACTGGGGTCTCTCCCAACTTCTGACTAAACCCCAAAACATAGCATAAAGCATCGCGAAAATATACGTCTAGGGAGAGCGGCACCGACCTGCGCGACAGGAAATTATCCGGCTTCGCGAGAGTAATACTGGGCCTGTGCGTTCCAAAGCGCGTGATACTTGCCGCTTTCATCTGCCATCAGTTCATCGTGGCTCCCGCGCTGAACGATGTTCCCGCTGTCAAAGACGAGGATCTCACTGCAGAACCGGCAGGAGGCCAGCCGGTGGCTGATGTAGACCGCTGTCTTATCCCCCGCAATCTGGTCAAATTTGCTGTACACCTCATACTCCGAGACCGGATCCAGGGCGGCGGTAGGCTCGTCCAGAATAATAAACGGCGCGTCCTTGTACAGCGCCCGGGCCAGGGCCACCTTCTGGGCCTCGCCGCCGGATATCTCTACCCCCTCCCGGTCAAAATGCTGATAGAGCACCGTGTCCAGCCCCTTGGGCATATCCGAAAGCCGCCCGTCAAATCCGGCCCGCTCCAAACATTCCTCTGCCCGGGTACGGTCATATGCCGCGCTGGCAGACACGTTCTGTCCCAGTGAAAATGCCATCAACTGGAAGTCTTGGAACACGATGGAGAACAGCGCCATATATTCGTCATAGTCATATTTACGGATGTCAACGCCGTTTAGGCATATCTCGCCCTCCGTGGGGTCGTACATTCTGCAGAGCAGTTTGATGAAGGTTGTCTTTCCACTGCCGTTCATTCCCACCACCGCCAACTTTTCGCCTACCCGGAATTTGAGGTTTACATGGCGCAGGGCATAATTCTCCGTGTTGGGGTAGCGGAAAGATACATCCCGGAACTCAATATAGTATTCATTGTCATCCCTCTTGACAACGGTCAGGCTCCCCTGGTACATGGGGTTGGGTATATCCAAATACTCAAAATACCGCTTGAGGTATTGGTCATTCACCAGCAGCGACTGTATGGCTGTAGCCGCCCCCGCCGCAGCTGTGAGCAGCAGCAGCACGCAGGAAGCATACCGGGCTATGGACCCCACCGAAACCCCGCCGCCCAGGGCCGCCGCGATCAGGATGATGTACACCCCCAACTGCAGCCCGTAGTTCACGAGTGTATCCAGCAGCTTCAGTCCCAAGCATTTCAGCTCCATCTTGGCCTCCTGCCTCCAGATGGACATCTGCTTCCCGAGGTCAAACTCAGCCAGGGACCATGCCAGGCCGTAGAGCCTGATATCCTTACCGCTGCGGTAATCGTCCACATAGCTGAAGAATTTCTCGTCTATCAGGTTCAGGTCCACGCATTTTGAATAAAACGCGTTGATCGTCTTACTCCTTTTACTTGTGAGCAGTATGTTCACAAGTACCGTTGCTATCACTACCCCTACAAATGCCAGCTTTTGCCACAGGGGTATGGTGCTTAGGGTGAAAAAGGAAATGCTCAGTGACACCGAGGCCGCCATCTGCACCACATATCCCACCAATAGCCTGGAATAGTATATCAGGCAGTATTCATTGAACCCGGTCTGGGTTTCATACTTGATGCGCTCCCGCAAAAGACTCACTTCCCGGTCCTCTATGGAGGCATAAGACATGCCCATGGCCTTTTCCGCATACACCCAGTTAAGCCCCCGGTCCTGCTCCTTGCTCCCAAGCTCATACTGGACCGTTATCCAGCTGTTCAGCAGGCTCAGCAGCGCCACCAGCCCCACGGTCAGCGAGGCATATAGTGCCAGCACCTCTATCCCTTCCCCGGCAGCCAGAGCGTCTATCAGCCTGGCCGAGAAATATATAGGCACATAGGGCATAAGCGACGTTACCACGCTGCCTGCCGCTGTGCTGAGGCAACACCTTTTACTCAGGGAAAACAGGTGCTTCACAGTGCGCCGCTCTATTTGCATATGCTCCCGCAGCTTCATATTTCCTCTCCTCCTTCGCTGTAATTACCGTTATAGTCGTCCCTGTACCAGCAGCTCTGCATCTCGTAAAGGCGCGCGTACTCGCCGCCCTGGGCCAGCAGCTGGGCATGGGTCCCCTGGGCTGCGATCTGTCCGCCCGCCAGGAACAGGATGCGGTCGCAGAACTGGGTGGACGCCAGCCGGTGGGAGATGAACAAGGAAGTCTTGCCCTGGGTCATCTCCTGATATTGCAGGTATATCTCATTCTCCGCGATAGGGTCCAGCGCGGCAGTGGGCTCGTCCAGCACCAGCATAGGCGCGTCCTTATAGAGAGCCCGGGCCATCATCAGCTTCTGGGCCTCGCCGCCGGATAGCTCGATGCCACCCTTATTCACCTGCTTGTCCAGCTTGGTGTGTATGCCCTCCGGCAGGGAATCCAGCTTGTTTCCAAGACCCGCCCGGCGCAGACAATCCTCCGCCCGTGCCTCATCAGCCTTGCCGCCCAGTTGGCCTGTCACAGTCTCATACAGGGAGAAAAACGCCGTTTTTATATCCTGGAACACCGGCGAGAACAGCCTGTACAGCTCCGCTCGCTTGAAATCGGCCAGCGGCACGCCGTTGATGCGTATCTCCCCGGAGGTGGGTAGATACAGTCCGCACAGCAGCTTTACCAGCGTAGTCTTTCCCGCGCCGTTCATGCCCACCAGAGCCAGCCGCTCCCCGGCATGCATGGTGAAGCTGAGTTCATGCAAGGCGTCATGCTCCGCGCCGTCATAGCGGAAGCATACACGGTCAAAGGTGATCTCCGGGGCCCGGCCCAGGTGCTCCTCCAGCCTGGCTGCGCCCGGCCCTTCCTGGTCGGGCATATCCATATACTCCCGGTAATCGCATACCTTCAGGCTGGCAGTGTGCATCTCGTTCCAGGCGTTCATGATATTGCCCACATAGACAGCAAAGCTCGAGATGGCTCCGAAGTACAGCACGAACTGGTCCACCGTCAGTTCCTCGCGCAGGAACATGGCGATAAGCACCCCATAGGCCGCCCCGTCACGGAGCAGAATGATTCCCAGGTCCGCCAGCTTGGACAGGAGCTGCCGCATACTCAGCCGCCGCTCCCACCGGAGATCCTGACGGCACAGACCACGATAGACCTCCTTGAGCCAGCCTGCCATCCCGTAGATGCGTATGTCCTTCGCCGCAGAGAAATCCGCCCCGCGCTCCGCAACATAATGCAGGCGGCGGTCTATATCCGTGCGCTCACCTCTGGTGGCATACTCGTACTTCCGATAAGCCCGGGCGCAAAGCCAGTTTACCGCCGGAGCCGCTGTCAGCAGGAGCACCAGCCATGGGCTGGCGAAGGATATCATGGTCCCGAACAGGCTGTAGCATAGTATGCTTTTCACCAGCTCCAGGCTCTCCCGTGGCATGTCGGAGATCGGCATTTTGCCGCCCCACTTCCAGGTGCTCAAGATAGCCCTGCTGTACAGATCCCGTGTCTGTTTCCGCTCGTAGGTCTGGTAAAAGCAGCGCATGGACTTGTGCCGTAGCTCCACTCCCCTTTGATAACGGTATCGGGTCAGGTACACATCGGAGACGCCCCTAAGCGCCTTCTGCGCCGCTGCTGCCAGCGCCATGAGCGCCAGCAGGATGCCCACCGCCAGGCAGGCATGGGAGAGCGTCTGTCTCCCGGCTACCTCAGCTACCACCAGCGCGGGCAGCCGTATCTCTGCCCAAGCCAAAAACACCGCCACCGGCACACCCAGAGCCATCAGCCAAAATGAAAGCGGCGCATCTCGCAGCATACCCCTAAAACTCCAGAGGACGTTGCTTCCGGCAGAACGGTAAGGCGTATTCTTTGCCTTCTTCATTGCTTTCGCTCCCTTCGTTATGCTTGTTCCTTCTGCCATAATAATAGCATAATCTCCGCAAAAAAAGCAAAATCGTGCACCAACTGCATATGTCGGTACACGAATTGCATCATTTACTTTCTGAAACGGCCACAGTGCCGGGAACCAAAAACTCCGAGGTGAAAGCACCTTCCTCGCTATTGAACTTGCACCAGCCTCCGTGCTCCTTCAGGATGGCCTGAGCCCTGTACAGTCCGAATCCATGGGCGCCAGCCTTACCAGTAGAGAACAAAGATCCTAGCTTGCTCTTCTTCGGCCCGGCGGAGTTGAGCATATGGAAATACAGCATGTTCCCCTTGAGCCCAAGAAAAATGCGGATATATCTCTCCCCCACCGCCTCCCGGCAGGCCTCTATGGCATTGTCCAGCAGGTTTCCCAGGACAATGCTCAGCTCCACGCCGGTCAACAGCAGTTCTCCAGGCACATGGGCCTTTACCTCCACGGCGATATCCTCCGCCCTGGCCCGGGAGAGCTTTGGTGAGAGGATGGCGTCAACGGTCAGGTTGCCGGTTTTCATGAGCACATCCACGTTCTGCAGTTCCCTGTCCAGCTGGCGTATATACTCCAGGGCCCGGTCTGTCTCCCCGGCCTCCATCTGGACTTTTAGGGTCTGCAGGTGGTGATGGAAGTCGTGCTTATACCCACGCATCTCTTTATATATCTCGCGCACCTCTTCCAGGTGGCGGCGAGCCTGCTCCTCCTGCTGTTCTGCCAGTCTTAAATAAGTCCGCTTCCTCATAAAGCCCTCTCAGTTTTGCTCAATGAACGCTCGGTTCACATCGTCATACTTTCCCCGCGCTAACGGTATCTCCGTACCGTCCTCCAGGGTGACTGTGCTCCTGTTTATACGCACCACAGCCCGCAGAGACACAAGGTACGAACGGTGCACCCGGTAAAAGGCAGCGCTCAGCCGCTCCTCAAAGCTGGAGATATTCTCCTTGAGCCTGTACTCCCCTTCATGGGTATGGATAACGATATCGTGCCGGAAAGACTCAACGTACAATATATCCTGCTCGTAGAGCTTCACGGTCTCTCCCCTACAGGAAATGATTACCGAGGGCGGCTCTGCCGCCAACTGTCTAGCGGCCTTTTCCAGCACCTGGAACAGCTTTTCCCGCGTCACAGGCTTCACCAAATAATGCAGGGCATCCACCTCGTAGCCCTCGCCGGAGAACTCGAAATGTGAGGTGATAAATATTATCTCCGCCCTGCTCCCGGAAGCTCTCAAGCGTCGGGCCAGCTCAATGCCGGAGATGCCGCCCATTTCCACGTCCAACAAGAGGATGTCGTAACTACCGCCCTCATAAGCAAACCAAAGCGCCTCCGCGCTGGGGAAAGCATCGACTTTACAGGCCCTGCCGCTCTCTTGAGCCCATGCGGCGGCATAACCTCTCAACGTCTCCGCTTCACCTGCCTCATCATCACAAACCGCAACAAAAACCATTTTTCTCTCGCGTAGCCGGCAAAGCACCGTAATACCGCGTGATAACATCTCGCATCCACGCATTTTTTGGCTTGCGGTTACTTGTTCCTCCTGTTTCTCTTTCGTGTCGCTGAATCCTATCAGGCATGATATGTTTGATGTAATTTTACCATAATTCGCACAGGAAGGCAAGCGGTTTTCAAAGGAGTTACTCTCAGCCAAGATGGGCGTGGATGGAAGGATTGCTTTCTTTAGTTAAGCGGCGCAATTTTTGAGTTCTTCTCTTCTTGTTCAACTGGGCCTGATTTGCTTTCATCTGACCCATAACCTGACCCAGAATCGAAAAAACTCAGTGGACTGGATAGGTCTAGACCTTCGGGTTTTGACTGGAAAATGGGGCAAAAAGGCCTGGAAACACTTAGAAAGCGCCGGAAAAATCGGCTCACCACAGCTCATAACCCGAAGGTCATAGGTTCAAATCCTATCCCCGCAACCAAAGAAAACCCTGGAATCCCTAGTGTTTCCAGGGTTCTTTCATGTTCAGAAGAAAGAGTTTCCCTTATTTTTCCCTTACCAGGTTTCATTTCTCTCGCAGAATATCAATGCATTTTTGCATTCGGTCAGCGCTGTCACGTTTCATTTTCTCGGTCACATGGCCATAAACGTCCAGAGTAAAGGCTGCGGTATGATGCCCCAGATTCTCCTGAATGGTCTTCATATTATCTCCGCTTTGCAGCGCGGCTACGGCGTAAGAGTGTCTAAGCTCCACATACTCGTCAATGGCGGTCAACCCATGCTCTTGGGCGTACTGCCGCAGCATCATGCCTTGGGTCTGAATACTGCCGCTTTCGCCTTGCAGCTCATCGTCACGGCTCAACCTCATGTAGAGCGCAGTCCTGCAAATCTTCGTATTGCTCGGTTGTTTCACTCAAAAAACCTCCTAAAAAAGAAACAACCCACGCTTATGCAATACTCGTTAAGTCAAGTATAGCACAAGCGTGAGCCGTTTTCCAGCTCTATTTTAGCCCAAATATCTCTCAGGACACAGCGCGATGCACTGTGCCCTCCAGCAAATTATCGATTGATTTTCCCTGCGCCGGGAAATGTTCTGACACCTTGATTTTGTATTTTTCCACCACAAAATACTGGGTGCCGCTTTCCGACCTGACAGTCCGCCCAACAGTTTCCTTCCTGTCTTTCGCCATAGGCATACCTCCATAAATGAAAAATGCCCAGCAGGAAACTCCCGCTGGGTCCATATAGTCTCGCTTATTCATCGTCAAAATCAACTTCATCAATCTGGCCTGTGACCGCCTTTTCAATACTCTGGATAGCGTCCCGCTGGCACAAAACCTCTTGGTAGTACGCACCTTCATCAACAAGGCCAGTGGCATTAGCCACAAAAGCTATCTGATTCATGTTATTGCCAATCTCTTTCAACTCCCGGGTCATGCCATAGTAATCGGCTGACGGAGCCTCTCGAGGTTTATAGTCGTGAATCAGCAACCGGATGTAGCCTGACCTTGTAAGCCCGCATTTACGCGCCTTGCGGGTCAGGCGCTTGTAGTCCCGCTCGGTCATTCTCATGTCAAACTTCTTCTGGTTATTCAAATAATCATTCCTCTCAAAATAGAATATGTCTAAAAACAAGGGTCATAGGGTACGCCCTATCCAAGCTGCGTTTGTCCGCACACTCGTCTACACGAGTGTCGGGACAAATGCGATGCTGGCTCGTACCGAAAACGCCTTTCAGCCGTTTTCTCTACTTACCGCCTCGCTGACGCTTGGCGGGACGCGCTCCGCGCTCATTTGGCCATGTCATGGGCCACTTTCGCGGTGTAGTAGCTGTCCATAGTTGTGGGGGCGTTGAACAGCATAGCCCGCAGGTACTGCTTGATGTTGCGCACCTCGCTGGTGTTGGCGTGAAAGCAGTCGGCAACATACTCGATATGTTCGGCAGTTAGTTTGAGGAATTTGCTCCTTACAACCTCCGCCGGGTAATCGTCGCTGGCGATACGCACTACCTTTCGCTGAGTGCATACAGTTTCCACTATGATGTCCACAAGCTCGTCCAGCAGAGACTTGTCCACCACATCTACCAGGTGGTCGTACTCAATGTTTTCTTTTACCAACCGCTCATAACTGGCATAACCCGTTTCAAATCCAATCCTATCCTCTCGGGAAAGGATGGGATTGGATATATCTATATTTATTTTATCTTTACTTTGTTTATCTTTATTTAGTTGCGTGTTGTTTTCCGTTAGTGGATTATCCGTTGTCAGTTTTTTGCACAACGGCTGTTCGTAGACATTGTAGATGATGTTTGCCAGCTTGCCGCCGCTGCCGCGCCCCTGTACTCGTTGCCGGTAATCAGCCCGCTCCAGCTCGTTTATGGCTGAACGGATACCCCCTACGCCCTCGCGGTTAATGTAGGCCAGCCCCGCGATGGAATAGTCCCAATCATCCGGCAGGGCCAGCATTTGCGAGAGCAGTCCCTTTGCTTTGAGAGAGAGCGCTGGGTCGCGCAGGTGGTGATTGCTCATTACTGTGTAGTCCTTGTCGTGCCGTACTCTGAAAATTGCCATAGCATCACTCCTTGAAAGTATTCTATGTGATGGGGCGACGCCCCTGGTCACCTAAAATGGGCATGAAAAAAGCGGCGTTCAGCCGAAGCCAATACGCCGCTTTGCGGAGGGGGGAGTACCAAAGCTCCCCCCTATTTATCTTACCACTATATACACTTGACAAAATCCAAAATTTCGCTTTTTGTTCGCTCGTCACCAAAATAAACATTTTCAAATATATAGATGCAAATTATATATAAATAGACTGAGTTCACAAAAAATTTACTTGAGAGAATAACTATCGTCGCGACACTAAGCGTCATGACCTCCACACACAGATATGCAAAATGCGCATTTGCTTTTCTGTCTTAAGGTCGTGGCGGTTTTTGCCGAAACTTCAAAGCTAGCCACCGAAAAATTTTCGCCCACCAAAGCGACAATTTGTTGGTTATAGACGTTAAAAGTCTAAATTGCAAAATGCAACTTTGATTTGAAAGCGGTGACGCGCAAAATGCTCGCCACCTCTTTATAACGTGAAGTGTGTTTTGCCCGCCACGTTTCAAACGACAAAATACCGCTCGAAGATCAGAACATAATATTTGCGTTCTGATTTCCTTCACATCATATTGCCATCTGGTCAGCGGCGTTTTGACGTTGACCAGATGGTTAATTCTTTTCTTCAGCGCTTTTCTACCTCCAGTTGAGTTTTCTCCCTCAAGCACTACAATCTCGTTATTGTGAAATCGCCTCCACTCGACTATAATATTACCATACTGCCGAAAGGAGGTACCAACCATGCTCGACAGCCGAAAAATATCCGCCTTCCTTGCTCTAAAGCGTAAGGAACTCGGTATGACCCAAGCGGAGATAGCGGACAAGCTGAAGGTTTCCTACCAGGCTGTGTCCAAGTGGGAGAACGGCGCCGTCCCCAGTGTGGAGGTGTTGGTAGAGCTGGCCCGGATACTGAATGTTTCCGTGGACACCCTGCTCAATGGCGGGGACAGGATAACCTATGACCAGACCGAGGTTGACCTGGTACACTTCGCAGATTTAAGGCAGAAGATAGCCGCCCAACTGACCATAGGCGACCAGCGCGTCCTTAACAAGCCCGCCATGCCTACTGTACTCTATGATTTCCAGTTCCCCGACATAGAATCTCCGGTGCTGGTCATGAGTCCCGGATGGTACGGCTCAAAATGTAAGCTGGCCGCCCGGTATGGATATGGCGAATCTGCGGGCCACGACATTGTAAACGATTTGGTAAGCAATGTCCTTTCTATGGGCGCAAGGCCGCTGGCTGTTACCGACTGCATCGCCATGGGCGAGGATAACGAGGGTGTCCTGCTGTCCATTGTCAAGGGAATTTCGGACGCCTGCAAGGAAAACGGGTGCTCCTTTATCGGCGGCAGCACCCGTATCCACTCGTTCACGGTGCAGAAGGGGGCTTATGAAATTTGTGCCAATGTTGTGGGCGTTGCGCCAAAAGGGGGCCTTCTGGATGGGAGCGCGATCCGCAAGGACGACGTGATACTGGCCGTGGCTTCCAATGGCCCGCACACCACGGGCTACACGTTGCTGGGCATACTCTTGGAGAAAATGCCGCTTATAAAGAAAGAGATGGTGGCCGGGGAGACTTTCCTGGAGCAGATCATGAAGCCCCACGCCTCCTATTACAAAGCCCTATCTCCTCTGCTGGGAAGGGAAGATGTGCACGGCATGACCCACATCATCTGCCACTATGGCCTGGAGAGCCATATGGATGAGATAATCCCAGAGGGCCTGTGCGCAGTGATTGATTTGAGCAAGGTGCGTCTCTTGCCAATATTCCGCCACATCAAAAAAATGGGGAATATTTCTGAATCGGATATGCTCTCCTCCTATAACTGTGGGATGGGGATGTGGCTGGTTGTGGCAGAGGAAAGCGCTGGAGAGATCGCAAAAATCGTGGGCAGATATTATGACTGCTATGAAGTCGGCAGAATCATAACAGAAAGTCCGAAATCGGGAAATGTGATTTACAAGGGAGAAATAAGCTGGTATAATTAAAAAATCAATCCAAAATGAGGAGGGGTGCAAATGAGAAAATATTGGCTCGTATTCAAAAAGTCCCTGAAGTCAGAGCTTACCTACCGCGCGGCAGCCCTATGGGGAATTGTCGGCGCGGGACTCAGCTTTCTGATTCAGATATTTCTATGGCAGGCGCTGTTAAGCACCGGGGTTCGCAATGACACCAGCTTCCCGGATATGCTGCTGTATGTGCTTATCAACTCCCTTGTGCTACAGTTGACCCGCGCCAATGTGGCAGGAGTGATAGAAACCGCCATGATAGACGGTACCATTTCCATGGAACTGCTGCGGCCTATCTCCTACAAGGGATATATGCTGGCCCATACCCTTGGCAAGAACATCTACGGAGCGTTGACCGCGACTCTGCCAATCTTGCTCCTGAGCCTGTTCTTCCTCTCCGGGGCGGTGCTGCCGGATCTGGTACATATCCCGCTGTTTCTCCTGTCCGCGTTGCTGGGAATCGCTTTGAAGTTTGAAGTGACATATCTGGCCGGGCTGACAGCGTTTTGGCTGCAACGCTGCTGGTTTATCCGCTTTTACCTGACCGGGTTGAGCAGCATATTCGGCGGTACGATGGTACCTATCTGGTTCTACCCGGAATTTTTGAAAACTCTGAGCTATTGGCTGCCCTTCCGCTATGTGACCTTTGAACCCATCAACATCTTCCTGATGAAGACTTCGGTAGAACAGGCGTGGGTTTCTATTCTGGCGGCGTTGCTGTGGATGATAGGGCTAAGTATAGTGGACAAGCTGGTTTGGCGGGCGGCAACGAAGAAACTGACCGTCAACGGCGGCTGAGAGGAGGGGAAACATGAGAGATTTCCGGCGGCTGTTCAGCAGCTTTTTTAAGGTGGCCCTGCGTAGGGAGATGGCCTACCGGGGCACGTTTATAGCCGGTATCATAGGCCAGTGGATCAGCTATGGGGCGACATTTCTGGGCATATACATTATGGTTTCCAGCTTTGATATTTTGGGCGGCTGGAACGGCTCCGAGGTGCTGATGCTCTATGGGCTGTCGGTGATGTCCTATGCCATCGGCGCGTCTTTCTTCTACAATTTTTCCCGTGGCCTGGCAAGCCGCATCCGCTCCGGCGAGTTTGACGCCTCCCTGACAAAGCCCATTCATCCTTTTTTGCACGAGGTGTTCTCAGCAGGCTACAATGTGGGCTATATCAGCCACTTTACTGTCTCGCTGATTATCATGGCAATCGCCCTGCGCAGTATTTCCTTTACCCCCACAGTGCAAAGGGTACTGTTCCTGATTTTAGGCGTGCTGGGCGCGTCCCTGATTCAAGGGGCGTCCCTGATTGCCGCCTCTACCATGAGTTTTTTCACAGTGGGGAACAACCCTATCGCGGACTTCCTGCTGTGGGACATGAAGGAGTTTACCAACTACCCCATCACCATCTTCCCCAAAGGGATTCAGTTCGTGCTTACCTTCATTCTGCCCTTTGCGTTCATGAATTTCTACCCGGCAGCCGCTCTACTTGGAAAGGCCATCCCGGAGGGATACCCGGCCATACTGCCATACCTTAGCCCTCTAGTGGGAGCGCTGGTATTTGCGCTGAGCATTTTGCTGTGGAATTGGGGACTGAAACATTATAAGAGCACAGGCTCTTAAAAACCGGTTATGAGGAGGGCAATATGAGTTTTATTGAAGTCAGGAATCTCTGCAAGGACTACCGCATCGCCAAGCAGGAAAAGGGAATCGCGGGGGCGGTCAAGTCTCTGTTCCACCGGGAATACACCGTCAAAAAGGCGGTAAAAGATGTATCTTTCTCCCTGGAAAAGGGCGAGGTCGTGGGCTATATTGGCCCTAACGGCGCGGGCAAATCCACCACCATCAAGATGCTCTCCGGGGTGTTGCTGCCCACCAGCGGCGTGGCAAAAATAGGGGATATCATCCCTTATGAGAACCGCAAGGAGAACGCCAAGCGTATTGGTGTGGTGTTCGGCCAGCGTTCCCAGCTCTATTGGGATTTGCCCATATCCGACACGTTCGATTTGTATGAGAGCCTATACTCCGTGCCACGGGAGCGGTTCCGCCAAAACTGCCAGTTCTACACAGAGCTGCTGGATATGAAAGACTTCCTGCACCAGCCGGTACGCCAGCTAAGCCTGGGCCAAAAGATGAAAGCCAACATTGCAATCGCCTTGCTTCACGACCCGGAGGTGCTGTACCTGGACGAGCCCACCATCGGCCTGGACGTGACCAGCAAGAAGGTGCTGCGGGACGCATTGAAAAATATCAACGCCCAGCGAAACACGACCATTATTCTGACCACGCACGATATGGACGATATCGAGGCGGTGTGCCAGCGGCTTATCATGATTGACCAAGGGAAAAAGCTGTTTGATGGTACGCTTGAGGATTTCCGCACCAAATATAACGATGGGTTTACTGTTAAATTGGAGTTTGATACTGTACCGCCGTCCTGGCAAGAGAGCAGTAAATACGAGCTTTTGGAGCGGGACGAGCGCCACTGGCTTATTAAGTCCAAAACAGAAATGACCGCCAAGGCAGCTATGATCGACTTGATTGGGATATACGACCCCGTGAACCTTTATGTGCAGGAGGAGAGGATCGAGGATATTGTACGAAGGGCATATGCGCTGGACGAGGCGATGTAAAGCATATAAGCCGTCCCATTCAGGGACGGCTCTGTTTTTATGCAAATATGATTTCAACACTGACGATTTCTTTCGCACAGACCTGGACATTGTTCATCCTGCCAAAAATCCAAACTTCAAAGAAATCCAAACTTTTACTCATAACCTCAATGAATACAGTGTTTTGAGGGGAAAAAGTTTGGATTTCTTTTTGGACGTATACTTACAGGCCGCAGAAGCCAGACAATGTTCCATCGTTGT
>CAJUNQ010000034.1 GCA_910587835.1 uncultured Oscillospiraceae bacterium | reverse complement strand
CAGAAGCGGAGGCCCAGCGGCTCGTGGCAGTAGCCTAAAGCTCAGCAGCCGCCAAAGGCGGATAAAAGTTTCTTAAGCTGCAGAAGCCCAGCGGCTCGTGGCAGTAGCTTAAAGCTCAGCAGCCGCCAAAGGCGGATAAAAGTTTCTTAAGCTGCAGAAGCTCAGCGGCTCGTGGCAGTAGCCTAAAGCCCAGCAGCCGCCAAAGGCGGATAAAAGTTTCTTAAGCTGCAGAAGCCCAGCGGCTCGTGGCAGTAGCTTAAAGCTCAGCAGCCGCCAGAGGCGGATAAAAGTTTCTTAAGCTGCAGAAGCCCAGCGGCTCGTGGCAGTAGCTTAAAGCTCAGCAGCCGCCAAAGGCGGGTTAAAAGCTTTTGAAGATTCTTAAGAAACTTTTCTCGAAAATGTTTCTGCGACTTCATCTTCGATGAAGTCGGCCGCCGGAGGCCAGAGCCCTTTCCCGGGACCAAGTCCCGGGGACCAAGTCCCGGCAAGCAAAGCACAGGCCCCTTTGAGAAAGGAAAGTGATTATACAATGAAAGTACGTCCTTCCGTAAAGAAGATGTGTGAGAAGTGCAAAATCATCAAGCGCAAGGGGAAGGTCATGGTCATCTGCGACAACCCCAAGCACAAGCAGCGCCAGGGCTAAGGCCCGCGCAAAACTGACGAAAGGAATGGTCATCCAATATGGCTCGTATTTCCGGTATCGACCTGCCCAGAGACAAGCGCATTGAGATCGCGCTCACCTATATCTATGGCATCGGCCGCAAAACCGCCACCAATATCTGCGCCGCCACTGGGGTCAACCCCGACATCCGCGTGCGCGACCTCACCGAGGACGACGCCTCCAAGCTGCGCGACTATATTGACAAGAACTGCCATGTAGAGGGCGACCTGCGCCGCGATGTGGCCTTCGACATCAAGCGTCTGGTAGAAATCGGCTGCTACCGCGGCGTGCGCCACCGCAAGGGCCTGCCCGTGCGGGGCCAGCGCACCAAAACCAACGCCCGCACCCGCAAGGGCCCCCGCAAAACCATGGCCAACAAGAAGAAGTAAGGAGGGATTCGTCAAATGGCACAAAAGACCACCAAGGGCGCTGTGCGCCGCCGGCGCGAGCGTAAAAATATCGAGCGCGGCGCCGCCCATATCCAGTCTACGTTCAACAACACCATTGTCACCATTACCGACACCCAGGGCAACGCCATCTCCTGGGCCAGCTCAGGCGAGCTGGGCTTCCGGGGCTCCCGCAAGTCCACTCCCTTCGCCGCCCAGACCGCTGCCGAAACCGCCGCCAAGCTCGCCATGGAGCACGGCATGAAGTCGGTCGAGGTGTATGTCAAGGGCCCCGGGGCCGGCCGCGAGGCCGCCATCCGCGCCCTGCAGGCCGCTGGGTTGGACGTGAGCATGATCAAAGACGTGACCCCCATCCCCCACAACGGCTGCCGCCCGCCCAAAAGACGGCGCGTGTAAAAACCCATAACAGGAGGTTACTGATAATATGGCAAGATATACAGAGGCCGTTTGCAAGCTGTGCCGCCGCGAGGGGCAAAAGCTGTTTCTCAAGGGCGAGCGCTGCTATACCGATAAATGCGCCATCTCCCGCCGGGCCTATGCCCCTGGCCAGCACGGCCAGGGCCGCAAAAAAACCAGCGAATACGGCCTGCAGCTGCGCGCCAAGCAGATGACCCGCCGTTTCTACGGCGTGCTGGAGGGCCAGTTCCATCACTACTATGAAATGGCCACCACCATGCCCGGCAAGGCCGGCGACAACCTGCTCATTCTGCTGGAGACCCGGCTGGACAATGTGGTCTACCGCTGCGGCTGGGCCAGCTCCCGGGCCGAGGCCCGCCAGCTGGTGGTGCACGGCCACTTCACCGTCAACGGCAAAAAGGTGGATATCCCCTCTTATCTCTGCAAGCCCGGCGAGACCGTGGCCATCCGGGACAAGAGCCGCCAGAGCGACAAATTCAAGGCCGTAATCGAGGCCAACTCCGCCCGGCCCACTCCCAAGTGGCTGGACGTGGACGCCGCCAATGCACAGGCGAAAATCGATGCGCTGCCTACCCGCGAGGATATCGACCTTGAGGTGGATGAGACCCTCATCGTCGAGTTGTACTCCAAGTAATAAAAGCCCGAATAAAAGCAGCTGTATTAGGTTTGTCTGTGTAGAGGAGGATCGCGGATGATTGAGATAGAAAGACCCAAAATTGAAATCGCGGAAATTTATGAAAACGGCACCTATGGACGGTTTGTGGTCGAGCCCCTGGAGCGGGGCTTCGGCACCACCCTGGGCAACTCCCTGCGGCGGGTGCTGCTGTCCAGTCTGCCGGGCGTCGCCGTCAAGTCCATTCGCATCGACGGCGTTCTCCACGAATTTTCCACTATCCCGGGGGTAAAGGAGGACGTGACCGAGATCATTCTCAACATCAAGGGCGTCGTGGCCAGGCTCTATTGCGACGGTCCCAAGACAGTGGAGATCTCAGCGGAGGGGCCCTGCCAGGTCACCGCCGCGTCCATCAAGGGCGACAGCGAGTTCGAGGTGCTGAATCCCGACCTGCATATTGCCACCCTGGGCGATGGGGCCAGGCTCTATATGGAGCTTACCCTGGATAAGGGAAGGGGCTATGTCTCGAACGAGCGCAACAAGCAGAATATGCCCGACGGGGGCGTAATCGGCGAAATTGCGGTCGATTCCATTTACACACCGGTACGCAAGGTCAACTTTAATGTGGAGAGCACCCGCGTTGGCCAGAGTATCGACTATGACAAGCTGACCCTGGAGGTCTGGACCAACGGGGTGATCAACGCTCAGGAGGCCGTGTCCTTGGCGGCAAAGGTCCTCACCGACCACCTGAACCTGTTTGTGGACCTGTCCGACAAGGGTAAGTCCACCGAGATCATGGTGGAAAAGGATGAGGGCGGCAAGGAGAAGGTGCTGGAGATGACCATTGAAGAGCTGGACCTGTCGGTCCGCTCCTTCAACTGCCTCAAGCGCGCGGGCATCAACACGGTCGAAGACCTGATCAACAAGTCAGAGGACGACATGATGAAGGTGCGCAACCTGGGGCGCAAGTCCCTGGAGGAGGTCGTGTGGAAGCTGGCCTCTCTGGGCTTCAGCCTGCGAAAAGAAGACGAATAAGCACAGATAGGAGGGATTATCATGCCGGGAACCAGAAAGCTGGGCCGCAGCACGGCCCACAGAACCGCCATGCTGCGTGGAATGGTCACATTCTTCTTTGAGAACGGCAAAATCGAGACCACCGCGACCCGGGCCAAAGAGGTGCAGGCCCTGGCCGAGAAGATGATCACCATTGCCAAAACCAACGACCTGCACAACAAGCGCCTGGTGATGAGCTTTGTCACCAAAGAGAGCGCTGCGGCAAAGCTGTTCAACACCATCGCCCCCCAGTATGCCAGCCGCAACGGCGGCTACACCAGGGTCACCAAGCTTGGCCCCCGCCGGGGCGACGCCGCCGAGATGGCGATTCTCGAGCTGGTTTAAAGCCTGAAAAGCCCGCCGGCAGGGGAGGGGAAGGCCCAGCCTGCCCATAAGAAGCCCCAGCCCCGCGGGAATTCCCATAAAGCAAAAAGCGCGTTCCCCCAGGGAGCGCGCTTTCTCATTTCACAAAACAGACAGCAGCCTTCCACTGCCTGAAACAAGCCGGCATTGGGGACTTATCCAGCCCTCAAGCCCTGCATTCACAACCGCAAACCAGCAGCCCCCGCCGTTCCATTTGCCTGGGGTACAACTCCCAATCCTCCGCAAATCCGACTTAAGGGGCACAGCCAGTCCCAGGAACACAGAGACTAAGAGCCTATCCCGAAATGATCCGCACGCATCTTGCTTGCATATTTTCCGTCATATAGCGGCCAAATTTCTTGACAGGCGTCAGCCTGCCTGCAAAATTTTGACGCCATCTGACGATCAATCTGACTGCGCAATCTGCCCACGTCTCATTCCGGGATAGGCTCTAAGAAAAAACCAAAGCCATCAGCCAGCAGTCCGCCAGCTCCCCGTCATGGAGCTCATGCCGGGGCAGCTCCTTCACCTTCCGAAACCCGCAGGCCTCATAGCAGCGAATGGCACGCTCATTGTCAGCGTGGGGGTCCAGCACCACCGCAGCAGCCCCGCAAGCAGAGTGAAGCCACCCGCAGAGCAGAGAAATAAACCGCCGCCCAATGCCCTGCCCCCACAGCTCCGGCGCCCCAATAAACTGGTCAATGCCAAACACCGGCTCCGGCCGGTAAGGGTACTGATAGGCCTCAAAGCCCTCCTGATCCAGGGGGTAAAACTGAATATACCCCACATCCTCCCCACGATACTGCACCACGCACCGGTAGGTAGGGTCCGGGTCCTCGTAGAAATCCTCTTGAATGCGGGCCGGGGTAAAGACGGTATGGGGGCCCTCCCAGTATTCTAAGACACGGGGGTCGGTGAGCCAGCGGAGAAGCAGAGGGGCGTCGCTGGCCATAAGAGGGCGCAGGGCAACGGGGCCGCTCTGCAGGCTGATGTTGTATTGCATGGGGGACTCCTTTCGGTGGGGTGAGGGTGTTCTGGGAGAGTGGGTGGGGAAGGGTCGCTCCCAGCCCATCGGCCTGGCGGCGATTGGGCGGGTTTGCTAGGGGGACGGCGGCCCGACTACCTCGCTCCATGTTATATAGTTAACGCAGTTCAAAAGAGGTGTCACCTCTTTTGAACTTAGCGGCACGGGCACGCCCGCGCCGCTCTGCTTGAAAATCGGTAATACCGATTTTCAAGTGCGTTTACTATAGTGCGCCGCCTTTTGCAAGGTCGCCTCCGGCGGCTTAAGAAACTTCAAAAGCATTCCATCGCGCTTTTGGGGGTTGCGGTTCGATTTGGTTTTTGTGCACGCGGCTCAGGCTTTGATCAGGCTGGCTACGATGCTGCCCATTTCTTGACAGCCCACCAGCTTTGCGCCGCAGTCTTCTGTGTAGATATCCTTGGTCCGGGCCTGGGTCAGGGCTTCAGCAACGGCATTCTCAATCGCCTGGGCCGCAGCGGGCTCGTCCAGGGAGTATTTGAGCAGCATAGCCACCGAGAGAATGGTAGCCAAAGGGTTGGCCGCGTCCTGCCCGGCAATGTCCGGGGCCGAGCCGTGAATGGGCTCATACAGCCCCAGCCCCCCCTGGCCCAGACTGGCCGAGGCCAGCATCCCAATCGAGCCGCTGATCATCGAGGCCTCGTCCGAGAGAATGTCCCCGAACATGTTAGAGGTGACAATCACATCAAACTGACCCGGGTCCCGCACCAGCTGCATAGCGGTATTGTCCACATAAAGATGGCTCACCGCCACATCCGGGTACTCCTTGGCCATCTCATCAATGACGCTCCGCCACAGCCGGGAGCTGTCCAGCACGTTGGCCTTATCCACGCTGCACAGGCGACGGTTCCGCTTGCGGGCCATGTCAAAGGCCACCCGGGCAATACGCTCCACCTCAGGCACGCTGTAACGCTCGGTGTCATAGGCCGACTTGACCCCATCCTGCTCCTCCGTGCCCCGGTCCCCGAAGTAGATGCCCCCGGTGAGCTCCCGCACCACCATAATGTCCAGGCTCTCCCCAATCACCTCCGGCTTCAAAGGCGAAGCGTCCCGCAGCGGCGGAAAGATCACCGCAGGCCGCAGGTTGGCATAAAGCCCCAAAGCCTTGCGAATGCCCAGCAGCCCCTTCTCCGGGCGGTTGTGACCAGGCTGGCCGTCCCATTTAGGTCCGCCCACCGCGCCCAGCAAAACAGAATCCGCAGCCTTGCAAACCGCCACAGTCTCCTCAGGCAGAGGCACCCCCGCAGCGTCAATGGCCGCGCCGCCCAGCAAGGCCTCCCGGTAGGTGACCGAGAACCCAAAACAGTCCGCAGCCTTGTCCAGAGCCTTAATGGCCTGGTCCACAATCTCAGGGCCAATGCCATCGCCCTTAAGAACAGCAATCGTATAATTTTTCATAGTGAAGACTCCCTTTGTCAGAGCTTGCTTGAAAAAAGACCATGCCCTCAATTTTTCAAACAACCCCGAGCTGAATGAAATAAAATATATGTTAAAATTCTAGCATATTTCTGGGGTAATGTCAATTACTGCCGCTGCCCCAGACCGGGCCAACAGCTCGTCTTTCCGCCGGGCGACACTGTCTCTTTTTTGCTATTATGTGGGCTTATCCTTTGGCGGGCGATTGACCAGTATAGAGCTCCCTCACACGGCGTTTGGTGTGGGTGGCGGTTCGGGGGCTCCTGACATTGCCCTTCGGGCAGAGTCACCCGATGTGGAACTTCGTTCAACATCGCCGTTTGCCTCGACTCCGAAGGAGTCGCCTTTTGCTTCGCAAAAGTACCGGCAAACTCCTACCGGTAGTCTCTCAACTACCT
>CAJUNQ010000033.1 GCA_910587835.1 uncultured Oscillospiraceae bacterium | reverse complement strand
CCCTTCGGGCAAGTCACGGAGTTTGCCTCGACTCCGAAGGAGTCGCCTTTTGCTTCGCAAAAGTACCGGCAAACTCCTACCGGTAGTCTCTCAACTGCCTAGTGGTAGCAATTCACCCGCCCTGCCCGACGCTCAGGGCTTTAAGGGCATTGTCGAATGTCCGCTTCGCTCCCATTCGATAAGAAACCCCCGGCGAGGGGTGAGCGTCTGCCGGTGGCAGACAAGCTGCGAACCGACCGAGGCAAAGCCGAGACTCTTACGAGAAATGTCCCACTGGGACATTTCTCTATCTTCCTGCGCTTTCGGAGGTGTTTTAAGGTCAAGGTCAAGGCCGCCTCCGGCGGCTTAAGAAACTTTCTGTAGAAAGTTTCTTAAGAATCTTCAAAGACTTTCAATTCGCGCACCCACCGCGTTGGTACAGGCAACTCTCTGTCCCGCGATGCCAGCTCTACCACCAAAGTCACACAAAAACGCCCTAAAAAAAGCCCCGCTGATCATCAGCCACCCCCAAACCGCGACCATCAACCCAGCTGTTCGCACCCCCGCAGCGTTGGCGTGCCAACGCGCTTCGCGAATTGGGTCCAGCGTCACGCTGGCGATATAAGGTGTTGCTCTAGGGTTGATGCCAAGGCTTCGATTTCTTCCTTGCGCAGCTTCAGGCTGGCCGCGTTCACAATCAGCCGCGCCGAAACCTCGGCCACCGGCTCTACCACCGCCAACCCGTTCTCCCGCAGGGTCGCCCCGGTCTCCACCAGGTCCACAATCCCATCTGCCAGCCCCAGCAGCGGCGCCAGCTCCACCGAACCCTCAATCTTGATCACCCGCACATCCATGTCCTTGCTCTCAAAAAAACGCCGGGCTACATTAGGGTACTTGGTGGCAATGGTCTTCCCCTGATATCCCCCGTAAAAATCCGCTCCCGCCGGCGCCGCCAGCGCAAACCCGCAGCGCCCGAAGCGAAGGTCCAGTATCTCAAAAAACTGGCCCCCCCGCTCCATAATCACGTCCTTGCCCACCACCCCCAGGTCGCACACCCCGTGCTCCAAATAGGTGATCACATCCTGGGCCTTGGCCAGCACCGCCTCCAGGCCTCCGCCCACTGGCAGAATCAGCCGCCGGCCCTTGTCCCGCAAAGCCGAGCAGTCCAGCCCCGCCCGCTCCATCAACTCTGCGGTGGACTTTTCCAGCCGCCCCTTTGTCAACGCGATTCGCAGCGGCCTCATACCCGAGCCCCTCTCTCCACAACAATTTCTTCTGTCGACTGCCCTACCCGCAGCACCCGAGGAATGCCCCCCTGCGCCGCATATTGTATGGCCTCCTCCAAGCTCTCCCACACCGAGCCCTCGCAGGGAACCCCCTGGCCGGTCAGCCGCAAAAGGGCCTGCTGGGCCTCGGTTTCATACCCCGGCTCTCCGTGGACCAGCACCTGTGCCGGCTCCTCCGGGGGCAGCTGGGGCAGCAGCAGCTGAGCTGCCGCGTCCAGGTCCATGGCAAAGCCCGCCGCAGGCATCTCCGGCCCAAACCGGCCGCAAAGCCCGTCGTACCGGCCCCCGGTGAGCACCGGCCCCCCCTGCTCGTGTACATACCCGCTGAACACCACCCCGGTGTAATAGTCGTTGCGCTGCACCAACCCCAGGTCCACCATCAGCCGGCCGCCCAGCCCCAGCTTTTTCAGGGACATGTACAGCGACCGGAGATAGTCCAGGGTCTCCCGGGCAGGGCCGTCCAGCCCCAGGCCTTCCGCCTGGTCAAAGACCTCCTCCCCCCCAAACATCCGGGGCAGCAGCCGGACAGCCCGGGCCTCCGGGCTGTCTCCCAAGGGGTCCAGCAGCTCGCCCAGGGCCCCATAGTTTTTGGCCTCTATGGTCGACCGGATCTCCTCCCGGAGGCCGGGAGCCATTGCCAGCCGGCCCGCCAGCAGACGGAACAGCCCCCCATGACCCAGCTCCAGCCGGAAGTCCCCGGCCACAGCCCGCAGGGCCTCCACCGCTGTGCAGATGACCTCCAGGTCTGCCCGAAGCCCCCCGGCCCCCAGCAGCTCCACGCCCATCTGCGCCGCCTCATGCCCCCGGCCCGACAACGCCGGCCAGCTGCGGTACACGCTCTGCCCGTAGTATAGCCGGATGGGCCGGCGGTGGCTTTGCAGCCGGGCCGCAGCCATGCGGGCCATGGGCAGGGTGGAGTCTGGCCGGAACACCAGCAGCCGCCCCGCGCTGTCCACCGCCTTATACATTTCCTGCTGGGGGATGGCCGCCCCCGGCAGATTGAACACGTCGTAATATTCCAGCCCGGGGGTCATGGCCTCCCGGTAGCCCCGGCGGGTGAACAGCTCCCTCAGCCGCCGTCTGGCCTCCCCCAGGGCGCGGCACTCCTCAAAAAGCACGTCCCGCACGCCCTCGGGGGTAAGCTTTGTATAATTTCTCATGTCGACCTGCTCCCAAATAATTTACTGTGCTGCTATAATAAACTATTTCGGTTCATTTGTCAAGCGATTTATCAAATTAACATATCACAGTAATAAAATATTGTGGTTCAGACTGCCCCACTCTCCAAAATCGTCAAGCTGCCCTCTGTACAGTCCAACGCCGCCATTGCCCCCACCGGCAGAACCGTCATAGGCGTCCGGTGGCCGAAGTCCACGCCGGAAAGTACCGGCAAATCCTCCCGGTGTACTTCATGCTTCAGTACCTTTAAGAGCACTTCCCTATCCTCATTGCCCATAGCGGGGGTAATGATTCCGGCGCATAACTCCAATGCCCCGCAAGCCGCCAGGGCCCGCCAGCCGTGGAGCGCGGCAAGGGCGCTGTTAGAGGGGGAGAGGTTCTCCATAAATAGTATGCTCCCCTCCCAAAGCTCCCGGCCCGGGAACACCTCTGTGCCCATGATCTGCTGCAAGGGGCCCATGCAGCCGCCTATCAGCCTCCCGCAGACCCTACCGCTGCCCTGCACCACCTGATAGCCAGTGTTCTCCTGCCAGGGAATCTCGCTCTCCGGCAAATCCCGCCACTCAATGGGGGTGAACCTTCCGCAAGGCTCCACCCGGCCAATGGCCTCCCCGGAGAACAGGGCCCGCTCTATGGCGGCTTTGGTGTAGGCGTCCAGGCTCCCGGGCTGGGCGATGGGGGTCAGCAGGCTGGGGCCGTAATAGCTCATCACCCCCGCGTGGGCAAACACCATACAGGTGGTGGTGATGTCGGAGAAGCCCATATAGATTTTGGGGTGTGAGCGGATAAGCTCATAGTCAATGTAAGGCAGCAGCCGGTAGGAGTCGTCCCCGCCCATGTTGGCGATAATGCCCTTGACAGAGGGGTTTTCCAAAGCCCAGTGCAAATCCTCGGCCCGGGCCTGAGGGTTCTCGTAAAGGTACTTGGCGCCGCGGAGAGCGTGAGGGGTTTCCACCACGTGGAGGGCAAAGTCTTCTTCCAGGCGTTTTTTGCCCAGTTCATAGCGCCAGAGCAGGTCAGGGTCACCGGCGCGGCCGCCGGAAATGGAGATGGTGGCAATGGTGTCGCCGGGACGAAGGGAATGGGGCTTGATAAAAGATTTCATGGAATGGCCTCCTGAAAAAATAATATTAAGATAAAGCCCAGCTGAGGGCAAAATCGGAAGTTTTCGTCCACCTTTTTCAAAAGGTGGCAGGGTGTGGGACAGAGTCCCACGACCTTAGCCCTTGACCTTAAATCGCGTGAGCAAACGCAGGAGGGTAGGAAAACGTCCCAGTGGGACGTTTTTCCGTAGGGGACCCTCGTCGGGGGTCCCCTGTTGTCTGCCAAAGTCCCTTTGGCAGACAAAGCCTTCCTCAGCCTAACTTGCAGAGCCCATTAGCCAGCGGAGCCGGCCGAACGCAGTGAGGAAGAGCTCTGCAAGATGGCGGCATCTTCCGGGAACGCCTAGCCCCCCAACGCTGGTGCGGTGCGCCCGCCTCTCTCCGAAAGCTAGGAAAGCCCGGCTTTCCTAGCTTTCGGAATCTTGCTGTGTACTGCGGCTTGGGGGCAAGCCCCCCCTAGACCCCGGTCGGGGCTCCCCGTCAGGTTTTCTCTAAAACAGCGTTATCTGGCTGCTCTCCGGCAGCTCCTTCAGCGCGCCCACGCTCCGCAGGGTATCTATCACTGCTGTAGACACCTTTGCCCGGCTCTGCAAATCATCCACCGAAATATACTCCCCGCCGCTTTCCCTGGCCTGGGCCAAGCTCTCCGCCGCTGACTCGCCCACGCCCTTCAGACTGGAAAAGGGCAGCCGTATCTTCCCATCCTCCACCAGAAACTGGGTGGCCGACGACCGGTACAGGTCCACGCCGCGCAGCTCGATCCCCCGGGCCATCATCTCGTTGATGATTTGCAGGGTGTCAAACTCCGCCTCCTCCTTGGCGCTGGCCTCCCGGTTCTTGATCTTCTGGTCCAGGTCCCGCATCCGGTTTGCCACCTGGTCCCGGCCTCCCAAAGCGGTGGCCCCGTCAAAGTCGTCGCTGCGCACCGTGAAATAGGCCGCGTAGAACTCAATGGGCCTGTGCACCTTGTACCAGCCCAGACGCAGGGCGGCAATCATGTAGGCCGCCGCATGGGCCTTGGGGAACATGTATTTGATTTTAAAGCAGCTGTCAATATACCATTGGGGGACATTGTGGTCCTTCATGGCCGCAATATGCTCCTGGGTCAGCAGCTTGCCCGCCTTGCCCTTTCGCACAATCTCCATAATCTTAAAGGACATTTTCGGGTCCATCCCCTTGTTCAGCAGGTACACCATAATCTGGTCGCGGGTGCCGATGACCTCTGAAATGGTGCAGGTTCCGTCCCGAATCAGCTCCTGAGCATTCCCCAGCCACACATCCGTGCCGTGAGACAGCCCCGAAATCTGCAAAAAGTCGGAGAACCGGGTGGGCTTGCACTCCTCCAGCATACCCCGCACAAAGGGGGTCCCCAGCTCCGGCAGAGAGAGTGTGCCGGTCTTCACCCCTCCAATGTCCTCGGGGGTAATGCCCAAAGCCGCCGGCGAGCTGAACAGGCTCATCACCTCCGGGTCGCTCATGCTCACCTTCATCACCGGTATGCCGGTGTACTCCTCCAAATAGTGATAGATGGTGGGCACATCATGGCCCAGCTCATCCAGCTTGCACACATTGTCGTGAATAGAGTGGAAGTCGAAGTGGGTGGTGATGTTGGGGGACTTCTGGTCATTGGCCGGGTGCTGCACCGGGCAGAAGTCGTAAACCTCCATGCTGCGGGGGACAACGATCATGCCCCCAGGGTGCTGGCCTGTGGTGCGCTTAACCCCTGTGCAGCCCAGAGCCAGCCGCTTCTCCTCCGCCTTGTGCAGGGTGCGCTCCCGCTCCTCGGCGTAGCTTTTCACATAGCCGTAGGCGGTCTTCTCCGCCACCGTGGAGATGGTCCCGGCCTTAAACACATTGTCCCGGCCAAACAGCACCTCCGTGTACCGGTGGGCCCCGCTCTGATACTCTCCGGAGAAGTTCAGGTCAATATCCGGCACCTTGTCCCCGTCAAAGCCCAGAAAGGTCTCAAAGGGGATGGTATGCCCGTCCCGGTCCATCAGCTCCCCGCATTGGGGACAGTTTTTAGGAGGCAGGTCAAAGCCCGAGTCAAAGCTGCCGTCAGTGATAAACTCGCTGTACCTGCAGTGGGGGCAGACATAGTGGGGCTCCAGGGGGTTCACCTCTGAGATGCCCGACATGCTCGCCACAAAGGAGGACCCCACCGACCCCCGGGACCCCACCAGATAGCCGTGCTCCTCGCTGTCCGCCACCAGCTTCTGGGCGGTCATATACAGCACCGAAAACCCGTGCTTGATGATGGAGTTCAGCTCCTTGTTCAGCCTGGCCTCCACAATCTCCGGCAAGGGGTCTCCATACCGCTCCTTGGCACGCCGCCAGGTAATCTCCACCAGCTGCTCCTGGGCCCCCTCGATAAAGGGCGGGAAATTGCCCATAGGCACCGGCCGGATATGGTCCACCATGTCCGCGATTTTGTTGGGGTTGGTTACCACCACCTCAAAGGCCTTCTCCTTGCCCAGGTATTCAAATTCCTTCAGCATCTCCGCCGTGGTGCGCATATAAAGGGGCGCCTGCTGGTCTCCGTCGGTGAAATTCTTCATAATCACCCGCCGGAAATCCGCGTCCTTGGGGTCCTTGAAGTGCACATCGCCGGTGGCCACCACAGGCTTGCCCAGCTTTTCGCCAATGCGCACAATGGTGCGGTTATACTCCCGCAGACCCTCCTCGTCTGTGTCCCCGTTGCGCACCATAAACATATTGTTGCCAATGGGCTGTATTTCCAGGTAGTCGTAGAAGGCCGCGATTTTGCACAAGCTCTCAAAGCTCTCCCCGTCCACCATGGCCCGGAACAGCTCCCCCGCCTCGCAGGCGCTGCCGATGATCAGCCCCTCCCGGTGCTTCATCAGCAGGCTTTTGGGGGTGCGGGGCCGCTTGTTGAAGTATTCCAGATGCCCGGCGGAGATGAGCCGGTACAGATTCTTCAGCCCGGTGTGGTTCTTCACCAGAATGATCTGGTGGTAGCTGCGCAGCTTTTTGGGGTCGCCCCCAGCCAGGGCCGCGTTCACCTGGGCCGCGGTCTCAGCCCCCTGGTCCTCCCGCAGCCGACGGACCAGGTTGACGAAGATCTCCCCCAGCACCGCCGCGTCGTCGTCTGCCCGGTGGTGGTTAAAGTCTCCCAGCTTCAAATACCGGGCCACAGTGTCCAGCTTGCAGTCCTTGATATCCTTGAGAAGCGAGCGGCACATAGGCACCGTGTCAATATAGGGGGCCTCAAAGGGAACGCCCGCCCGGGCCCCTGCCGCCCGGAGAAACCCGGTGTCAAACCCCGCGTTATGGGCCACCAGCACAGGGGCCTCCCCGCAGAAGCGGTAGAACATTTCCAGGGCCTCCGCCTCCTTGGGGGCCCCCTGCACCATGCTGTCGGTAATGCCGGTCAACTGGGTGATTTTGGCCGGAATGGGCCGCTCCGGGTCCACAAAGGTGTCAAAATGCTCCAAAACCTGACCGTTTTTCACCCGCACCGCGCCAATCTCCGTGATCCGGTCCTTTTTGGGGGACAGTCCCGTGGTCTCCAAATCAAAGCAGATGAACTCGCCGGTGAGAGGGCGCTCTGTGGCCCCGGTGACAGCAGGGACCAGGTCGTTGACAAAATAGGCCTCTACCCCGTAGATGACCTTAAAGTCCGGGTCCTCCTTGCGGATGGCCTCCTCAGCCAGCATGGCCTCGGGGAAGGCCTGGGCCACCCCGTGGTCCGTGATGGCAATGGCCTTCTGCCCCCATTTGTGGGCCTGGGCCACCAGCTCCCCGGCAGGGGTAATGGCGTCCATGTCAGACATGCTGGTGTGCAGGTGCAGCTCCACCCGCTTTTCCAGGGCGTTGTCCACCACCCGCACCTGGTCCACCGTGGCAATGGCTCTGGGGCGCATCACATTTTCCCGGTCGTACTTGTCATATTCCAGGTTGCCCCGCACCAGCAGGGACTGCCCCTTTTTCAGCTTGTCCAGCTCCTTGCACTGGCTGGCGTCCTGAATGATTTTCAGGGTGGTGGAGCCTGTGTAGTCGGTGATGTCGATGGAATAGATTTTTCGGCTCTTGTCCCGGGTCTCCTTGCTCTCCAGGTCGAATATCTCCCCCCACACCACGGCAGTTCCCAGCTCCAGGCTCAGACTGCCCAGGGGGACCGGCTTGTTTTTGGGCGCCGGCCCCAGCAGAGGGCGGGCGCTGTCCAGCAAAACCTGGGGCATCAGGCTCTCCCCCTCCCGGACCTCTACCGTGCGCTTGGCGTTCTGGTCTGCCATGGCCTCCTCATACTCCTCCAGCTCCCGCACCACAGCCTCCCGCTGACGAAGGACCTCCTCCCGGTGCGCCTGCTCCACCAGAGAGCCGTCGCCCTCCTTCACCGCCAGCTTGCCCCCGAACCGCACCGTGCACTGCACCCCAAACCACCGGGAGATGAGGGCCTCCATCCGCCCGGCAGTGCCGTGGGCCTTCAGCAGCTCATAGCCCCCGTGGGCCAGGGCCACAGTCAGGCAGTTTTTGGTAGGGTCCAGCTGGGCGGCGGCCCCCCGCAGGCTGCCGTTGAGGGTGGCGTCCCCCTCCTTCAGCGCAGCCGCCAGAGAGTCCAGCCGCTCCGGCGAAAAGCTCTCCGCCGGGAACCGGGGCAGCAGCTGCACCCGGCGCAGGGCACTACCGGCCAGGGCCTTGGCCAGCTGCTGTAGATGAGGGTACTCTACAAACTGAGAAAACCGGGCGAAGACCTCCATGCTGCGGTCTCCCCGGTTTATGCCGATCTGCTCCAGCTCCCCCGCTAAAACCTCCGGCGGAAAGGACCTGCCCTTGAGCTCCTTGTCAAAAAAATCTCCGATGGTCATGTGGCTCCCCTTCCTGCCGTGCCCGGCCTGTTAGTCTTGGATGTACGATAAGTCCCCCACGCAGGTGATGCGGCGCATGCCGCTCTCCTCAAAGCGGCTGAACCGGCCCACCGACCCGGCCTTGCCCTGGATGCCGCAGCTGTTCATGGCCTCCGGCGGCAGGCCCAGCCACAGAATATTCCACACGCCCAAGGCCCCGCCATGGGACACTAGGACCACAATATCCTCTGTGGCTTCTATCGCCTCTTCATATATCTTGTAGATACGCTGGTAGAGCTCCCGCTTGGTCTCCATGCCGGGCAGAGGGCGTTGGTCCGCCAGATACCCGGCGTTTTCCCGGTGCTCCCGATACCAGGCCTTTGACTTCCCTTCCATCAGCGGACCGCCGTTGCGCTCCCGCAGCTCCTGGCGGTACGCCACGTCAAGACCCAGCACATTTGCCAAAGGCGCGGCAGTTTGAGCGGCTCTTTTCAGGTCAGATGAATAAATTTTCACGGACTTGCCCCGTAGCTCTTTGCCCAAACGCTCCCCCAGCCGCTGGGCCTGGGCATGGCCCAGCTCGGTCAGCTCCCAGTCGTTCCAGCCGCCCATCATACCGTTGACATGTTGCTGGGACTGGCAGTGCTGAATGGTGATGATCTCTTTCACTTGCCGGCGCCTCCCTCGTTCATCGTTTAGTTACAGTTTAGACACAATTCAGTTACGGTTTCGGCATGGTTTTTTGACGCTTTGGGCCTAAAAATCGTCAAAAAAAGAACATTTTGCAGGCCTTTTTTGCAATAAAAGCAGCGTAAAGGGCCTCTTTTTACAGATGCGGCTGTCGCGCAAAACAATTTATAAAGTATTTATAAACATTTGCGGCGTTATGCTAGGATGGGGGATGGATTTTCATTTTCTGCGAGTATGACAATGGGACGGTTCGCGCTTGAGCCTGTTTTGACCTGCGGCGTTAAGGCTGTCTCTGGCGGTTGCGTTCGCATCGTGAGCTCAGGGGCTTCTGTCTTGAAAACCCACCTGAGTTCTGTCCTGGACCGGGGGTTCGCGCCTTTGGGTGGTGGTGAGAGTCAGGGCTTGTTTGAACCATCGAAAACGCCGTCTTTTTGCCCAGAAGGGGGCATCTTCCGCGTCGAAAATCTCGGTTTCTTTCCTTAAAGCAGACTTCTTGTCAAAAACGTCATTTCCTCTATTTTTAAACAAGCTCTGGAGTATGTTTGAAAACGCCGGAATACGGTCTGTTTTGACCAGAAGCGGTGCTTTCGGCGTTAAAATTCCGGAAAGGCGGCAGTCTTTCTTGGGTTTTTTCTTGAAATCCCTCATTTCTGGCCAAAAATACAGCATTTCTTTGGTTTTCAAACATACCTAGCCTTGTACTGGCGTTTTTAGATTTGTTTCAAAGTCTTGCAGCAGACGGTTGACCTCCTCTGGCGCGTCTGTGTTGGAGTTGTGCCCCGCCCCCTTCAGCCAGACCAGCCGGTGGCCTGCCCGCCGGGCCCAGGCCCGGTTATACCGCCGGGAGGAACCTGCCCCATCCTTCTCCCCGCAGAGCAAAAGACTGGGGCAGTCGGGCTCGCTG
>CAJUNQ010000032.1 GCA_910587835.1 uncultured Oscillospiraceae bacterium | reverse complement strand
GCTGGCCGCAGTGTGGACACCCGGTGCCCCTCGCCGGTCAAAATAACCGCCTGTGCGGCTGACTGCGGCAGGCTTCGCGGCAGTCGAGAGAATGGCGGGGCTGGCCGCAGTGTGGACACCCGGTGCCCCTCGCCGGTCAAAATAACCGCCTGTGCGGCTGACTGCGGCAGGCTTCGCGGTAGTCGAGAGAATGGCGGGGCTGGCCGCAGTGTGGAGGCTTTCGCCCCCGCTTCACTGGTCAGAAAAAGAAAAACGCGCTTTCCGGCGGACCGGAGAGCGCGTTTTTTAGAACTTGTACCAATAGGATTTATGCCTGTATTTTCGAGCAAATTTTGCTGTTGCCAAGGCGCAAACCCGCAAGCAATCTTGCGATTGGCAAGGGTCTGCAACACAGCCAACCGTGAAATTCGCCCAAAAGGCAGGCGCAAACTCCTGTTGGCACAAGTTCTTATAGCTTGAAGTCCTCAGGGTCCCAGCCCCCGGGGCGGAGGCTGGGGGCTGGCCGGGGCCGGCGGGCCAGGGGGTCGTAGCGGAACTTGGGGCAGCCCCCCTCTGGGCCGGGCCTGCGGCCCAGCGCGCACACCGGCGCGCCCTGGACCCCGCCGTTGCGGCAGCAGTAGGAGCAGTCCGGCGCAATGGAACGCCCGAAGGGCAGAGATTGTTTTTTCTTGAACACGAAGCATCACCCAGCACCAGTATACACCCGGGGGCGGCAAAAAATCAAGCCGCCGGAGAAATTTCTTTTGTCAGCCCGCCCCGTAAAGGCTCTGAAAATCCGGCGGAGCCTCCTGCTCTTCTCCCAGCAGGGCCCCCAGGTCCCCAAAGCGGTAGCCCAGCTCCTCCCATCTGCCCAGCAGGTCGTCCATAATGTCCCCGTTGGTCTTGGAGGTGCTGTGCAGCAGCACCACAGCCCCTGGGTGGGCCCGGGGCAGCAGCTTGTTGTAGGCCTGCTGGGGGGTGGGCTGGTCGTTCTCATACCAGTCCACATAGGCCAGGCTCCAGAACACGGTTTTGTAGCCCAGCTCCTGGGCCATTTTCAGGTTGCTCTCGCAGAACTTCCCCTGGGGCGGGCGGTAGAGCCGGGGCATCTCCTCCCCCACTGTCTGCTGGTACAGGGCCTCGTTTTTTTCCAGCTCCTGCCGGAAGCTCTCCCGGTCGCTGATTTTCGACATGTCGGGGTGGCTGTAGGTGTGGTTGCCCACGGTGTGGCCCTCCGCCGCCATGCGGCGCACCAGGTCGGGCTGGGTCTCAAAATAATTTCCCACCAGAAAGAACGTGGCTTTGGCCCCGTGCTTTTTCAGGGCGTCGAGAATTTTTTCGGTGTTGCCGTTCTCAAACCCCGCGTCAAAGGTGAGGTAGAGGATTTTCTCCTCAGTGGGCACGCAGTAGACGCTGTCGAACTGGGCCAGATAGTCCGCCGTGGCGTTGGCCGTGGGGGGCTGGCCCTCCTGCTGAAAGCTCAGGCCCCAGTTGGTGACCCCGGCGCTGGCCGCCACGCTCTCCCTCTGCCGGCCCGCAAGCTCCCACAACGCCGCCGCGCCCAGGGCCAGGGCCACTGCGGCCACTGCCAACGCCGGCCAGCTCCGTTTGAGAAACGCCGCCGCTTTACTCATGGTCATCCCGCCTTTCTCTTACAGGGTATGAGGCAGGGGGCTGGTTTAAGAACAGGGGGCTTGGGTTTCTTTTAAAAAACAAAAAAAGAATGGAGATGGGAAAGCCCCCTTTGGGGGTTTGGGGGAATGTCTTCTTCTTTTTCTTTTTCTTCTTCTTTATCTTATATGTCTATCGTTTCTCCTATCGAATGCGCTGCGTTTTTGCTATCGTTTTCCCTCTTGCTTTTACTATCGCTTTTACTATCGTTTTTACTGCGCATAGGCTTTTTCGGGGTTGGTATTTTTTGGCGGCGGGGGCGGGAGAAAAAATAATATTTTTTTATTTTCTTTTTTGTTCCGTGTTCGTCTGACAAAAACGAAGCATGCCGTCCGCTGAAAGAGAAGTCTTTTCTGTCTCTGTATATGTGGGGGGACACATGAGGCTTCTTCCCCTGAATCTGCCGGCAGCGTACAGTCCGCTGAGAGGAAAAATAATATTTTTTTCTTTATTTGTTTCAGGTTCTCTTGGCGGGAGTACCGGCAAGCCCTTTCTCCTGAATTTACCGGCTGCTAACAGGCCGCTGGTCTCCCTTTGGTCGACCTCGCTAGGTTCGACTTGCCTGCGGCATCCGACTTGCCTGCGGCATCCGACTTGCCTGCGGCAAGTCGGCGGCGGCGCAGCTTTACTCCGTTCCCACCGCTCTCGTTAGGTGGACTTGTACCTCGCTCCTTTGCTGTCTGCGCCGCCTTTTTAAGGTCAAGGTCGCCTCCGGCGGCTTAAGGCTCTGCCTTAAGAATCCGCCAGGGGCCTAACGCCCCTGGACCGCGTAATTTGCTTTCCTTAGAGGTTTCAACACACCAGAGTTCGCAACGCGAACTCGGCGACTTGCGCGGTGCGCAAGTCGGAGGACCGCGCAATCTGTTCTCCTCCCGCCCGCGATAGCCCCCCTTGATTTTTGCCGCCGGATGATGTATGATTTTCGTAAGATTTTCCGCCCCCTTTCTTAAGAATTCCCCTCTATACTAAAACCAACCCGTACAAGGAGGCCCCCTCTATGGAACCCGAAAACAAAAATATCCTCGTGGTCGACGACGACCGGGAAATCGTCCGCGCCATCGCCCTCACCCTGGAGGCCGAGGGCTATTTCGTCTATAAGGCCTACGACGGCATGGAGGCCCTGGACCTGGTGGCCACCCGCAACATCCACCTCATTATTATCGATGTGATGATGCCCCGCCTGGACGGCCTCTCCGCCATTATGCGCATCCGCGAGGGCAAAAACCTGCCCATCATCGTCCTCTCCGCCAAAAGCGAGAACAGCGACAAGGTGCTGGGCCTCTCTATGGGGGCCGACGACTATGTCACCAAGCCCTTCAACCCCCAGGAGCTGGCCACCCGGGTCAAGTCTCAGCTGCGGCGCTACACCAGCCTGGGCGACATCAACTCTCAGGGTGAGAACGTGATTATCAACGGGCGGCTGCGCTTTCATCTGGACGAGCATGTGCTGTATGCCGACGGGGAGCCTGTAAAGCTCACCGCCACCGAGACCAAAATTGTGGAGCTGCTTATGCGCAACCCGGGCCGCATCTTCCCCGCCGAGGAGATTTACAGCAAGATATGGAACGAGTCGGCCTATTCGACAGAAAATACCGTGATGGTGCACATCCGGCGCATTCGGGAGAAAATTGAGATCAACCCCAGCGAGCCGGAATATCTGAAGGTGGTGTGGGGCATTGGATACAAATTTGAAAAGCACGAACACCTTTAAGGGGCTTCTCTCCTGGGCCTGCCTGCTGCTGGTGCTGTGCGCCTGCTGCCTGGCGGCGGTGTTCGCGGCGCTGGTTCTGGTCAACCCCGGTATGCTGGAATACGCCGCCGGGAGCGTGCAGGACTTTGCCGCCACCGTCCCCCCCAGCCTGCAGGAGCATTATAACGAGGCCGCCGGCGCGTGGGAATATACCCAGACCCCTGGGGGCGAGAGCCTTGTGTATGAATACGGGCTGAAAATCGGCTGCGCGGCGGCCATTCTCATCACAGCCCTCACGCTGATTTTTGCCTTCCGCCGGGACCGCCGGGCCTTTGAGGGCATGGTAGCCCGGGGGCTGGGCCGGATTTGGGTGGAGGCAAAGCTGCTGGCCTTGGGGCTGCTTTTTCTGCTGGGCAGAAGCCTGCTTGGCTGGACCGGCACGGAGCGGCTGTTTCTGTTCTGCGTGGCCGGGGTGCTGACGGTCTATCTGCTGTGCCTGGACGTGGGCCGCAACCACCGGTTTTTCGGCCACAACATCATCCACTCCATTCTGGTGCGGGTCAACCGCTATGGGGACATGACCACCTTTGAGCAGCGGGCGGTGCGCCGGGTGTACAGCACCATTTTGATTGTGCTGGCGCTGGCGGCTCTGGGCGCGGCGGGCTTTGTTGCCGTCATGAATCTCCTTTCCGGCAGGCCCGCCCCCATCCGGGACAAGCTGGCCCTGACCGTCCCCCTGATTACCACTGCCGCCGTGGTGGGCACGGTGTGGTGGTACATTCTGGCCCTGAAGCGGGACCTGCGGGACTGGCACCTGCTCATGGACCAGATCACGGAAATGTACGGCGGCGACCTGAACGCGGTGAACCATGTGCCCCCCACCAGCAACCTGTACGACTGCGCCATGCAGCTGAACATGATCCGCACCGGCGTGCAGAAAGCGGTGGAGGAGGGCACCAAAGCCGACCGCACCAAAATCGAGCTGATCACCAATGTGTCCCACGACATAAAAACCCCCCTGACCTCTGTCATCAGCTATGTGGAGCTGCTGAAAAAGGAGCCCGGCCTGCCCGACACGGCCAGAGACTATGTGAACATCCTCAGCCAGAAGACCCAGCGGCTGAACGGCATTGTGCAGGACGTGTTCGAGGTGTCGAAAGCGGCCACAGGCAACATCAGCCTGAATCTGGCGGACCTGGACATCGGGCGGCTGCTGCAGCAGACCTTTGCGGAGATGGAGGAGACGGTGCAGCGCTCCCAGTTACAGTGGCGGGTAGACATTCCCGACGCGCCCATGACTGTCCACGCGGACGGCCAGCGGCTGTACCGGGTGTTTCAGAACCTGATTCGCAACTGCGCCCAATACTCCCTGGAGGGCTCCCGGGTGTACGTGAGCCTTGTGGCCCAGTCGGGGCTTGCCAGCGTGAGTATACGCAATATCTCAAAGACCGAGATAACCATGAACGGCGAGGACCTGACCGCCCGCTTTGTCCGCGGCGACCAGAACCGCACCACCGAGGGCAGCGGCCTGGGCCTCTCCATAGCCAAGAGCTTTACCGAGGCCTGCGGCGGGCGCTTCTTCGTGCGCACGGACGGGGACCTGTTCGTGGCCACGGTACAGTTCCCCCTGGTGGGCGGGGAGGAGCAGAAGCTTCAGGCATAGGAAGGATTTTCCGGACTTTTACGGAGCTTTTCGGAACCCGATATTATAGTAACAACCTTGATTATCTCTGAAAAGTCTTGAAATGCAGGTGCTTTTCCCGTGTCACCCTTCCATCCTGGCTTACTGAGGCGCAGATACCGGACAGCGCGAAGTTTGAAATCGAGCAGTTTTTGCAGGACATAAAGAAAAATATGGACTTTAATAAGGTGAACTGTAGTCCAGATATAAGAACAAAGTGTGTATATGCCAGGTCTATGCTGTCACCGGGATGGGCAAGCTGATAACCCGATTTTGTCATGACCTTGATGGGCAGGCTCACATCGTAAAGCCCGCTGCGGCCGCCAAATCCCCCAGCCGTGCTTGTCAGGGTGATGGACACCCCTGCTGGGGAGTAGACCCGGCATCCTTCCGGGCCGGGTAGGACTTGCTCAAGAGACGCTCCATTTGTGTCTGTGAAAGAAAGTCTTTCGCCGGCACATCGGTCTCTAAGGTATCCGACAATATACACCCTCTTGCGGGATTGGGGGACTCCAAAATC
>CAJUNQ010000031.1 GCA_910587835.1 uncultured Oscillospiraceae bacterium | reverse complement strand
CGGGGCCACAGTTATATGTGTTCGAGGCCCCCATTGATATGCTGTCGTACATCAGCTTGTACCCAGATAATTGGAAGGAAAACTCCTATGTTTCCCTATGCGGGGTTGGCAGCGCTCCTATCCAGCGTTTCCTGGAGGAAGCGCCGCAACTGGAGGAAGTGGTCCTCTGCCTGGACAATGACGAGGCCGGACATATAGCCGCCAGGCGTATTGCCGGGGAACTTCTGGAGGAATGGGAGGTGGAGGTCAGCGCACATTTTCCCGAGCAGAAGGACTGGAATGAAGAACTGCTGGCGCCGGAGGAACCGCAGTTTCTCCAAGCGCCAGTCATGTGATTTATAATAGTGCCTGATAGTTGCTCCTGCCATAGAGGATGCGCCGGATCTGGACTTCGTTTCCGCTGACCACATAGAAAACCAGATAGCTCCCCACCTTTAGATATCGATACCCCTTGGCAGCCAGGGCCAAGTCCCTGGGATGGGGGCACCGGTCCGGAAGTTGTGACAGGCTGGCGATCCCATCCACCAGCCTGTCATAATAATTCATGGCGGCAGCGGGAGAGAGTGTGTTCAGATAGTCCACGATATCCAAGAGGTCCTGCTTGGCAGTGGGGTAAATGACGACCTTATACTGCTCCATGGATTCGCTCCCGCAACTGCTTGGCTACTGCGAGGAAATCCTCCCCTTGGGCTCCGGCTGCAATCTCCTGTTCGGCTATGGCCAGCTTGCCATAGAGGTCAATGAGTCCTTGCTGGCGTTCGTATTCCTCCAGACTCAGGACAGCCATGTCCCCCTTGCCGTTGCGGGTGATGAAAACCGGCTCCCCGGTCTGGCGGCAGAAGTCGGAAATATCGTTGGCGCTGTTGCGCAGGTCGGAAATCGGTCTGATTTCGGGCATAGGAAGCGCCCCCTTTCTGCTTTTAGTATAGCAAAATAATGAGTAAATAGCAACACAAATTTAGGAGGTCGGTCAGGATGCCGCAAAACATAGGCGGGCTGGTCCTGGCGGCAAGCATCATGCTTGCCGTTCTCGCCGGGATCGCCGCACTGAACAATTACTATTCCTTAAACATCAAAGCGCGGACAGTGGGCCGCGGCCAGCACGGTACCGCTCGATGGGCCACCAGAGGCGAGATCGCCCGCACCTACGCACAGGTTGACTTTACCCCGGAGCGCTGGCGGGAGGGACGGGATCTGCCGGATAAGCAAGGCATTGTGGTAGGCTGTAAAAACCGAAAGCATACCACCACCGCCCTGGTGGATACCGGTGACGTCCACGCCATTATGATAGGTGCGGCTGGCGTGGGAAAGACTGCGTACTGGCTCTATCCATGCCTAGAATACGCCCTGGCAAGTGGGATGTCATTCGCCTCAACGGATACAAAGGGCGACGTTTTTCGGAATTACGCAGGCATCGCCCGGGACTGCTACGGCTACCGGGTGTCGGTCATTGACCTGCGCAACCCCACGAAAAGTGATGGTTTCAACCTCTTGCATTTGGTAAACAAATACGCCGATTTGTACAAGCAGGAGGGTAAGCTGGCCTACAAGGCCAGGGCCGAGAAGTACGCAAAAATTATCTCCAAGACCATCATCATGTCTGGGGGCGACAGCGCCAGCTTCGGTCAGAACGCCTTTTTCTACGATGCCGCGGAGGGTCTGCTCACCTCGGCGATCCTGCTGGTGGCAGAGTTCTGTGAGCCTGCGGAACGCCACATTGTGTCCATTTTCAAAATCATCCAGGAACTGCTTGCTCCCAGCGGCGTAAAAGGCAAGACCCTGTTCCACATTCTCATGGACAGTCTCCCGCCG
Source organism: uncultured Oscillospiraceae bacterium (assembly GCA_910587835.1). Lineage (GTDB taxonomy): Bacteria > Bacillota > Clostridia > Oscillospirales > Acutalibacteraceae > Acutalibacter. The sequence continues at coordinate 18,576 of CAJUNQ010000031.1, read as the reverse complement.
GACCACAAGGCACGCTGGTTTGCCGGGGCCGCCCTGTCCTCCAGCGAACAGGCAATGGCCTCCGTTATGTCCACGGCCCTGGCGCGGCTCAACAGTTTCTTGGACTCGGAAATGGAGCAGATCCTGTGTTTTGGCACAGCGGTAGACGCGGAAACCTTCTGCAACGAAAAGTCCGCGCTGTTCCTGGTGATGCCGGAGGAAGACCCGTCTAAGTTCTTCATGATCTCCCTGGTGATCCAGCAGCTCTACCGGGAGATCCTGGCCGTGGCCGATGAAAACGGCGGCAAGCTGAAGAACCGGGCGGTGTTCTTCTGCGACGAATATGGGACCCTGCCAAAGATAGAGTCAGCAGAGATGATGTTCTCAGCCAGCCGCTCCCGCCGTCTGAGCATCGTGCCGGTCATCCAATCCCTGGGGCAGCTTGAGAAGAACTACGGAAAAGAGGGCGCCGAAATTATTATCGACAACACGCAGCTCACGATTTTTGGCGGCTTCGCCCCCAACAGCGAAACCTCCCAGGTCATGAGCAAATCCCTGGGCAGCAGGACGGCGCTCTCTGGTTCCGTCAGCCGGGGGAAGAACGACCCCAGCCAGTCCCTCCAGATGATCGAGCGCCCACTCATGACCCCGGACGAGCTGAAGTCCATGCCCAAAGGCCAGTTCATCGTGATGAAAACCGGCACAAATCCCATGAAGGTCAAACTAAAACTCTTCTTTAAGTGGGGCATTGCGTTCGGGGAACCGTACCAGGTGCCGGATCAGGGCAGCAGGCCGGTTCGGTACGCCAGCAGGCAGGCGCTGATGGAGGCCATCCATGAGGCGTTCCCCCGTCTGCGTCCCAGATCGCGGCCAGCGGCGATTCCACAGGAGCAGCCCGCCAAAGTGATTACAGAGCGAAAGGATGCTGACAATGGGTAGGCTGGAAAATATTTATCGGAGTGATTTGCCCAAGCGTGCAGTCCTTGTGTATATGTACCTGTCAGACCGGGCGGGGCTAGAGGGGCAATGTTTTCCCTCTGTCCCCACCATAGCCCGGCAGACGAAACTATCAGAGGCTACCGTACACCGGGCGATTAAGGACTTGGAGAAAGAAGGCTTTCTCTATGTCACAGGCCGCCAGCGGCCTAACGGCGCGGATTCCTCGAATCTCTATACATTGACGGACGCTGAACCGGGGTGGTAATTTTGAAAAAAACACTCACAAGGGAGTACTCCGGGTTTTCGCTGACACCGGGAGGGTGTCATGGTGACAGGGGAATGTTAACCTCCCAAGTTACTATGAGACAGAAAGAAAAAAGAGTAAGTTCGATACGTGTGGTGGTAGGTTTTCAGCAACGAGAGGTCTGTAGGAGAAGTTTTCGGCGCGGCCTTTTTCTTTTTCTGCCTATACCTAATCTGACAGTTGAAATAAATGCTGAGAACTGCGGATAAGGGTTGTATACCATGAGCACCCCAATATGCTATAACGCCTGTTTCCTATATGCCGAGCGCAATGCAGGTAAAGGAACAGCCTACTGCCTGACCCTCACCCAGACCGCAATGCGCTTATCGTAGCCTTTTCCCGCTGAAGCATAGTCTGTAAACTCCATCCACCCATTTTGCAGTGCCACCTTAAATGCCTGCTGTGCCTCGAAAGGCACTTCAGAAAGTGATAAAGCCTGGATATCAAACGTGGTGTCCGCTGGGAATTCTACTGGTTTGGAGAGGTCGCAGCCCGGGAATTCCTCAGAAGCCGCCAGCACCACCGGCCCCCGGACCAGCGCCAGGTGGGGCGGAAGTTCTTCGCTGCCCGGACCCAGCTGCCAGGAGCCCACCGCCTCCACAGGCATGGGGAACCGCAGGGCGACCTTGTCCTTGTCCTCCCAGCGCCGCTCCAGCCGCAGCCATCCGGGCGAAGGGGCTGCGGCTTCCCCGTTTACCTGCGCCTGCGGCGCAGAGCACCATCCGGGAATACGCAGAGCCAGCTCAAAGACTTCCGGCTCCTCCAGGGACAGCTCCATCGTGATCTCTTTCCCCACCGGATAGGCGGTGTCAATGCGCACTCCCAAGGGCCTGCCGGAAGGCGTGGACAACTCTAAAGTGCCGGGAAAATACAGGTTCACTGCCGCGCCCTTACGGCTGTGCAGCGCGCTGAGCTGAGCGGCGGCCCCCAGCCCCGCCGCGCCGATGGCCGCGCAGCAGCCGTAGATGGTGTTGTCCGCCATGACCATCCTGCCGCCCACCGCCTGGCCCCGAAGCCCCGCCCGCAGAGGGCTGTAGCTGTCAAAGGGAAGCCAGCCGTTTGGCGAGAGGGGTTCCCGGGGGACCTTGTTTGTGTTGACCGCGCCCAGCAGGGCGTTGTACAGGGACCGCTCGATGGCGTCGCCAAAAACGGGGTCGCCGGTAAGGCACAGCACCTGGCCGCACAGCTTCATCCAGGTCACGGTGACGCAGGTTTCCTGCATGATGCCGGTATAGTTGGGGTCCGCCTGGCACAGCCCGGAGTGGTCGAACAGCTCGTGGGTGCAGCCCGCGCTGCCGATAATAGTGATGTCCGAGCCGAGCACCCGCCGGGCAAAATTCACCACGGCCCGGCTCCACTTTTCGTCTTGGGTGGCTCGGGCGTATTCCAGCAGGCCCTCAAAGCAGGACATCATCTCATAGGCCTTCGTGACCGGGTACTGCCATGGATCCAGCCGGTCCTCCAGGGCCAGCTCAAAAATATTTGCCGATTGGATGCCCCCCAGTCCCACAATATAGCCCGTGAAATCCAGGTACTTCTGCTCGCCGGTCATGTTGTACAGGCGGACCACCGGCTCCAGCAGAGAGGAGGAGTTGAGACCCTCCCAGTGGCAGCTTGCCTTACGCAGGTCGGCTTTCCCCGGGCCGAAGCGGGCCAGAAGGCAGTCGGTCTGCGCCCGGAGGGAGGCCAGCAGCTCCGCTTTCAGGCCCTCGTCCTGGCAGATGTCGTAAAAGTATTCCATGCCCAGCAGCACATATTTCCGGCCCCAGATATCCCAGCCCTGGAACTGGGCCTCCCGGCTGTAGGTGGAGATTCTGCCGTCGGACCCGGAGGTTTGAAGTATTGCCCATGCAGCGGCTTCAAGCCGCTGGTACAGCTCCGGGTCCTTGGTGTAGGACCAGACCAGGGCTCCGCCCCGCATAAGCTTGCCCCAATATTCGCAGCGCCAGCCCAGGTCATGGTCGTCCGAGGGCCGGGTGAACTGCTCCGCGAACCGTGTCCAAAGATCAGCATCCAGAAGCTGATTCTCTTGAATGAAGCGGACAGCCCGGTCGAAGGGCCCGGAAAACCGGCAGCAGCCCGGGCTGGAAAGGAAAAGCCGGTCGGTAAATAACCGGGGGCGGTAGGCTGAGTAGCTGGCGGTAAGGCGTTCATTCTGATTACTTAACATATTCTGACTTCCATTTCATTTATTTGGGGCTTATTTGGAAACTCCGTTTGTGCCATTTTTCTTAAAGCAGCATTTTTCATCCTGATACTGCTTGGGGCTGACGCCTACCTGGCGTTTGAATGTCCTGCTGAAATGGGAATAGGTTTCGTAACCTATTGCCGCAGCAGTATCGGTTGGGGAGCGGCCCGCCCGAAGCAGCTCCTCCGCTTTTGCTATCTTGGACGCGACAATATAGTTAGCAAGCTGAACGTTGGTCTTTGCTTTGAAGACACGCGAAAGATAGGTGGCGTTATAGCAAAAATGGGCAGCAAGGGAAGTGATGGACAGCTTATCCTCGATATTGTTTGCAATATACTGCTTTATCTGCCCGATTAGCCAGTCCTCCTGCCCATTGAGCGCGTGGTTCAAGTTTTCAAGATACGACGATGTGAGCTTTTTGCACTGGCTGCGGAGGTCCTCTACTATATCTTCTCCCATTTCCTCCATAAACTCAAGGGACTCCCCGCCCCAAGCCAATATACCGATCTGCCTCTGGAATGAGTCCGCGATCAGCGTTCCAACCACCATGTGGTATACGTACAGGCACTGGTCATGGCAGTTGCCGCTGTGCCTGCTGGATTCCTCAAATGTTTTGTCGATCCATTCCAATGCCGCCAAAGCCCGGCCGGTGGCGATCAGCGTGGGGAAAGAGGGGCGGCTGTGTAAAGTAGAAGGTTCCCAGGCGGAAACGGGCCGTTCGGAATTCTCCAGACCACAGACAAGATCCTGAGAGCTTCCGATAAACCGCAGGGCCTTGCGGTTCATCTCGCGGTAGCATGTACCGAGCTCCTCTAAAGGGTGGATCTTGCTCCAGAATATCCGAATGGGGCCCTCCGTTATATTCTCCAGCGAGCAGAGGACCCAGTCCAGCCGCTCTATGGCGCGCTGAAAGGAAGAGAGGCTGGATGTAAAGGCGCCGTGGACATCCGATAAAAACAGAAAGCAGTGCGTCTGCTGGGCATTGATAAAATCAACAATTTGTCCTTCCAGCATATCCTGGCACAGATTCAGCATGGCGTAGTGGAGCAGTTCATCCTGCGATGCGGATTCCTCCCGCTGTCCCAGGCGGATCATGATAAAATAACCTTGGCCTGCCGGCGTGAGGCATAGCCCGTGTTCATCGGCCTCCTGCAAATTCTCCCAGGGGTGTACCGCGTCTTTTTCCAGCCAGTTCATGAGATAGTTCTGACATATCAGAGGATAGGCCTGCGAGGCTAGCTTCTTGGCGTTTTCAAGAGCCTTTTTCCCCTGCAGCTCATGTTGGAGTTCGTGAAGCGCCTCGCGCACTACCTTCTCTAGATCCTCATACCGCACCGGCTTCAACAAATAGCGGAAAGCCTTTATCTGTACGGCTTGCTGAGCGTAGAAAAAATTTTGGTAGCCGGAGAGGATAATCACTTTTGTGTAGGGATATTTTTGCAAAATCGTCTCGCCCAGGGCCAATCCGTTTTCACCAGGCATCTGAATATCGGTTATCACCAGGTCGATACGATGGCTGCCAAGACATTCCTGGGCGTTAAGGGAGTTATTCGCGGTGAACACCTCTTGGATGTCCAGGTCCTGCCAATTGATATTTTGACTCAGCCCCTCTAAAATGATGGTTTCATCATCCACCAAAAGCATATTATACATGATTTTCACTCCCCTTTTTTGTCCGGGATTCGCAGACAGACTCTGGTGCCGCCGGAAGGGGCCGGCTCTATGCTGATAGAGACCTGCTCCCCATGCAGAAGGCGCAGCCGCGCGTAAACATTTTGCAGCCCGTGGAAGACCCCGTCGTCATCGCTGTTTTGCAGTCGGCGCAGAATGTCTTCCCTGGTATTGCTGTCAATCCCGGAACCGTTGTCTTCCACGCTGAGCAGCACGAAATCTCCTTCACGGACTGCCTGAATATTTAGATAAGCGTTTTTTTCCATTTTCGCAAAAGCATGGGTGATGGCGTTCTCCACTAAGGACTGCAAAGAGAGACAGGGTATTTCAAAAGCCTCAAGGCCGGCCTGGATATCACAATTGAAGTCCAGGCTGCCGCCCATGCGTATCTGATGGATCTTCAGATAGGGAATGATATTCTCTACCTCTTGGCCCAGGGTGAGCTCCTGCTTATCCAAATGAGCTCCTATGCGGTAAAATTGGCCAAGATATACAGCCATATCCGCCGCGTTATCAAGGTCTTGGCTTTTTATCATATTATAAAGATTGAATAGACTGTTATAGAGGAAATGGGGATTGATCTGTGAGCGCAAAAAACTCATCTGAGCATTTTTCATTTTAACGTCAGCCTGATACTTCTCCTTTACCAGAGTTTCCAGCTTTTGGGCGGTCGAGTTGAAATGCTCTGCCAGTATTTGGAATTCCCCTTTCTGTTTCTGCTCTACCCGAACGGATAAGTCCCCAAGAGCAAGCCGCTCCATAGAGGATACCAGCGTTTGGGTTGGGATATACACCTTGCGGTATCCGCGCAGGAGATAGGCGACAGTGAAAAGGGAGCCGGTCACCAAAATACCGATAAGCGCGTGCCTCATAAATATGACCGGCGCCAGTACGCTCTGTTCGTCAAAGGCCAGTCCCAAGACGCAGCGGATGTCCTCCATCCTGACGGGGACGATACGCAGGTGAGTTCCCTTGGATTCCGTAGAGTAAAAAGACGGAACGTCCTCTATGTGCTCCAGCAGCCCGTTAATACTGGGCTGTATAAGATAGCCGTCAGAGTCGAAGGAAGTCCAGGCGCCCTGATAGTCCTGGAAAAAGGACGCCTGCACACCGGAATTTTTACTGAGCAAGTTGGATAGCTGGGCGTATAAAGCCTTCTCGTCGATTTCCAGGATGATTATGGGGCGGGTTTGAGTTGCGTGGACGTAACCGATAACTATGGAGAGACATCTCTCATTAGGGTCGCGGTATGAGGGGCGAAACGCCCATACAGGGTGCTTGTCTCCCAGATTTTCCAGATCGGTCAATAATGGATAGCTGCTAAGGTGCTCCACGCCGTTCTTGGTTGAGACCGCGAGACTCTGGGCGGGGAACACGCAGATCATATCAGCGTTCAAAAAGCTGGACAAAAATTGTTGTTTGACCCATGAATTAAACTTGGCGAAAAAATAAAGATTGGGTTTTGAGGCTGATATTCCCGAAAGGGTAATACACTCGTCATCCAAGAGATATGCGGCCGCCGCGTTTTGAAGGGTAATAAGATTATCAGATAGGGAGTCGGAAACGATCTTTGTGCTGCTATAATAGGAATGCGTCACCTCATCCTGCAGCAATCCCGCGCCCCAGTCCAAACACGCGGAGCAAAGAAAGGTTATGGGAACAATAGTAAGAAGAAAGCACACAAAGACAGTTCGGACAATCGTGGACTGAAAGAAAGACAGCTTTTTGCTCATAGTCACCTCCGTCAAAAACACAGCTTGATTCCGCCACTATGCACAACCTGTGTGCCGGGCACAGCTTGACGCCACGTATAAAGTGTAGCATACTTTTGGGGAACAGGAAAGCTTTTTTTGCATTGTGAAAAAAGAAGTCATTTTTTGTTATGCAATATGTGGGTTTTGTCATGTACAAAACTGCTGACATATGGTAATATCAAAATGTGCAAAGGCAGCACTTGCTTTCCGGAAAAGCTGAACCATGATTGCCCGAGTAACAAGCCAAAAATTTTTATCAGGAGTTGAACAGGAATGACAAAACGAAAGATCCTGGCCGTTATCATGTGTCTGGCGCTGACAGTTTCCGCGGCCCTTTCCGGATGCGGTCAAACTACAAGTCAAAGCCAGAGCAGCAGCTCGTCCGGAGCCAGCAGTGAGAGCCAAGCGGAGTCCTCTGAGGTTAGCTCCCAGCCGGAAACGGACGGCACGTCGGAGAACGGAATTGTTTTTGACGATCAGGGAAGGTTCGTCAAATATGACCCGCCAATTACTCTGACGACTCACGCGGTCGTGGGTGCAAACGATATGTTCCACGATGGCTGTGACATAGAGAACAACGGCTGGACCCAGTGGCTCAAGGAAAATCTGGGTATAGAGTGGAAGATGAAGTGGGTCTCCGCGGACAGCGAGAGCAATTCCCAAAAGCTTGATCTGGCATTTGCCAGCGATGATCTGCCGGATGTCATCAAGCCCGGCGTGGGCCAGGTGGCAAAGTATGCCCAGGCTGGCAAGCTGGTCGCCATGGATGATCTGCTGGAGGACGCTCCGCCCATTGTCAAATATTACATTGAGGACGCGGAGGCCCTGTCACAGGGGGCTTTCTGGAAGCCGTTTATTGTAAACGGGAAAAAATATTCTATGCCCTCCGGCACAGACTCCCTCTCCTTCTGGACGATAAACTTTATCCGTACCGACATTCTGAAAGAGCTGAATAAATCTGAGCCCAAAACCATCAGCGACCTGGACGACCTGTTTGCGGCGTACCATGAAAAGTATCCGAACGGCCGTGCCATGATGCTGGACAAGGACCTGAACGGCTGGGAACTGATCCTTACCGCCTATGGCGCCAACACCGCCTGGACCGAGAAGGACGGCGGGCTTGTATACGGCGCTATCCAGCCGGAGATGCGCCGCGCTTTGGAAAAGCTGGCAGAATACTACTCCAAGGGTTATATCGACCCGGAATTTGTGGTAAAGGATTCCGGCAAGGCAAATGAGGATGTAATTGCAGGAAACGCGCTTATGTTCAATGGAGCCTGGCACTCGATTGCCAATCCCCTTACCCCCATGTGGAATGCGCTGCCTGACTCTTCCACAGCGGCAATTCCCTTTATCAGTGGTGACGACGGCACTTGCAGCGTGGTGAAGGATACCTGGTGGACGACCGACAACACAGCTATTACTACAAGCTGTGAGCACCCCGAGGCCCTGTTCTATGTGTTTGGGGATAACTTGGAGTCCTATTACCGCAACGAGACAGAGCTGCGGGAGACCCTGAAGAATGAGTATAACTACGAGTTCAAGTATCCGGTCACAGAGGTACGTAGTCCACTCAACACAGAGGAAATCGCGGAAAAGTATCCCAACATCGGACAGCCCCGCCAGCTTTACCTTTATGACTATCCCGAAGAAGAGGAAGGCTGCGGCTTCATGAACGACTACTATACCGAACAGGGCAGATGGCTTGGGTGCGGAGCCAAGATCGTGAGTATTGGCAACGCGGACTTCGGCAGCATGGCAGAGGCGTACAACACAGGGGATCGAAGCGTCCTTTCCACCGATGGAGGCAAGATGTTTGACGAGTGGAACAGTACCCATCCTAATATGGTGAAGACCTTCGCAGAGGGCATTTACCCTTATTGGGATAAGCTGATGTCCGGTGAAGGAGGCGTTCTCAAGGCCAACGGATATGCCGGCGCCTCTACCGACACGATGGTCGAAAAGCAAACCTATCTGCACAAACTGGAAATAGAAACGTTTGCACAAATTATTATGGGCACACAGCCTATCACGGCTTTTGATGAATTCGTGACCAATTGGAGCGCCAACGGAGGCGAGGATATTACCAAGGAAGTGAACGACTGGTACAATTCCAACAAATAATCTTTGGTTTACCTCCTAAATTCGACCGCACAGCAGGGGAGTCAACGGTTTTCTCAGAACTCCCCTGCGTGTGGTTTTTTAATTACGTTTAGAAAGGAAGGTCAATATGAATATCACCCAAAATCATGGACGGCAGGGATTTGCCGCGTACCTAAGACGCAGGTGGCAGCTTTACGCCATGCTGCTGATCCCGGCCTTTGTGGTGCTGCTCTTCAACTATGTGCTTACCATTGCATTCAAGGACTTTAACCCGGGAGAGGGGATCGTGGGCAGCCCATGGGTCGGGCTCAAATGGTTCAAAACCGCTATGGCCATGCCAGACTTTACCTCTATCGTCTGGAACACCTTTATAATCGCCGTAGGCAAGATCGTATGCGGGCAAATTGCCGCCATCATTTTTGCGCTGCTGCTCAACGAGGTAGCAAACCCGGTTTATAAACGGATCGTGCAGACCGTAACGTATTTCCCACATTTTTTATCCTGGGTCATTATTGGAGGGATATTTACGGATATGCTCTCTACCACCGGTATTCTCAATCAGTTTTTGGGGATATTCGGGATAAAGCCAATATTCTTTCTGGGCAGCAATCAATGGTTTCAGCCCACCATGGTGATCCTGGAGACCTGGAAGGAATTTGGCTGGGGAGCGATAGTGTACCTGGCCGCCATGACGAATATCAGTCCCGACCTGTATGAGGCCGCCGCTATGGACGGAGCGGGACGCCTGAAAAGTATCTGGCATATTACCCTGCCCGGCATAAGCTCGATTATAGTAATGCTTTGCGTACTGAATATCGGCAATATTTTGAACGCCGGATTTGACCAGATCCTGGTGATGTATAACCCGGCGGTCTACCGCACGGGAGATGTGCTGGACACCTTTATCTACCGCCAAGGCTTACTGGATGCTCAGTATTCCCTGTCCACTGCTATTGGATTGTTCAAATCGGTGATTGGCCTCGCGCTTACCCTTACGGCAAACTACCTGGCGACCCGGTTTACAAATTACCGCGTGTTTTAGGAGGGGATCGTATGAATAATAAACTTGCGAAAAGCTTCGGCGACAGGATCTTTCTGGTGGTGGATTACATAGTTTTGTTCACAGTTTCCCTGACCTGTCTGCTACCCATGGTCCATGTTCTGGCCCTCTCTTTCAGCGACAGCGTCTCTGCAGCCAGTAATTCGGTGCTGTTTATTCCGAAGGGCTTTAATCTGGCGGCATATGATACCATGTTTTCAAACCCCATATTCCTGAACGCGTTTTTTGTCTCCATCTACCGCACCATCGTGGGAACCGTCATCAATTTGGCGGTAACCGTCATTGCCGCCTATCTTCTTTCCAAGGAAAACAATGAATTGCGGGGTCGGAAATGGATCAGCCTGTTTTTTATAATCCCCATGATGGTTTCCGGCGGGCTTATCCCAAACTATCTGCTTGTAAAAAATCTGAATATGATGGATACCCTTTGGTCACTTATCCTTCCGGGCTGCCTGCCAATTGGCAATGTGGTGCTGATGATGAATTTTTTCCGCGGAATCAACAAAAGTATCTTTGAGTCGGCGGAGATCGACGGGGCGAATGACTTTACGATCCTATTCAGAATTGCGCTGCCCCTAGCTACGGCCTCCATTGCCACCATCACCCTGTTTCAGATGGTAGGCCACTGGAACGAATGGTTTGGAGCAACCATTTATATAAATGACAGAAATAAATGGCCCCTGCAAACCCTGTTAAGGCAGATGCTGACCAACATAGATTACAGCTCCTTCGGAGCGGAGAGCCTTGGAAAGCTGCGCTTGCTGTCCGACCGATCCTTCGGAGGAGCAATGATCGTATTCGCGACGGTCCCCATCCTATGCGTTTACCCATTTATGCAAAAGCATTTTGTTTCCGGCATTACCATAGGGTCTGTGAAGGAGTAGGGCTTGGGATTGTCTGCCCAATGGTGGAACCTAAAAACGGAGGTGTGCGGCTTGAAACAAATTTTAAAGGAAATTCTGGATCACAGGGAAGGCAATTATCTCGCCGACTTTTTTCCGATGATCCAAGCCTGGATGCTCCGTACATCGGTCCATATGGACGCGACCCTGGATTCTACTACCGTACTGTCGGACAGCCAGGCGTCGCCTTACCCTGGGAGGACCTGATTCTGGGGAAAATGGAGAGCAGTGGGTGGAGTGAATACTGGTTGCCCGCTTTGTGGTACTCACATCGGGAGCATAGCCCAAATGTGCGCCTGGCATATATGGATGCCGTGACTGGGCTATGGAAAAGAAATTTTTCTTATCAGCTGGGCGACTGGTGCCGCTCGCACAATGTGATGTATATAGGACATATTATTGAGGATATGGGTGCCCATGGCAGATTGGGCTGCAGCGCGGGGCATTTTTTCCGAGCGCTGGCGGGACAGGATATGAGCGGCATTGACATCGTGCTGCACCAGGTCATGCCGGGCATGGGGCAATATCAGACGGCGGCGGATATATCTGAAGGCGTGGCCGACCCGGAGTTTTTCCACTATATCCTCGCCCAGCTTGCGGCGTCTCAGGCAAGACAGACCGCGCGAATGAAGGGACGGGCGATGTGCGAGGTGTTCGGTGCCTTCGGGTGGGCAGAGGGACTCCCGTGCATGAAGTGGCTGATCGATTTCCTGCTGGTACGCGGTGTGAACCATTTTGTTCCCCATGCCTTCACGGATTTTTTCCCGGATGAGGACTGCCCCCCGCATTTTTACGCCGGTGGAAATGACCCGCAGTTCGAAAGCTTTTCAAAACTGATGAAATACACGAACCGGGCCGCCCATCTCCTCTATGGAACGGATATGGAAGCGGCGGGAGCGATTCTCTACCATGGGGAAGCGGAGTGGATGAACGGTCAAGGCTGTATGTTTTCTGAGAAGCCGGCAAAAATCTGTTATGATGCCCATATCCCATACGACATCGTGCCTGTCGATTCTCTTCTCCGAGCAAAAGCGGAGGCCGGTAAATTCATGGTGGGCGAGAGATCATATGGCTTTTTAGCCGTACTGTCATGCAGATATCTTCCGGAACCCTTTTGGCAGGCGGCAAAGAGCCTGAAAGCCGCGGGCGTGCCAGTTTTCTTTATAGACGCGGCCCCAATGTGTCCCAAAGAATTACCGGGGGAAGTGGTAGAACTGAAAGAACTCGCCGGTCATATTTTCAGTAAGCGTTTAGCGCATGATTACCACGCAGGCTCAGCATTGCTGCGTATTGCCAGGTTCGACCGTGAAGATACTTCAGCCTTCGTTTTGTTCAATGAAAACCCTATGCCGGTATTGGAAAGCGTTCGATTCCCTGCGGAAGGCAAATATCTGAAGATGGATCTACTAAATGAGGTGTATGAAAAAGCGGAAACTAAAGACGGCTTCGTTGATGTGTCGCTAGAACCCGGGGAGTCCGTGCTTTTTCTTTGGGGCGGTGTAGAGGACCAGGAGCTGGAGGCATTTCCCAAAGAGCGCTGTTGGAAGGAGAGAAGTGAAGTCCGCGCCCTTTGGGACATTGACCTTTATGAGCAGGGAAAAGCGGCCGGGTATTCCCCATTCCGGTGCCAGTCAGAATTGATCAATATCACCGGCAGACAGGGAACCCCTCAATTTTCAGGGAAGATACGGTACCGGACAAGCTTGGACCTTAAAAAAGCGCCGCTGGGCCTGGACCTTGGCAGGGTAGGAGTATCCGCCAAGCTCAGCGTGAACGGCCATGATTTGGGCTGGCGCATCGCGGCGCCCTACCGGTGGGATATCAGCTCATACATCAAAGCCGGCAAAAATGAGATCGAGATCGTTGCGGCTAACACGCTGGCAAACCGCATACAGGATGCCTTTTCCAGAAGGATGCCGATCCCGCCCAGCGGAGTGCTGGGCCCCGTATATTTATTGCGGGCTTCGGAAAAGCAATTTGAGCAGGAGGATATATATGGACAAAAAAGCCTTTAACCGCCCTATTGACATCTGCCGGGCGAAAATAGCAGACCCCTTCTGGGGCGCTGCCCAGGAAACCGTACGCCGGGAAGTAATCCCATATCTATGGGAGGCGCTGAATGACAGGATACCCAACGCGCCGCCAAGCTTTTGTGTACATAATTTCCGGGCGGCGGTCAGGATGCTGGAACGTAGCAAAACCCAGGAATTTGTATGGCCGTCTTATTCTTTCAAGGGGTTCCAGGCATTGCCTAATGATCCCAGTTTCCCCGACCCCGATAAGCATTATGGGTTCGCCTTTCAAGATTCGGATTTTTTTAAATGGGTGGAAGCAACCTCTTACGCTTTGGCAAATCATCCCGACCAGGAGCTGGAATCCAAACTGGAGGAAGCGGTGGATATCATCTGCGCTGCCCAGCACGAAAGCGGATATTTGAACACGTATTATATCGTAAACGGGATAGATGGAGCGTTTACATATCTCAAGGATAACCATGAGCTGTATTGTTTGGGGCATTTGATTGAGAGCGCCATAGCTTCATTCCAGGCCACTGGCAGGAATAAACTGCTAAAAGCCGCGTGCCGGTATGTGGACTATGTGCTTCAGCGCTTTGGACCGGATGATGGCAAGTGCAAGGGGTATCCTGGACATGAGGAAATCGAGCTGGCGCTGGACAAATTGTATGAGGCAACCGGGAAAAGGGAATATCTGGAATTGGGCCGGTTCTTTATTGACCAAAGAGGCACGTCCCCCAACTTCTTCCTGCTTGAGGACCGGCAGAGGGCCGAGAAAAATGGGGAGCCTTATCCGTCTGATGATGTGTCCCGGTATGCCTATTACCAGGCGCATAAGCCCGTGCGGGAACAGACGGAGGCAGTGGGACACGCGATGCGGGCAGCGTATCTTTACGCGGGCATGGCGGATATAAGCAGATTGACGCTGGATGAAAATCTTTTTGCGGCCTGCGACCGGCTCTGGGACGATATTGTGCAAAAAAAGCTATATATTACAGGCGGCATTGGCAGCACGGCTGTGGGAGAAACCTTCTCTTTCCCCTATGACCTGCCTAATGATACAGCGTATTCAGAAACCTGCGCGGCCATTGCCCTGGCCATTTTTGCCCGGCGCATGCTGCAAATATGCCCGAAATCGGAGTATGCGGATGTGATGGAATTGGCGCTGTACAATACGGTCCTGGCTGGTATGGCTTTGGACGGAAAGAGCTTTTTCTATGTTAACCCGCTGGAGGTGGACCCCCAGGCGTGCGGGGCTGATGCCAGGCTGGAGCATGTAAAGCCGGTACGGCAAAAGTGGTTTGGCTGCGCCTGCTGCCCGCCTAATATTGCCAGAACCACCAGTTCAATAGCCGCTTATGCTTTTACAGAAAATGAGAACACATTATTTGTGCATTTATATATAGGGAGCCAAATCACAAAACGTGTTGGAAATAAAGAACTGCAACTGAATCTGGAGAGCGAATTTCCTTGGCGCGGGTCTGCCACCATAAGAATAAATGCCGCCAGCCCTGTCCGCTGTACGCTTGCTTTCCGCGTTCCCGGTTGGTGTAAAAACTATACCGTCACCTTACCGGACGGTATAGAGCGGTTTGAACAGAATGGATATGTGTACGTAGCCGGCACATGGAAGGATGGAGACCAAATTAAGCTGGATTTTCCCATGGAGATTCATATGCGTACGGCAAATCCCCATGTCAGGGAGGATTATGGCCTGGCGGCCATCACACGGGGGCCGCTCTGCTATTGCATGGAGCAGGCAGACAACAGCGATAGCCTGCATTCCTACCGCCTGAATGCGGAGCTTGCCGGAGCAGCAACCGAAAAAATTATCGAAATAGGCGGCAGACAAATGGTTCTGTTGGAGCTGCCCGGGTACAAACAAGAAATAATTCCTGGGGGTACGCTGTATATGAGTTACACCAAGCCACAGGAAAAGCCTGTCAATCTGAAATTTATCCCTTACTTCGCATGGGCTAACCGGGGAGAAGGAGAAATGCGGGTTTGGTTGAGGATATAGCAAGTATTGGGGGCATAAACTGCAGAAATAGAATAGGCAAGGGGCGGTCATTTGAGTTTGCCGCCTTTTCCTTTTTGTGTTTATCGTATTCAATGATGATATTTGTAGCACAGAACAGAAAAGTTCTGTGCTATTTTTTCTTTCACTTTCCTAAATATGAATACCAATGGCTGGAGAGAAGTGCCTATAAGGTGCAGCATTCGGCTCAGGTTTTCTGCTCGTGCCCCCCCCTTCAATCTGATTTTGGTTCAACAAAAAAATTAGATTGGAGAGAGAAAAATGAAAGAGATCAACCTGCGGGAATACTACCCTCACTACACCCACGATGCTATGGTCGAGGTCCCTGATGAGGTGGCAGAACTCCTGCAGGAGCTTACCCGCGCCGAGGACGCCCAGCGCATCCGTACATACCGCCATAAGGCCATGTACTCTCTGGAGCTGATAAACGAGATCCGGGAGTTCCCGGCAGAGGGGCCACTCCCAGAGGAAATCCTGGAGCAGAGCAATATGAGAGAGCTGCTATATCGAGGCTTACAGTCCCTGCCAGAAAAGCAGCGCTCCCGGCTTATTGCCTATTACTTTTTGGGTATGAGCAAGGCAGAAATCGCCCATGCAGAAGGTAGTGAGGAAACCTCCGTGAGAAAGAGTATCCAGCGTGGCCTTACTTCCCTAAAGAAATTTTTTGAGAAAATTTGAGTCAGACCGCCCGGTTTTGCCTCAAAAATGTACGGAATATATAGAGGGACATATTCCGGGGCAGCTAAGAGGCTATGATCCACCCCAGAAACGCCCTCTGTGTCTCTTTCGTACATTGACAACCGAATACACAGTGTATCATCACCTCCTGACTACGAGCCAACGGGCCGAGCGGCCCAAGGGATGGGCGGCGCCCATCCCGGCGATGACCAGCAGGAGAAAGAGACCTTCTGTCCAGCCACAGACTCACGCAATGGGGACAGCCGGGCGAGAACCGCGCGGGGTTGAGATCACCATGAGGGCGTATAGCTAAACGCCCGTCCGATACATTCCCCGGCCGGGGGGCAAGGCGAATACGGCTATTGAACTAAAATCAGATTCGGATACTTTTTGAAAGACGTGCTTGCGCCGCCGCTCTTGCGGCCCGCTTTCTTTCAGAAAGAATAGTTCATGATATAGTGAACACACTTGAAAACAGTGATAAGATGAGATAGAATATAATTATGAGCTATTCAGAAGATTATCGGAAACGGACAATAGAGTATCGAGAGGAAGGGCACACGCTGGCGGAAACACAGAAGGTATTTAAGGTATCGATTGGCACAATACGAGCATGGGAAAAGCAGTGGAAGGAGGAAGGATCATTGGCGCCTGCCCCCGTGGTCCGCAGTTATAAAAAGATCAATCCCGAACGTCTTAAGTTGTATGTGACAGAGCATCCGGACGCATATCCCAAAGAAATTGCCAAGGAATTTGGGTGTTGTGAGACTGCGATTCGCAAAGCGTTTGACCGATTGGGGATCACGCGTAAAAAAAGACGGTGCATTACCGGGAACAGGACCCCGAACAGGTAAAAGCTTATCGGGAAACGATCGCCGGGATCGCTCCGGAACGGATTGCCTATGTGGATGAAACCGGGATCGATACATATCTGTATCGGGAATACGGATATGCTCCCAGGGGGCAGAAGGTTCATTCTCCCGTCAGCGGCCGTAAGTATAAACGGGTTGGAATCGTTGCGGCCCAGCTCGGTCAGAAAATCCTTTCACCCATGGAATATTCTGGAACGATGGACAGCGTTCTGTTTACCTTCTGGTTTGAGCAAAAACTCCTCCCCGCACTTCCTCCAGGGGCTGTGATTGTGATGGATAACGCTTCATTCCATCGCAAGTCACAGCTTATTCGTGTTGCTCAAAACCATGGCTTCCGCTTGATTTTTCTACCCCCGTATTCTCCTGAGTTGAACCCTATCGAGAACTTCTGGGCTTGGCTCAAACGCACCCTCCGTTCCTCTCTTTCTTCCGCCAGCTCCTTTGACGACGCCATTTTTGATGCTTTTCAAGTGTGTTGACTATAAACGCTACGGGGATAGGACAAACTATTGTTGAATCAGTTATAAGTGCATTACGCGAGATAGAATATACCCAATCCAGCACCGATACCAAGCTCTTCGAGCTGGACCAATCCATCGCCGCCCTAAATGACAAATCCCTCACTCTGCAAAAACTTAGCAACAAGGGTTTCATCAGCCCGGACGAGTTCCGCATCCAGAATGAAAGCCTTGCCTCCCAGCGGAAAAAGCTGTCCGCAGAGCGCAACAAAAAACTACATGGCCTGCAATCCTACTCAGCTTTGGAAAAGCTGGAGGAATTGCAGGCCATTCTTTCCAGTTGGCCGGGTGTGCCCACAGAGTTTGACATTGACCAATTTGACGAGATAGTAGAGAAAATCATCCCCACGGCAGACAATAAACTGACCTTCCGGCTGCATTGCGGCCTGGAGCTTACGGAGGACATCCCATCATGAGTAACCGATACATTCCTTACGGGTACAAGTTCGAGGCCGGACAGCCGGTCCCCCACCCCGACGAGAGTCAGATCGTGGGGGAGATATTCCACCGCTACTGCGCCGGAGATTCCCTCAAGGTGATAGCGGAGGACCTGACCAACCGGCAGTTGGAGTACAGCCCCGGCAAGATAAGCTGGGACAAGGCCCCCATCAAGCGCATTTTGGAGAACAGCAGGTATATCGGTTCAGACGAATACCCAGCCCTCATCCAGAAAGAACAGTTTGTAGCGGCCAATCTCAAAAATGAGCGGACGAATACCAGCAAGCTCACCATAGCCGATGACACCAAGCTGTTTAAAGAGCTTACAGTCTGCGCCAAATGCGGCAAAAAGGTCACCCGCCGAACAGGTTCCCGGTCCGTCGAGCCGGTCTCCTGGAAGTGTTCCGCATGCGGCTGGTCGGTGAGGCAGTCGGATGATGGGTTTAAAGCACAGGTTATCAGTTTGATGAACACCCTGACACACGATCCCGCTGCCTTAACGCCGGACACACTTCCCCAGGAGGTCCACACTCTGGAAAGCAGGCGCCTGCTCAACGAGTTCCACCGGGCGCTGGACAGCGGAAAAGCCAGCGAGGAAGCCCAGCTTGGCAATGTGGGCGGCGAGCCTTACTGGAGCTGGTACGGTTTCCAAGGCCGGGTGGAGTGGTGCGCCTGTTTTGTCAGTTGCGTGCGCAAGAGTTGAGCAAGCCCAACTCTACGAGTGCGGCTACATCGACAAAGGAATTATACCCAAATTTTCAGGCTGCGATACTGGCGTGGCCTGGTTCAAGAATAAAGGCCAGTGGCTAGACGGCAGGTCAACGCCCGAATCCGGAATGATTATCTTCTTCGACTGGCCGGACGAAAACGGCGTACAGGATGGCAGTTCCGACCATGTTGGCATTGTGGAAAAGGTGGAGGGAGGCAGGGTCTACACTATCGAGGGCAACTCAGGCGATGCTTGTGAGAGGAACAGCTACCCCATCGGCAATTACCAGATTTTGGGGTATGGGACGCCAAATTTATTCTAAAAACATATAATGTAAAGGAGAAAATCACTATGGAAAACACAAGGACAATGGCCATTCAGATGCCCGAGGAAACCTATCAGCGGCTG
>CAJUNQ010000030.1 GCA_910587835.1 uncultured Oscillospiraceae bacterium | reverse complement strand
TTCTGCCCTGACTCGCTGTTTGGCAACCACGCGGGTTCAGATCCCAAAATCGAAGACTTGCCGCAGGCAATGTCTTTGGCATTCCCCCAAAACACGTCACGCCGTGACGGTCCTTTTTTCGCCCTTTGAACGCCAAAAACGCCACCCGCTCGCGGGCAAAAAAACTTCACTCATCCACCCATACGGGTGCGCGAATTGGGTCCAGCGTCACGCTGGTGGCCCTACCTTGCCAAAAAAACGCCACCCGCTCGCGGGCAAAAGAACTTCACTCATCCACCCATGCGGGTGCGCGAATTGGGTCCAGCGTCACGCTGGCGCGGGCAAAAGAACTTCACTCATCCACCCATGCGGGTGCGCGAATTGGGTCCAGCGTCACGCTGGTGGTGCCGCCGACCGGGTTTGAACCGGTACAGTATTTCTACCGAGGGATTTTAAGTCCCTTGTGTCTGCCAATTTCACCACGGCGGCTCATGTCTTTTTATTTTATCATGAACAAAAGGGAAAATCAAGTGCAGTCTGATAAATTTCTCGGGTAAATCCCGAAAATATTTCCAGAAAATATTTGCTTTCGCCGTGAGAATCGTGTATACTATACAGGAAGGGGTGCGCCCCAATCTGACTACTAAGGAGCATGCGCTATGTATTATCTGGGAATCGACCTCGGCGGCACCAACATCGCTGTGGGCGTAGTGGATGAGGACTGCAAAATCGTGGCGAAAGCCAATTCCTCCACTGCCACGGAGAACGCAGAGCAGATCGCCGATGCTATGGCCGCCACGGCCCGCCAGGCCCTGGAAAAGGCCGGCATCACCCTGGCCGACGTGCCCTGGGTGGGCCTGGGCTCTCCCGGCACCATCAACAAGGACACCGGCATCATCGAGTATGCCAACAACCTGCCCTTCCGCAACACTCCCATGCAGAAGATGCTCTCTGAGCGTCTGGACGGCAAGCCCATCTACATGGAAAACGACGCCAACGCCGCAGCCTTTGGCGAGTATATGGCCGGCGCGCTGAGGGGCGCTAAGGACGCTATGGCCATTACCCTGGGCACCGGCGTGGGCGGCGGTGTGATTATCGAGGGCAAAATCTACTCTGGCAGCAACTTTGCCGGGGCCGAGCTGGGCCATACGGTTATTGTTGCCGACGGCTGGCCCTGCACCTGCGGCCGTCTGGGCTGCTGGGAGGCCTATGCCTCCGCCACGGGCCTGATCAAGCGCACCAAGCTGAAGATGGTGGAAAAGGCCCCCAGAGACTCTGCCCTGTGGACCATTGTGGACGGGGACGTCAACAAGGTCAACGGCCGCACCGCCTTTGACGCCATGCGCCAGGGAGACCCGGTGGGCCAGGAAATTGTAGACGAGTATGTGAAGTATCTGAGCGTGGGCCTGACCAACATGATCAACGTCTTCCAGCCGGACATCCTGTGCATTGGCGGCGGCGTGGGCAACGAGGGCGAGAACCTGCTGGGCCCGGTGCGCGAGCTGGTGGAAAAGGAGCAGTACGGCCACAACCCCGACGCGAAGACCCGCATCTGCAAGGCTCAGCTGGGCAACGACGCGGGCATCATCGGCGCGGCCATGCTGGGCAAGGAAGGCTGAGCCCATGGGAGTGGAGATCAAACGCTTCGGCAGTCTTCCGGACGGCCGGGAGGTTCATGCCTACACCCTCACCCAGGGGCCGCTGACTGTCACCATAAGCGACTACGGCTGCCGCGTCCTCAGCCTGATTGCCCCCGACCGGGACGGCAAACCCGGGGACGTGGTTCTGGGCCACAACACTCTGGAGGAGTATCTGGGCAAAAACTTTCAGGGCGCCACCATCGGACGCTTTGGCAACCGCATTGGCGGCGCCAGGTTCACCGTGGACGGCCAGGAGTATACATTGAACAAGAACGACGGGGAGAACTCCCTGCACGGGGGGCCCGGGGGCTTTCATCAGGCCCTGTGGACCGCCCAGGTACAGGAGGGCGAGGAGCCCAGCGTGGCCTTTACCCTGGAAAGCCCGGACGGCGAGGAGGGCTTCCCCGGGACCCTGAAAACCACAGTCACATACCAGCTGGACAACCAGGGCGGCCTGCAAATCACCTATCAGGCGGTCAGCGACAAAAAGACCCCCTATAACCCCACCAACCACAGCTTTTTCAATCTTTCCGGCGACCCTGCCAAGGATGTGCTGGGCACCCAGCTGACCATCAACGCCCAGCGGGTGACTGCGGTGTCGGACGACCTGATTCCCACGGGCGAGCTGCGCCATGTGGCCGACGGCCCCCTGGACTTCCGCAGCCCCAAGCCCTTGGGCCAGGATATGTTTGCCCAGGACCATCTCATCCAGCTGTGCCAGGGCTTTGACCACAACTTCTGCCCCGAAGGCGCCGGCTACCGGAAGATCGCCCAGGCCTATGAGCCGGACAGCGGCCGGGTGATGGAGGTCTTCACCGACATGCCCGGGGTGCAGCTGTACACCTTCAACATCCCGGAGCCGGGGCTTACCGGCAAAGACGGCAAGCCCATGGGCCCCCACACAGCATTTTGCCTGGAAACTCAGTTCTATCCGGACTCGGTCCATCACGAGAACTTCCCCGGCGGCTGGCTGGAAAAGGATGTGGAGTTTACGAGCAAAACAACCTATCAGTTTTCTGTGCAATAACAATCATACCAAAAGGGGGCCGGGAGCGCCGGAAAGCGCCCGCCCCCTTATCTTATCCATTGGAGGCGACGGCGTATGAAAATGGAAAAGTCCTGCGGCGCCATTCTCTGCCGTGAGACAGAGGAGCTGCCCCAGGTGCTGCTGATCCGCCACAAAAACGGCGGGCACTGGGGCTTCCCCAAGGGACATGTGGAGGACCGGGAGACCGAGGAGGAGACTGCCCGGCGGGAGATTTGGGAGGAGACCGGCCTGAAGGCCAAGCTGGACACCGGCTTTCGCAAGGTGGTCACCTACTCCCCCAAGCCCAGGGTGATGAAGGACGTGGTCTACTTTGCGGCCAGGCCGTCCGGGGGCGCGCTGAAACGTCAGGAGGCCGAGGTGGAGGAGACCTGCTGGGCCACCCTGGGCCAGGCCCTGGACCTGGTCACCTTTGAGACCGACCGGGACGTGCTGCGGGCCTTTATCGCCTACTATGAGAGAGACTAGAAGCTGTGGGGCCCAATAACCGTTTTCCCCATCCGGATTTGCCAGACGCCGGGGACTTCCTTTCCAGAAAGCGCCCCCCCCCTGCAAGCCGGTCCGCCCAAGCGGGTGACACGAAAAAAGACTACCCACGAGAACCCTTCTCGTGAATCCTTCTCGAGAATCCTTCCCGGGAAAACACCTGAAAAATCTCGGGGCAGAAATGCCCGGGCAAAAGGCGGCTTTCGCTTTTCAACCATACTCTGGGGACTGCTTCGCCCAACGCGGCCGATGTCAGAATAGTGGAAAGGACCGGTTCATGGTGAACCGGTCCTTTTTTGTGCCGCGGCTGTCACCCCAGCTGAAAAACCTGAGTAAACTGCCCCTTGCGCTCCTCTGTCAAATGGTGGCTCACCAGAATCAAGGTCAGCTCCGGGTTCTGCAGCAGGCTTTTCTCTACAATATCCGCGTTCTGCTGGTCCAAAGCGCTGGTGCCCTCGTCCACCAGAAGAATGGAGCGGTCATGAATCAACGCCCGGGCAATGGCCACCCGCTGCTTCTGCCCGCCGGAGAGGCTGCTCCCCTCCTCCCCCACCACAGTGTCCAGGCCCGCGGGCATTCCGGCCAGGTCTCCGGCAAGGGCGCTGTCCCGCAGGGCCCTGTCCAGCTGTTCGGGAGTAAATTCCTCCCCCAGGGTGATGTTGTCCCGAATGCTGGTGTTGAACAGAAACACATTCTGCTCAATATAGCTCATCTGACGCTGAAGCTGCTCCGGCGGCAGGCCATGCAGGTCTCTGCCGTCAAAGCGAACGCTGCCCTGGTAGTCTGGCAGCCAGCCCAGCAAAAGCTTGAGCAGAGTAGACTTGCCGCAGCCCGAGGGGCCGGTGAGGGCGTATTTCCCGCCCCGGCTGAACCGCAGAGACAGGTCCCGCAAAACCGGCTTGCCCTCATATTGAAAGCTGAGCCCTTCCAGGACAATGTCCTGGCCCAGCGGGGGCATGGGCTGGCCTCCGGCCTCTCCGCCGGCAGAGGGCAGGGGGATTTTCTCGAAATAGGGCCGGGCGGAGGAGAAGGAGAGGAGCAGCCCCGCAATATTTCCCAGGGCGCTGTGAAGCATCCCGCAGAGATTGCCCCCCGCCGCCAGAGACCCGGCCTGGGTGTAGCCCCCTATGGCCAGAAACCCCACCAGGCCGATGATCAACACCTGGCACAGCAGGTTGACGCAGCCCACCGCAGCCCCCGCCAAGCCCTTGACACAGGCCAGCCGGAACCTGGGCTTCTCAATCTGGTCGCTGGCGCTGCCCACCCCCCGAGAAAACCGCGCCTCCCGGCCAAAGGACCGCAGCACATCCCGGCCCGAGAGCAGGTCTCTGAGCTTTCCTGTGGCGGAGGCCTGCTCCTTGGCGCAGACCTCCCCCAGACGCTCCATAGGCCGGTTGAACCGCTGGGGAACCAACAGCATCAGCAGGGTGGTGAGCACAGCCGCCAGCACCAGGGACCAGTGGATGGTAAGCAGCGCCAGCACGCTGAACACCGCCGTTGCCGCCATTTCCACCAGCTGAAAAAAGGGCCTCCATGCCAGGGTCTCCGCCTGGTTCACCTCGTTGGTAAAGCGGGAGAGAGCTTCGCCTGTGCCCTCCCGGTGGTATTCCTGGTGCGTCATATGTAAAAGACCAGCGGCCATGTCCCCCCGCAGGGCGTTGTTCAGCTTTCGCACCGCCCGGGACAGCAGCAGCTCCTTGGCCGCGCTCAGGCCCATCAGTCCCAGCCAGATGCCCGACAGCGCCACCATCCACCAAAGCATCCCCTCCATGTCACCCTCAAACACAGTCTGAAAAAGCTGGGCCGTGGCCAGACTGGCCCCTGCCTGCCCCCCGCACATGGCCAGCAGGGGCAGCGACGCCGCCAGCGCCGGCCGCCAGAATTTCTTGAGATAATAGGACATGCTGACTGTTTGGGCTTCCTTCCGCTCATTTTTCGTTTTCATGGACTGCCGCCTCCCCTTTTTCCCATTTTGCGCCCCGCAGCAGCGGAGCCTCTTCATCATAGTAGTACACATAGTTGTAGCCTGTCTGCATAAAGCTCTGGGCCGTGTACAGCAGCGGAACCAGATTGATGGGCTCCACCAGCTGATAGACCTTCACCTCCCCCTGGTCCAGCTCCAGGCCTGTAGACTGCAAAATCCCGCACGCCTCCAGCTGGTCCAGCAGCTCCGACACCGCTGCCGGGGACATGCCCAGCCCCCTTGCCACCACGCTGGGGATGAAATACTGGGGCTTTCTCCGATACAGCTCCTCCAGCAGCTCCAGACACCCGGGCCTTGCCAGCAGGGCGAACAGGCGGCGGAAATCCTCCATAGAGCCCAGATAAGCGGCATAGCCCTCTTTGGGCTCAGGCCAAAGGGTAACAAAGCTCAGGTCCTCCGCGTGAACGTCCAGCAGAACCCCGCCCCCACCCTGAATCTGGGTGTACATGATCTGCTTTTTCTGCTCCGAGCCAACCCAGCAGGTTGTGATATACTCCATTCTGGGCATGGCAACTGTGGTGGGATAGAAGCAGCCGATAGAGGACCACACCAGCCTGCAAAGCCGCTCCATCCGCTCGCCTTCCGGCACAGACCACAGCCAGCGGCCCAGCAAAACCTCCATATCCAGCTTTTCGCCCCCCTCCCGGCCAAACAGCCTGTCCACAGCCACCCCCAGGGTGTCGGCAATGGCGGGCAGCAGGGCCACGTCAGGCGCGCCGCCGCACTCCCAGCGGCTCACAGCCTGGGAGCTCACCCCCACTGCCCGGCCCAGCTCCTCCTGGGTCATGCCCGCTTTCTTTCTCAGGTGGGCGATCTGTGCGCCCAACAGGTTCTCCTCCATGGTTCCGCCTCCTTGATTGCGCCGAAATTCTCGTTGTAGTTGTATTGTAGCAAAACTCAGACTTGGATGCAAGGCATAGAGCTTTGGCAAAATCCAACAGAGCCTTGGATTTTGGGGAGCTCACCCGCCCCACCGGCCTACGCTGCTTTTGCCGCCGCCCCCCAGTCAACAAAAAAGTTCACAATATATCTTCCCTCCCCGCCTTGTGTCCGCCGCACATTTGGTGTATAATATCTTATTAGAGCAGTCGACTGCCCGCAATCAGGACAGCCGGCGGCCCGCAGCGGAAACAGCCCTCAACCCAGAAAGGAACGATGCTCCCATGAACTCATATGACGCTTGGAATCCACCCTCCCCTGGGCCCTACCCTGCCCAGGCCGCTCCCCAGCCTCCTGCCGGCCCTCAGCCGCCGGTTGCTCAGGGCCCTTACCCTGGGGGCTGCGCCCCATACCCGGGATACGCCCTGCCCTACCCCTATCCGGCCCAACCGGCGGCGGTCCCCCGCCCGGCCAGCTTCCAGCCCAAGAGGCGAGACCCCCGCAAGCACGGGGCCCGCATGGCCCTGAACCAGACCGCAGCTATTGTGCTGGTCCAAACCTTACTGGGCCTGCTGCTTCAGCTGGTGGTGCTTGCCATCTGCTGGGGGGCCTCCCTGAGCCTGGACTTGCTTACAGACAGCTTTGCAATGGTGCTTCTCACCACAGCCCTGTCCCCTCTGGCCACCGGGCTCCCGGCTTTGGGCTGGCTGCTCATCAGCAAGCCGGACTGGAACCAGGTCCTGCGCTTTGAGCGGGTTGGCTTCTTCTCCTCCCTGCTGTGGGTGTTCGCCGGACTGGGCCTGTCGCTGGCCGGCAACTACCCCGCCATGCTGGTCGACGCCCTGCTGAACCGCCTGGGGGCCAAGGAACCGTTCCAGACCCTGGGCCAGGGAGACAGCTGGGTCAACCTGGCGGTGGAGTTCTTCGGCGTGGCCATTCTGGTGCCCCTGGTGGAGGAGTTTGCCTTTCGGGGCGCGATCTTCTCCACCTTGGAGAAATACGGCGGGGGCTTCGCCATTGTGGGCTCCGCGCTGATTTTCGGCATGGCCCATCTCAACCCGTCCAGCGTGGTGTTCGCCTCTATCGCGGGACTGGGCATGGCCCTGGTCTATGCCAAAACCCGCAACCTCTGGCTCACCGTAGCCATTCACGCCCTCAACAATGGGATTGCCGTGGTGGGCAGCTATTCCGGCCTGCTGGGACTGAGCGATGGCGGAAAAAGTCTCTTTGAAGCCCTGCTGATGATCATTCCCGTGGCCCTGGGCACGGTCTCCTTTATGATTCTGCTGGTTATCGGCCACCGGAAGAAGCAGGCTGCGCAACGCCAGCCCCAGCCTCAGCCCCAGCTGCCCCCGCCCGCCCTTGCCCCCATGAGAGGCGGCGAGGCCGCGGTGTGCCTGCTGAGCGCGCCGCTGCTGTGGGGCCTTTTTGTGCTGTGCCTGGCCCAGGCCCTGATTTTGTTCCTGTAATGGAGCGGGAATTTCTGCCGGAAAAGCGCTACATGCTCCAGGCCCTTGCCCTGGCCCGGGAGGCGGCTCAGGCCGGAGAGGTGCCTGTGGGCGCGGTGGTGGTCCGGGAGGGCCAGGTGCTGGGCCAGGGCCGCAACCGCCGGGAGGCCCTGGGCAGCGCCCTGGCCCACGCGGAAATAGAGGCCCTGGCCCAGGCCTGCCGGACAGTGGGAGACTGGCGGCTGACCGGCGCACACCTCTATGTCACCCTGGAGCCCTGCCCCATGTGCGCCGGGGCAGCGGTGAACGCCCGGGTGGCCCGGATTATTTTCGGTGCTGAGGACGAGGGCCTGGGCTGCTGCGGTACAGCCGCCGACCTGCTGCGCCTGCCCGCCGCTCCGGCCATCCAGGTTTTCCCCGGCTTCTATGGAGAGGAGGCCCAGGCCCTTCTCCAAGCATTTTTCCGGTCCCTTCGGTAAAAAACTCAAGAACCGTTTGCTTTCGAGCCCCTGGCTTCTCCGGGGCGCCCGCGTGTCCACGCCTTTCACCGGCGCGCCAACCAGCTTTTTGTCCCGCGCCCCAAGCTCTCACCCAGCCGGCCAAAGACAGGCAAAATATTGCAATTCATTTCAGGCTGTGCTACAATATTTCCAAATCATCCACTCAGAGAGGAGCATCTCCATGCGCGAGGAAGAAAAAATTCAGGCGGGCGTTCTGTTCTGCCCCGGCGACCCGGAGCTGGTGGCCATCAAGCTGAAAACCCATAACCTGGACGTGGACTACAACCAGACCCACGAGGACGAGACGGAAAAGCGCGCCGCCATTCTCCACGAAATCATCGGTGAGTTCGGAGAAAACGGCCGCATTCAGGGCCCCATTGCCTTTCACTATGGCAAGCACACCAAAATCGGCAAAAATTTCTTCGCCAACTTCAACTTCACCGTTCAGGACGACGCGCAGGTCACCATTGGGGACAACTGCAATTTTGGCCCCAACGTCACCATTGTCACCCCCATCCACCCCATGGTCCCCAGCGAGCGCAACGCCATCCGCACTGCCTCCGGTGAGGTGAAGCGCCTGTGCTATGCCAAGCCTGTCCACATTGGCAACGACTGCTGGTTCGGCGCATCGGTCACTGTGTGCCCTGGGGTGACGGTGGGAGACGGCTGTGTCATTGGTGCGGGCAGCGTGGTCACCCGGGATATTCCTCCCAACAGCTTTGCCGCCGGAGTACCCTGCCGGGTCATCCGGGAGATTACCGAGGCTGACAGCATGGCCCGCCTGCCCCAGGTGCTGGCCGACAACCAAATCATCCCCGAGGAATAAGGCCGGCCTAAAACTGAGAGTCGCCGTCCTTTTGCCCGAAAGGGGCCGCTTTGCATCGAAACTCCCCGCTTTCCGGCAGGCTTCTCCTTAAAATTCCCCTTTTCTGGTCAAAAATCCGCCGTTTCGCCTATTTTCCTACAAGGCCGAACATAAGACGCCCCATCCCCAACAAAAAAAGACCGCCCCAAAGCAATCGCTCCCCGGGCCGGTTTTTTTCTTTTGTTGACGGTCACCTGTTAACGGTCAAACCGCCCGCTTCTTCGCAATAAAAATGAACCGGTGCCCCCGCCTGCCCCCAGGGCCCAGGGGGTAGGCCTGCTGCCGCCACATCACCCGGAACCCTGCCGCCTCTACCCGGGGCAGCTGGTTTTCCAGGTTAAAGTCCAGGGGGCCGGGCTCCCAGCTGTCGCTGCCCCCCACCTGCTCCGCCACCACAAAGCCCCCTGCCGCCAGCACCCGGGCGGCCTCTTCCAAGGGCAACGGGCCAAACCGGCACAGCACCAGGTCAAAGCTGCCGTCCGCAAAGGGCAGGGGCCCCGTCCCGTTCCACCGGACCGCCTCCGCCGGCTCCCGGCCAAAGGGGTAGGCCCCCTCCTCCGGGGACAGGTCCAGCACCCGGACCCCAGGCTTCAAAAAGTCCCGGGCCTTGCTGGCATAGTCCCAGGGCAGCTCCTCCCACCATATCTGCCGACTCACCGCTCCGCCTCCTTATGTGTCCTTGTCCACCTGGTGGAACTGCTTCAAATTCCCCTGCTTCCGCGCCCGCCGGGCCAGCTCCTGCTCCACCGCTTCCAGGGGGATGCCCTCGTTGACCATCAGCACAGTCAAATGGTATAAAAGGTCGCTGATCTCCCCGACTGTGTCCTCCTGCCGCTGGTTTTTCGCGGCGATCAGCACCTCGCTGCACTCCTCCCCGCACTTTTTCAGAATTTTATCCAGGCCCTGGGCAAACAGATAGCCGGTGTAGGACCCCTCCGGGGCGTTCTCCTTCCGGCTTTTTATGACCTCATACAGCTCCCGCAATGCCTCCATGCTATGGCTCCTCCCATATATTTTTATAAAAGCAGGCCTGCCGCCCTGTGTGACAGGCAGGACCCGCCGGCGTCACCCGCACCAGCAGGGTGTCGTCGTCGCAGTCGGCGGCAATGCTCACCACCCGCTGGGTGTTGCCCGAGGTCTCCCCCTTCATCCACAGAGCCTCCCGGCTGCGGCTGTAGAACCAGGTGTACCCGGTCTCCAGGGTCCGTCTCAGAGACTGCCGGTTCATATAGGCCAGCATCAGCGCCTGACCGGTGGCCGCGTCCTGCACCACAGCGGGAATCAGCTCCCCCTTGCGAAAATACCGGTCCAGCTCCTGGCAAAGGGCCTGCTCTGTTTTGGGCATGGGGCGCAGCAGACGGCAGGCAATCAGGGCCTCCTCCAGGTCCACTGCCCCGGCATACACTGCCTTGCCCGCAATGGCGCCGTAGAGCCCCAGGTCCCGCAGGGCGGTCAGGTCCTCCAAAGAGCTCACCCCGCCGCTGGCGATAATCTGGCACCCTACCGCCTGGTCCAGCTGCCGCAGCATGGCCAGATTGGGGCCGGTCTGGGCGCCGTCCCGGCCAATGTCTGTGCAGATGATGGTCTGCACCCCCAGCCCCTCCATCTGTCGGGCCAGCGCAATGTAATCCACGCCGCTGTCCTGGGTCCAGCCCTGAGCCGCCGCCTTGCCCTCCCGGGCGTCAATGCCCACGGCAATCCGCGAGCCGAACCGCTTCACCGCCCGCCTGACAAAGTCCGGGTCCCCCAACGCCGCCGAGCCCAGAATCACCCGCTCCACCCCATGGCTCAGGTAGTCCTCCACTGTCTCCATGTCCCGGATGCCGCCGCCCAGCTCCACCTTCATGCCAACGCTCTCCACTGTGTGCAGAATCAGCCCCCGGTTGACAGGCCGGCCCTCCCTGGCTCCGTCCAGGTCCACCATGTGCAGCCACGCGGCCCCCTGGCTCTCAAACCGACGGGCGGTCTCCACCGGGTCCCCGGCCACCACCTGGGCTGTGGCATAGTCCCCCTGAAACAGCCGCACGCACTGCCCCTGGTGAATATCAATGGCGGGCAAAACAAACATAGCCAACTCCCCTTTCCATCACATTGCCCCGCAATACTCGTTGAGCAAAAATTCCACATAGTCCTCCCGGCCAAACAGCCGCTGACTGGTTGGGTCTCCGCAGGCCCGGGCCAGCTCCTTCAGGGGCACATTTTTTCTGGCGGACTGGGCGGGACTTCTGTCCGCTGTCAGGTTTCTGAGAATTGCCTCCGCCCCGTCCGACTTCAGGTTTCCCAGCCCCCAGGCAGGCAGAGAGGGTTCGCCAAAGTTGGGGTACGCCGTGAAGTCGGCCCTCATATACAGCACCGCCTCGGTAAGCCCCCCACCCAGGCTTTTCACCGAGCTGTCCTCCGCCAGCTCCCGGCAAAGCTCAGCCTCCGTGACGCCAAAGACCTCCTGCGGGGTCCTTGCGCCAAAGTGTTCCAGGGTCTTCTCCATCAGATAGGGCGGAATCCTTTCCAGGTCCTCCGGGGTAATCCACTCCGGATAGAACCGGCGGTTCTCCCCGGCGCAGCTGCCCTGGTGGACAAAGCAGCGGAATTCCTGGCCCACGTCCCGGCAACGCTCCTCCAGGCTCAGGCGGCGGACAAAGTCCTCCACTGCCGGGAGCTCGCCCAGGTTCCTCTTATTGACAAAGGCCTGCACCCGTGGGGCAATGCCCGCTTCCAGCAGCCGGTCCACTGACGTGAGAATGTCCTGATAAGCGCCCCGGCGGCCCGTAAACCAGTCCGTGGTCTCCTCCCCGCCGAACAGGGTGATCTGCACCACGTCCACGCCCACAGTCTTGAGCCAGGGAGCATAGCTCTCATCCCGGGCCACACGCCACAGGCTGGCCAGCTCGAAGTGGTCCCGCCCTCCGCAGGTGGAGAGCTCCTCGCACAACGCCCACTTCTCCCGGTAATCGTCCCCATAGTCCGGCTCCCGGGTCCAGTCGTAGACCACCAGCTCCCGGCAGAAGGGACGCAGGGCTCCAGCGGCAAAGCGCAGGTCCTCCGGGCCCAGCCGGGGGTTGGGTGCATGGCCCAGCCAGCAGTGCTTGCAGCGGTTGGGACAGCCCAGCAGATCCATGACCAAAGACAGCTTGTCGAATTTTTTCATGATTGGCAACCTCCTGTCAGACAGAAATCAGACAGAGTCCGCTTCTGTTTTGTATTGGGCTTTGGCTTTTAAGGGCGGGGTCAGGGCAGGCTCCCTCCCCTTATTTGCCGCCCCAAAGACAGCCGCTCGCAACTTTGCGCTTCGCGCAAAAGATGGCCATTTTGCTCCGCAAAACGGCCTCAGCCGCGCAAAGAACACGCGCGGCTGGCTCGCTGGGCGCAGCAGCGCAGCTCTCCTACAACACGCCTTTTGTGGACATAACCCCGCTCTCCCAAACCACCGCGTCCTTCAAAGCATGGGCAAAGGCCTTGAACAACGCCTCTACCATATGATGGGTATTCTTCCCGTACTCGCACCCCAGATGCAGCGTCAGCCCCGCGTTCATAGCCACTGCCCGGAAAAACTCCTCCGTCATGCAGCTGTCATACTCCCCCACCCGCTCCTGAGGGAACGCCCCGCGAAACACCAGAAAGGCCCGCCCGCTCACATCCACCGCGCAAGTCCCCAGGGCCTCGTCCATGGGAATGCAGGCGTGTCCATACCGCCGCAGCCCGGCCTTGTCCCCCAAAGCCTGGCCTAAGGCCTGCCCCAGCACAATGCCCACGTCCTCCACGGTGTGGTGGCAGTCCACCTCCAGGTCGCCTTTGGCCTCCACAGTCAGCCCCAGGCCCCCGTGCACTGCCAGGGCGGTGAGCATATGGTCAAAAAAGCCCAGCCCGGTAGAAACGCTTCTCTCCCCGCCGTCCAGGTTCACGCTGACACGCACCTCCGTCTCCCCGGTTTTTCGGTGGACCTGCCCGGTTCTGCTCATATCCATCCCCTCCCGATATTTTGAAATGCCCGCAAAAACGCCTGGTTTTCCTCCGGCAGGCCGCAGGTCACCCGCAGCAGCCCGCCGGTGTACCGCACCGCCACCCCCCGGCGCAAAAGCTCCTGCTGCACCCCCTGGCCGTCCTCCATGACCAGGGCCGCAAAATTGGTCTCTCCCGGCAGCAGACTGAACCAGCCCGGCATTTCCCGGGCAATTTCCCCCAGTCCGGCCAACAGCTCCCGCCGGGAGTCCAGGATTCTTTTCAACGCCGCCTGCAGCAGCCGGGGCTGTTCCAGCATTCTCTGCCCCATGACCTGGGACAGGCTGTTTACATTATAGGGGGACTTGGCCGCCCGCAGCCTCCCGGTCAGCCTCTCTCCGGCCACGGCAAAGCCCAGACGCAGCGCCGCCATGCCCACCGCCTTGGAGCAGGTGCGCAGAATGATCAGGTTGTCAAACGCCCCCTCCTCCCCCAGCAAGCTCTGAGAGGAGAAGTCCATATAGGCCTCGTCCAGCGCCACCAGACCCTCCACCGAGCCCACCAGCCGCCGCACATCCTCCCGCCCCAGCACCAGGGACGTGGGGTTGCAGGGGTTGCTGAAAATCAGCAGCCCCACCCGCTCTCTCCGGCAGGTCTCAATCACCTGGTCTATGTCCACAGCGCAGCCGGGCCTCTGCTTTTGTATGGCCACATGCCGGGCCTCCGCCAGAGCCCCTGCCTGGGTGTACATGGAAAAGTCCGGTTCCAGGGTGGCAAAGGCCTCTCCCTTGCACAAAAACGCCTGAAAAATCACGGAAATCAACTCATCCGAGCCGTTCCCCGCCGTTACATGGGCCGGGTCCACCCCATAGTACCCGGCAAAGGCCCGGCAAAGGCCCTCTGCCGCCGGGTCCGGGTAGCGGTGAAACTCCGTCTCATCCACCGCGGCCTTCCACAGCGCCCGCACCTCCCGGGGCACGGCCAAAAAGGACTCGTTGGCGTCCAGCCGCACACAGCCGGCGTTGTCCACCGGGGCATAGGCGGCAAGGCCCGCAATTTTTTCGTTGAGCTGATACATGGCTACTCCCTCTTTCCGAATTCCTTCCGGCACCACATCACCGTGTCAAACACATCCTGAATCGAGTCCTCCGGCTCCGTATAGTGGCGGACGCCCAGGCTGTCCCAATACTCGTTTTGAAACAGCCGCTTCTTCACCGAGACCTCTACATTGCTGTCGTCGAAAAATATTTTATACTGCCGCCGCCCCACTGTATAATACAGCACAGCGGCCTGCTTTTTCTCCCCAATCCATTCCAGCTCTCCCTGGCCGGTAAGGGCCTTGTACACGTCCTCCACCGTCTCAAGCTTTTTCTCCATCAGCGTTTCACCCGAACCTCAAT
Organism: uncultured Oscillospiraceae bacterium; assembly: GCA_910587835.1. Classification (GTDB taxonomy): domain Bacteria; phylum Bacillota; class Clostridia; order Oscillospirales; family Acutalibacteraceae; genus Acutalibacter. The sequence continues at coordinate 1,540 of CAJUNQ010000030.1, read as the reverse complement.
GGAGTTGGCATGGGCGGTAAGCTCCTCGGTTTTTGCCAGCAGAATAATGTCCTCCGCAGCCTTCAGCAGCTCCTCCCGTGGGTAGTAGATAAAGCTGGACTTCTTCACAAAATCGTCCACCGAAAGGGGCGAGAAGAACCGGGCCGTGCCCCCGGTGGGCAGCACATGGTTGGCTCCCGCATAGTAGTCCCCCAGGGGCTCGGGGGCGTAATTGCCCAAAAATACCGAGCCCGCGTTGTCCAGCCGCCCCAAATAGGAGAAGGGGTCGCTGCAGCAGACCTCCAGGTGCTCAGGGGCCAGCTCGTTGGCAAACTCCACTGCCTCGTCCATGTCCCCGCAGACAATCACCGCCCCGAAATCGTCCAGGGCCTTCTCAATGATCTCCCGCCGGGAGAGCCCTTGCACCTGCCGGTACACCGCCTCCACGGTCTCTCGGGCCAATGCTTCGCTGGGGGTGATGAGCACCGCCGAGGCCATGGGGTCGTGCTCCGCCTGACTCATCAGGTCCGCTGCCAGAAATTCCGGGTCTGCGGTGCCGTCGGCGATAATAAGAATCTCGCTGGGCCCGGCAATCATGTCAATGTCCACCACGCCATACAGCTGCTTTTTGGCTGTCGCCACATAGATATTCCCAGGCCCCACAATCTTGTCCGCCTTGGGCACAGACTGGGTGCCAAAGGCCAGCGCGGCCACGGCCTGGGCCCCGCCCATCAAAAACACCCGGTCTACCCCGGCTGTCAAAGCAGCGGCAATAATATTGGGGTCCGGCCGGTCGGCCCGGCCCGGGGGGGTTGCCATCACGATTTCTCCCACCCCGGCCACCTTGGCGGGAATCACATTCATCAGCACCGAGGAGGGGTAGCCCGCTGTGCCGCCGGGCACATACACCCCGGCCCGGTGCAGCCCCCGCACCCGCTGGCCGGTGATTATGCCCCGGGGGTCCGGGTCAATGCGGCTCTGCTGCTTCTGCCGGGCATGAAAGTCGTAAATATTGGCAGCGGCCCGTTCCAACGCCCCAATAAAATCCTTGCCGCAGTCCTTGGCAATGTCCTCCATCTCCTGGCGGCTCAGCTCCAGACAGTCAGGGGTCCAGCCGTCAAACCGGCAGGAGCAGGCCTTCACCGCCTCGTCTCCCCCCTGGCGCACCTCCTGGATGATGCCGGCCACAGCCTCCTCAATTTTCGGGTCCACAGTCCCTGCCCGGGACTTCAGGCTCTCAATAAACGCCCGGCGCTCCGGCCCGGCGGCAGTCACAACCTTTATCATGACAGTTTGCTCCTCTCTGCTTCTGTTGACGAAAAAACCTGTCTTTTGGGACCTGGCAGCTGGCGGTTTTGGGGAGGCTTTTTCTTTTGTGGGCTTGTCCTTTGGCGGGCGATTGACCCGTATAGAGCTCCCTCACACGGCGTTTGGCGTGGGCTTCTGACATTGCCCTTCGGGCAAGTCACGGAGTTTGCCTCGACTCCGAAGGAGTCGCCTTTTGCTTCGCAAAAGTACCGGCAAACTCCTACCGGTAGTCTCTCAACTGCCTAGTGGTAGC
>CAJUNQ010000029.1 GCA_910587835.1 uncultured Oscillospiraceae bacterium | reverse complement strand
TTCCCCCGCCGCTGTGATTCTCAAAATCGGCTCGGGGCCGAACATGCCGGCGCATCCGGCAAGGTGAACAGATTATTTGTAAGTAGCTGTCCCGAAGCGATTACTCGGTATTCGGGAAAATCATCATTTTGGTGGCTTCAATAAAATCGACCCGTTTCAGCAGCCACAGCCCTGGTTGCAGCTATTGCCGCCCCAGCCGTTATTGCCCCAACCGGCAAACTGCCCGCAGCAGTTGGTGGGGAAGTTCACCGGGGTGGGAGGCTGGACCACGTAGGCCGGGGTGGGGCACTCCGCGCCGGTGCGGCGAAGAATCGTGGCCTCGCTAGCGGAGATCATTGCGCCGATGGCGTTGTTCTGCGCTGCCTGAGAAGCAGTGAGCTCCAGCCCAAAAATGCGCTGGTTCTGGGCCGCAATCTGGGCGTCCTTTGCAGCCAGCTCCTGCTGGCACATCTTGTCCAAAATGGCCCGGAAACCGCTGTTCTGACTGTCAATAATGTCCCGGGTAGCGTTCTGGACGGTGTTGCGGGTCTCGCAGCCCTGGGTTGCCAGATTGTAGTTCACGCCCTCAATGGCCCGCTGGGTCTGGCAGCAGCAATCCTGCTGGTTGTAGCCCATCTGGTACAGCTGCTGCATCAACGCGGCCTGCTGGTTACAGCGGGAGAGCTCTGCCTGAGAAAAGCCCTGCATCATGTTCATGCCAAGGCCGTTAATGGAGTTGTTCAGGGCAAAGGTGCTGTCGCAAATGCCCTGCTGCACACCCCGGACAGCATTCTCCAGTCCGTTGAAGTTGAACTCGCTACACAGGTCGGCACGGGTCAGCGCACCGTTGGCCATAGCCATCAGACCGCCGTTGCCCCAGCCGCCCATGCCGCCAAACATACCGCCGCCCCACATTCCCCCGCCGAACATCATGGGGAAGAGAAACAGCATGATCAGGGCAATCAGCCATTCGCCGCCAAAGCCGCCCCAGCCGCCATTGCCGTTATTCCGGTCCGTTACCGCTGCGATATCAGCGGCGGACAGACCATTTTCATTGCCAAGAGACATTAAGTATTTCTCCTTTTTGCTTATATTTACATTTGTCTGGCCAGACATGAATGTACTATTTCAGCACGCCCATCATCTTGCGGGCGATATTTTCCGCCACACCGCGCAGCTGGTTATACTGCTGCTGGGACATCTCCCCGCTGTTGAGCTTGCCCTGAAGGGCCTCCAGGGGATTGCCCTGAAAATTCTGCATATACTGCAACAGCCGGGGCGCCATATTTTTCTGTTCACTCTGGGCTGCCTTTCCGCCCAAAGCCTGAAACAAGGGGTTAGCCATTGTCTGTCTCCTCCTTTGCTTTCTGAGGACGCTGAGGACGCTTCAGGCGTTCGGCCAGAATGCTCTCCAGCTCGTCCCGGGTGATGTATTGGGTCATGTCCACTGGCTGGGGTGGGTCCTGCTGCACGGCAGGGGCCCCGCCCCGCTCGGTGTAGTCCAGCACCCGCATGGAGGGCATGCCGGACATGTCCGCAGACTTGAGATAAATGGTGGGGTTTTCGCTGTCCCACAGCTGCACCGTGCAGCCCGGGGCTACCAGATAGGCTTTTGCCCCGGCCTCGCCCTGCACCCAGAGAATACCGCCAGCCTCAGCCTGAGGCTGGGGCTGCTGTATGGGAGCCATAGGGGGCTGAGCCGCCGGCTGAAGCTGCTGGCCCTGTTGCATCCGGAGCTGAGCCAGCTGGTCCGGCACAGCCGGGCCATATACCCCCGGCTGATACCCGCCCATGGGGTAGCCGGGATATGGATAGGGGTTAAACGCCATTTTCCTCGCTCCTCTCCCAATAATAAAGGGGGACCTCCATACCGCTGTCCCAGGTGTCAAGCCAATCCCCGTCTTGCAGGCACACCACATGGCTGGGCAGGGCCAGGATATAGGTCCCCACAGGATGGTCCCCTGCAAAGTCAGAAACCGTGTAGCAGTCAGGGCAGTCCTCCGGCAGAATACGCCGGGCAAAGCCCTGCTCCCGCAGATAGGCCCCCCACACATGGTTTGCGCTGGGCATGTCGCACATCAAAAAGCCTTGTAGGCACAGGCCGGCAAAGGCCTCCTCCCAGCTCATGCCCAATGCGGCTGAAACCGCCCGCACCGTGCAGTCCCCCACGCTTTTGCGCTGGGGGTTGGGGTTGTGGCGGGCCCAGCTCATGCAGGTCCGCCTTTTTTGCACAGCCCGCAATGGGGGCAGCATGTTTTTCTGCCACAGGGACAGGGAGCAGGCTGATTTTTGTTGTCTTTGCCTGGAACCTTCATAAACGCCTCCCAAAATCAAGAACAAAAATGTGTGTTCCACTATACGCCGGACGTTGGCCGCAGGGGCTTTCCCTTTTCCTCTTACCTCCATTATCGCATAAAAAAAGAGAGGAAACCTATCCGGTTTCTCTCTCTTTTCTGTCATAAAGCTGTCACATGACCTTATATATTTTCTTCTTAATGCCTCTGATTCGACGGTTGACCGTAGATTCAGACATATGAAGCGCATGCTGAATCTCCACGACAGTCCGGGCCTTGACCCGCAAATCAAACACAGCCCGCTCATCGTCCGTAAAGTTACATTCCCGGCGGAACCGTTCACATTCCAGGTGGGTAAACTCCGTTTTAAGATTCAACGGACCACCCCGCTTATTTACGTCTGACCCGGGTCCCCTTGCTCTTGCCCTTGCCCGCTTTCCGCTTCCTGACTACTACCTTCGCCATTGTTGAAAATACCTCCCTGGTTGTCGCCCTGGACATAGTTGGCGTTGCCGCCCCCCTCGCCGGTGTCCACCACCACAGTGTCAAACTGGCTCCACTGGTGAATGTGATACCAGCTCAGGCCGGCCATTCCCAGAATCAGAACGACCACAGCCACGCTCAGGGCAATAATGATCTTCTCCTTGAACTGGTTTGCCCGCTTGAGCTCCCGGTACATTTCCGACGCCAGGGTCTCAGGGGTTCCAATGTCAATCTTTTCCATTTCCACGCTGTTCTTTTTCATCGGGGCTATGCATCCTTCCATATATGTTGACAGACAAGCTCCGGTCAAAGGCCGGCTTCCACTTTTATCTTACCATATTCCGGGAAGTCCGTCAATCACCCCAGCCCCGCGCCGGCCATAAGATATGCTGCCACAGCCCCCACCACTGCGCCGATCAGCGCAGTCACTGCCGCGTCCCAGCGCTTAGCGGGCTTGCGTTCCAATCCGTCCACCTTCCGGGCCAGGCTGTCCAGCTTTTCCATAATGGCGTCATAGTGGGCCCCCTGCACGTCGCTGGCCCTCTCCAAGGTGTTCAGCCTGCCGTATATTTCCCGGTGGCTGTCCCCGTTCTGGGCCTGCAGCTCGTCCAGCTGCGCCTCCAACCGGTCCACCTTGTTGGCAATGGGGCAGCTCTGCGAACAGTCGGCCATATTTCACCCCTCCTTCGGCCTTTCATAGGTGCGGGCCTGGGCGCTGTCGCTGGCCCCGGCCGTGGTGGGGTCGTTGACTACCCCCAGAATAGCCAGCACCCCAAACAAGGCGTTGACAATCGCTGTCAGCTGCTGGTCCAGCACGGCAAAGTCCCAGTTGTACCCAAAAGGCGCAGCAACCACCTGCACCAGCAGCAGCACTGCCGGAATAAGGGCCAACCAGAAATTGATATTTCTGACCCGGACTTTCCAGTTGATTTTCATGACTTGAGATACCTCCTTATAATTTGACAATATAACAGAGGGAACGATAGGGCGGCAGGCTCTTTCCACTGCCCTGACGCGAAACACCTCCGCCAACTCCTCCGGAAGCACGTCCAGAAGCTGGGGGGTGAAGGGGTATTCTGGCATATGATTCACCCCGCCTTGATGCAGTATAGCACCGCCATGTTGACAGGGCGGGCGGTGTAGGAGAGATAGCCGTTATTATACGTCCCGTCCCAGGCGTCGGTAAAATACACCCCGCGATATGGCGCTGCCTTGCGGGAATCATAGTTCTTAGGCTCCCAGCGGCCCGCGTTGTCGCTGGCGGGGAAATTGTGTGAGGTGGTGGTCCCAGCACTGTATAGGTGGTCTGTCGCCTCCTGCTTTTTACCAATGTTCCCCGACAACGCCGCCGCGCTCCCATGATACCCCCGCAAAAACAGATTCCGCATGTCCGGCAGGGCAAAGGTTGTCGTACCGTCGCCCCCAAAGTAATTGGCGGAGCCCAGCTGTGTCTCAAAGTGCCGGGCCAGGGCCGGGTAGTCGCCGATGTTCTTTACCGCGCCGTCGCAGCTGAGATACCCCGCCGGGGCGGTCGCGCCCATGTAGCTGATCACCGTGCCCACGGGCTCGCTGCCCCCCGAGCCCGCCGGGATGCTCCGCACAGCAGCGGCAAGGCTGGCGCTGGTGGGGCTGGCGGGGACTGTGCCGCCCATATCGGCAACCGCTGCGTAGGTGTCGGCAATGTTCTTCTGAATGCGCATGATCTCCGATTCTATGCTCATACCCACCTCAAATAGCGGCCAGGGCTTCCTCGATGTCCCCGGAAAGGCTCACCGTACCCCCGCTGTAGTACCCCGCCGGAATGTCCGCCGACAGGGAGGTAAGGCCGTCAATGGTCTTGTCCAGCAGGCCGTTGTTGGGCATGGAGCCCGCCACGGTCTTTCCCGCCGCGCTGACAATCACCTTGCCCGTGAGTACGTCCGCCGCCTCGGCAGTAACCGCGCTCACGTCTGCATAGGACTCGGGAATGGGGGCCACCGTCACGTCCGACAGACCATAAAAGCCGCTGTCCGGGGTGACGTTCTGCTGCAGCTTGGTGGGGGTGACAGTCTTGGATTGGAGATTGTAATTGCCTCCCCCCGCCACGCCCGACACGGTGCCGCTGCCGTTGTGGTAGCCCTTGGGGATGGTATAGGTGTCCCCCTCCTGCACGGTGGCGGACACTGCCCCCCGGTTCTCCATTTTCTCAATGGCCGAGGCCAGCTTGTCCAGGCCGTCGGTGTTCTGGGCCATGCCCAGCTCCACCAGCTTGGCCCGGATGGTGTTGCGGCCGGTCTGAATTCTGGATATCTCTGTCGCTACGCTCATACGCGCCTCCTTATATGGCCCCCAGCAGGGCCTCAATATTCCCCACAGCGGCATACACTCCCGCCGCCGTCATAGGCAGGGTGTTGTCCCCGTGAAAATCGTCCACCGCGTCCACCCACACATGCAGACCATCCTGTCTGAGCCCATGGCCGAAGTGGTAGACAACCGCCCCGCCTCCCCCCGCCACCGGCACAGAGGACAGGGGCCTCTCCCCGCTGAGCAGGGTGAGATTCAGGCCGTCATAGGACAGGGAGTCGCCCTTTTTTGCCAGCTCCTGTTCCCACAGGTCCGGGGTGGGAGGCCGGGCCATTTCCCCCGGCGAGGCCCCTTCCAGAATGGTCCGCAGGTCCGCCCACACCGTGGGCAGCGTCAGGCCTCCTTCCGGGTCCCGTCCATACACCCCGGCGGACAGGGTCCGGCCGGGCTTCTCCAATACCTCCCAGGGCACGGTACACCTGCCGCTTTCGTCCAGCAGCACCGCCGCCGTCCGCTCCCCGGCCCGGAATACCGCCGTCTTTTCCAGCCCCTCCCAGTGGGGGGAGAAGGTAAAGCGGCACTCCACCGTGTTCACCGACCCGCTGGTCACGGTTTCTGACTGGCGGATTGTCAGCCTGTTTTTGTCCGCGTACAGCTGAATCATGCTGCCCCCTCCTCTCCTGCGGGCTCTCCCGCAAAAATCCAGGTCCCCAGCCTGGGGTCCGGCGGGGTGACGTCAGGCAGAAGGGGGCCGGTAAGCAGGGCCAGGGCAAGGTACTGGGGAGGGACCGGCCCCCCGCTGCACAAAAGCCAGTGGTCGCCCGGACGCACCCGGGCTGTAGCCAGATCACCCACAGCCGGGGCCCGCCCTGCAGCCTGAAGGGTCTTGTCCAGCTCCTCCACTGCTGCGCTGGCCTTGTCAACCGCTGCCTGGGCCAGGGCCAAAAGCCGCTCTACCTCCTGGTCCACGCCGGAGACAGCAAAATCATAGGCCCGCAGCACCTGCGCTGTGGTTTCCTCCAGGGTGGGCAGCATTCTCCGGTGGTCGGCAAGCTCCCCCGCGCTCTGGGCTCCCCGGCGGATCAGGGAGGTATACAGCACCAAAGCGGGGCCGTCCGCTGTGTCCATCACTCCTTCGTGAAGGCCGGACAGGTCAACTCCCGCCAGCACCCGCAGGACAACCCGCTTGCTTCCCTCCTCCACGCACACGGCCACTGCGTCCACCCGGTCGGCATGGATGCTGGGAGGGGGAAAGCTGAGGGAAACCGGGCTGTCGCTTTTCAGCCAGCGGCCCCCCACAAGGGCAAAGCCCGTGGCCAAAGTAACGGTCATGCCAGACAGCTCCGGGGCAAACGCCCCGCCCCACAGACACACCCCGTCTCCGGCAGCCAGGCGCATGATTTCAGAAAACTGCCCCGCCGTCCACACTCCGGACTGGCCCAGGGCAAAGCCGGTGGTAATCATGAAGCCGCCTCCTGTTCTTCTGCCTTGATATAGGCGGGCACCCCGTCGCTGGCCATGTTGGGCAGCCACGCGCCATCATTGGCATAGTTGTACAGGGCGGGGAGCTTTAGCACGCCCAGCTTTGGGACGCCGTCGGAGGCCACGCCGCTGAGGTAAAGGGCGTTCTCCGTCAGACTGTATTCCAGCGACCCAAACAGAATCAGGGTCCCCACTGTCTCCGAGGTGTCCAGATACCCCCACCCGCCGCTGAGCAGGTCTTGGGTGAACAGCAGCCCCGTACCCACAAACACAAACCAAATACCCTGAGCGCTGGCATAGCAAATAGAATTTTGAAACAGCCGGGCACGAGAGGGCAGAAGAACATGGGAGGTATAATAGTCGTAGACAGTGCGGGGCTCATACCTTCCGGCGATATACTGTAGCCTGCGGTCCTCTATTTTGGCCCGGTATATGTATTGACTGCCCCCTGCCGCCGGTAGAACATTCCTAGCAGGCTCTGGGGAATTAGTGGCAAAAATTTCCAGAAAAAACGGGTCTTTCAAAGCCTCTTCTTTGGTAAGCTTCATCGATCGGTAAGGAAGATCAGACGATGGACCTAGCGTAATCGGCGTACCATATAGCTGCTGCATCTGAGAACATATGCCAACCTTAAAAACGACGCTGTAGTCGTACATGGTAGTTGAGGACCATGTATAGTCCTGCATCCACAGCAGGTCGCCGCCATTCTTCTGCTGAAAGGCAAAAAGTGCCGCCCCAGCGTTGCCGTAGTCGTATATACTGTTTGTGGATTGGGGCACTTTGACCAGGGCAAGGTCCACCTGCTCGACCTCCGTGTCAGGAAAGCTTCCGGCGGTCCACTTGAGGTATTTCAGCAGGCGAATCGTAGAAAAGCTGGTCTCCTGAGACCGCCCCTCATCAAGGGTCCCCAGGGCCATATACTTCTTTCCCGCCACATCCGTCACATAGGGCACACAATAGCGCGTGTCCAGGTCAGCGGCGTGTTGGGAGATATCCAGCTCTATAAGGGAAATACTCTCCTCACTTCCCGTAAATCCCGTATACTCCAAAAGAACAAATGTTGACGCCGTCTGGCTATTCTGGGCCAGATACACTGCCCCGCCGCACACTGACAGCACCGTGGGCACTGCCGACAGCTCTACCAGACGGTCGGCCCCAGCCACGGAGATCTCTTTTCTGCCGTTTTCTGTCAGGCCCACCAGCTTTTTCGACTTGACCAGGTATATCCAGGCCTTACCCTCGTAGAGGCAGACATTAGATACCAGCTCTGCGCCGTCAGCTTCCAGCAGCTCCCGGAACTCCTCCACCCCCGGCGTCACTTTGCCCAAAGCCTGCACCAGCTCGGGGTAATCGTCCTGACTGACAAAGGAGCCGTCGCAGCGCAGCCAGCCGGGCTCTATGGTCTGGCTGGCAGAAAACTTCACCGTGCCAATGGGGGGCGGGGCCAGCTTGGCGGCCTCTCCCTCCACCTGGGCAATCTTTTCGTCCAGCTCCGCAGACTGGGCGGCCAGCCGGGCCTCGGCCTCCTTCAGCCTGTCTTCCAGCTGGTGGTCTATGTAGTCAATGGCATACTCCGCCATAGCGGAGAGCTCTCCGGCGGCGTTCACCACCCCGCACAGCTCCGGGTCCCGGCGGGTGTCCGTAACGTTTCCGGCTGCGTCCACCTGGGCCAGCACCAGGCAGTCGGGGTAAGCCTCTGCCATAGGCAGAGCCGTGAGCTCCAGAAAGCGCAGCCCTGTGTTCAGCCGGGCAGCTGCCACATAGCCGCCGCTCAGCCCCGCCAGAGGGTAGGGGCTGTCGTTTTTCAGCCAATAGCCTTGCAAAAACAAATACCCCGGGGCCACCTCCACCCCGCCATCCTTTGGGGACACCCGCAGGCTGTCAGGGTTGTTCCACAGACACACCCCGTCCCCCAAAAAGGACGCGAAATAGCCGGTAAAGTCCTCACTGTTATATTCCCGGTCGAACCTGCCGGTCTCCGGGTCCAGCGCCGCGTCGAAAAAGCCGTCATAAACCGCCATTATTTGTCCTCCTTTCGGCTGAGCCTTTCAAATATACCCGGTTGGGGAAAGCCCAGGGTCAGTTCCAGGGTCTCTCCCTGTCCGGTTACTCCATGCTGGGCGGCGGCAACCACCGCGTCCACCGTTACCCCCAGCCGCTCGTCCCGCACTGTAATCGTGTCCCCCAGAAAGAAATCCTTCCCATAGGCAAAAGCAGCGCCAGTGGTGCGCACCACTGCGGAAAAGCTCTGGGCCACAGGACACTCCGCCAGTCTCTCCCGGCCCCGGGTGGAAAGGGCGGCCTTATATTCCTCCGGGCTCAGGGCCTCTCCGGCCTCATCCGCGCTCTGCAGGTCCCGGGCGTCCACCCACAGCTCCCGGCGGGAGAGGCCGGACAGCCTGCTCTCTTTTTTCATGTTGACATCCCTGCTTTCTTTGCGATATAATACGGACAGAGGGAGGTGGCCGAATGAATAACGAGGATAAAATACTGGAAATGCTGGGGGCCATGCAGCAGGACATACAGAACATGAAGTCTGACATGCAGGGCATGAAGTCTGACATGCAGAACATGAAGTCTGACATGCGCGGAGTTAAGACGGAAATCACGAAACTGCACAGTAAAATCGACGCCCTTGCCGCGTCCCAGGAGCAGACCCGGGTTACTGTAAACGCTCTGGTGGAGTGGACCGACAAGGTAAGCGCTGTGTATGAGCTCCCCCTGCCCAAGCTTTGACCCCCGCCGCCTTTGCAGGCGGCTTTTTTTATATTTCCGGCCCAGCCACAAAGGGCTTGGCCGCCACAGTAGAGCTATAAAAGGCCTCTTTCACCAGGTCATACAGCCCCGCCAGACCTTCCGGGTTTTTGCAGGGAACAAAGTCGTTCACTAATTCGCCGGTGGCGTTCTCCGTTACCCGCAAGGAGTAAAGCTTGAAGTTCAAAGGATTCATACCATATGTAGTACTCGCGCTTGCGCCAAAATCCGCATAGTACCTGTTACGGGCAAAAAGCGCAAAGGGGTATTGCGTACTTTTCCAGGTATACTCGATGGTTTCTATCTCCTCCTGGTTCACCCGGAACAGCTGATTGGGAAAATCCGCGTGGATTTGATTCACCACTCCGCTTTCTGATGGCAGTGTAAAAACATTATAATTCAACAAACTAGAAGAAGGTTGGGAAGTCTGGTTGAATATGAAATTTTGCTTCATGTACAAAGATAGTTCAGAATTGTACCTATAGAAATAAGTGACCGCTTGGGTACAGGAATATTTAGCGGACCCAGTGGCAGTAGACCTGCGCCGGTAATCATAGACATTCCCCATTACAGATCCGGAGCCGGATTCGGAAAAGTCCGCCTGCATGTCGATGGTATGACCTGTAATATTTTCAGGAATCCCTGCGTCTTGGATATATCCCAGATTTGGGTTGCTGATATAGTCCACGACAATGTACCCCTCCGGCAGCCGGGAAGTGAGGCTAAACTTTGCACTGTACCCATCCGCCACCTCCACAGTAGTGGACTTCTCCACATCCCCAAGCGTCCCGGTCACGGTCCACAGCCCGGGCGCGGTGAGGGTAAGCAGCACAACACCCTCCTCTCCCGCTGTGCCGGAGACCGCCTCGCTGCCGTTGGCGGCAGTCACCACCGCACCCGGGTCTACCGTGACAGTGAGGGGCACGGCGAACCCGCCCGCGCCTCCTCCTGTGGAAATGGTCAGAATCCGGGCAGGAAAGTCGTTGGCATGGATGAGCCCGGTACTGCCGTCCTTCTGCCGGATGGAGTGGGCAATGTCTTTAAAAAGGAGCTTCAGCGGGCCGGTCTGTTCTGCCATCAATACGCCTCCTCTATCGCTCCGGAAATGGCGGCTTGAATGGCGGCATGGACCTCCTTCATGGTAGCCGCGCCTACCATACCGGCGGTGTAGTCGCCTTTTTGGGGTTCTACCGCCCCGGTGCGTCCGCGAAAGCTGCTGACCCCTGACACGCCGCCCCCGCCGTTAAGTACCTGCCCTACCGCCTGGTCAATCTGCGCCCCGGTGTAGGCGCTGAGATACGCAGACGCGTCGGCAGCGCTGCCAGCCCTTGCCAACAGCTCCCGCCCGTCAGAGGTGAGCAAAACGGCGCTGCTGCCCGAGGGGATGAACCCAACCCCCGCCGGGGCTTCCCCCTCAGGGACCACCACATAGGCCCGTGCGGGGCCCTCGCCCTCACCGGCCACCAGGGCTACATTGCGGGCCTCTCCGGAGTTGTAGGCGTACTCTGATGTGAGCACATCGTCCAGCTCCGCGCTGAAGAATACCGGGTCGGTCTCTGTCTGCCCCACAGTTCGGTCCACTCCCCGGCGGGTCCAGAACTCCATCTCTGCCTCCTGGGGGTGAAAGGCCACCCCAAAGGCCACGTTCCCGGCCTCTCCCAGCTCTTCCAGAGCCTCGGAGAGGCTTCCCCCGGTCTTTTGCTTACGGATGCTCTCCCCCTCCTGCTGGGGCTCTCTCAGCCCAAGGCGGGGCATCCTTCTGGCCTGGCTGTCTCCCCGGGTGGGGTTGACCGCGCAGTCCTCCACCAGAGCGGTCATAATGGCCTGGGGCGTACCGGTCAGGCTGTAGGTCCCCCACAGAATCCGCCGGTCCAACAGGCCGGAGAGCAGCCGCCCCTTTGCAGTGACAGAGACGCCGGTCTCGTCTGCGGCAGTGTCCCAGCACTCCACCACCCCCGCCGTCTCCCCGGTAAACCAGATGAGATTGTCCGGGGCCAGCAGGTCCAACGCTTCCGGCGAAGCGGGAGCCTCCACAGAAAAGCTCCCCGGAGAAAAGGCCTTTTCCTCCCAGATCACGGACCGGAATTTGCCCAGAAGCCCCAAAAATTCCCAGTCCGGCGACCATACCGCCATTTTCAGCTCCACTCACTCCACCTCCAGATACAGGGGCGTATACAACGCCGTTACCGTCATATTGGCCCGCTGGTCCGGGTCCGGGCATTCCAGGGCCAGCAGATTGCGCCCTGGGGCCAGCTCTACCCAGCTGGTAGAAAAGTCCCAGCTTTTCAGCACATCCTCCCGGACGCCCTTGGCTGTGGTAAGGGTCATGCGCTTTTCGCCGGGCTGGCTGACAATTTCCAGCTGCTCCCCCCGCTGAAAGGTCCGCAGCACCCGCAAAAGCTTGCCGGTGGTGCGGTTGGCAATGGCGGGGTCCTTTACCGTGCCGGTGAACCGGAACCGGGCGGTAATCCCTGTCTGAAAGCCCCCCGCGTTGACGATCTCCATGCTGTAGCTGTGGTCCGCCGTGCCAAACACCACCGGCCCCGCGAGGCCAAAGCTCTGGGGAAACCGGAACAGCCTGCCGGACTGGTCAAAGGGCGCAGTCTGGGCGGTTTTGTCCGTAAACAGAGGATAGTGGGCCGTGGCCTGAAGCAGGAATTTCCGCAGAAGCCGGTTGTTCTCCTTGTGGCTGTGGCCGTACTGAATGGGTCCGTCCGGACGAAAGGTGAGAAGCCTGCCCCGGTATTCCAGCTGATAGTCCTCTGCCGGGGAGAAAAAGCTGTTGAGAAAATCGCAGCGGCTTTGCAGGGTGTCCGTCCCCCCGCCCATAACCCAGCCGTTAACCGAAAGCCCCCGGCTGCCCAGTATGGTGGCGGTCACGCTCTCTCCCACCTGGTTCACATAGCGGTAGGTCTGGTGCTGCACCTGCACCGAGCCCCAGTCCACCGGACCCAGCCAATAGCCATCAGGGTCCCATTTTTTCATGGCGACAGCCCCCCGGCCCGACAGATTGGTAATGACAAGCTCTTCAATCAAGCCGACTCCCCCTTACACATAGTTCAAGGCCATTTGCTGGCGGGCTTTTTTCAGCTCCCTGGCCGCCGACACCGGGTCCAGGGCCTTGGGCGAATAGAAGTTGTAGGTGTCCCCGCCCCGGCTCTGCTCAGGGGCAGGGGCGTTGTTCCAGGCCTTCACCTGCAAGGGCCGGGCAGAAAAGTCCAATGCCTCCCGGCCCGGGCGCAGAGCGTCCAAAAGGCCGGCGCTCACATCCTCCATAGCGCCAGTGAGAAGGTGTGCGTTTTTCTCCACACCCACCACGCCGCCGCGCATGACCATCTCAAAGAGCCATTCCGACTTTTTGGAAGGAGAATTGATATCCAGTGCGGACCTGGCGGCGTTGAGGGCTCCGATGGCCGCGTTTGCCACGCTGCCTGCCAGCTCCTGGGCCCTCTGGCGAACCCCGTAGGACATACCGTCCACAATGTTAATGCCTACCGAGGTCCAGTCCTGCCCCATAGCGGAGCCTTTTGCCGCGTTCAGGTTGTCCATCACCGTGTTTTCCATCCGGGAAAAGTTGGTGTCTACGGCAGTAACAGCCGCGTCTGACTTGAGCCCGGTTGTGGCAACCATCTGCTCCCAGTTCAGGTCGGTGCTGGTGTTGGCGTCGGTCCATGAGGTGTCAATGGATGAGAAAATATCTGTCCCTGCCCCATCTGCGGCCAGGGTCATGCCCTCCAAAGAACCTGTGACCTGTCCCTCCATCCCCAGCCAATTCAGCTCCGTGCTTGCGCTGGCGTTGGTCCAAGTCTGGTCAATGGCTCCGCCCATGGCAGCGGTGGCAGTCTGGGTAACGCTGCTCATACTGCCCAGAGCCCCCACCACCTGGCTCTCCATGCCGCCCCAATTCTGGTCTGTACTCAGGGCCGCGCTGGTCCATGCAGTGTCAACCGACCCGCTGATCTCTCCGGTGGCTGTGCCTGCCGCTGCTGTCATGCTGTCAAAAGACCCGCTCAGCGCAAGCTCCATGTTCCCGAAGGTCTCGGTGGTGCTGCCCTCAATGCTGTCCCAGGTACCGTTAACGTCGCTCTCCATGGTGTCAAGGGCTTCCTTCTCGCTGCCGGTGAGCCAGCCCCAAAAGTCGCTGACAGCATTGCCGATGCCGCTGAAAAACCCGGTAATCCCCTCCCAGGCCGCAGACACCGCGCCCACCAGATTCTCCCACAGGCCAATCCAGAACTCCCGGAAGCCCTCACTGGTGTTCCACAGGTAGATGAAGCCCGCGACCAGCAGCCCGATCACGGTAACAACCGCGCCAATGGGGTTGGCGCTCAGCAATGCCCACAGCACTGGCATAAACAGGCCGCTTGCCTTGGTCCACAGCACCTTCGGGTCGTGCTCCGTCCACTGGTCGATGTAGACATAGGGATGCTCGCTGCTGTTGGCTCCTGTGGACAGTGCGCCCACAGTGGCCTCAGGCGGGTTGCCCCACAGTCCGTCACCCATAAGGCCCATAGAATTGGCGGCAAAGAAGGACAGCTTTCCGGCGGGATAATACCGCTTTTTGGAGATGACCGGCCTGCCGTCCTCCCCAATCTCGGCGGACGCTCCAAAGACCAGGTCGTTGGTAATAATCCGCCCAATGCCCAGCTCGTCCTCCATATAGGCCTCCAAAGCAGCCCGGCGGATCAGGGCCCCAGCCCCTACATTACCATTGACTGCTTTCTGAAGGGCAGCATTGCGCCGCATTTTGGTCAGATTCTGGCGGCTGGTGAGCAGACCGGTCAGAGCCACACCGGCATCGCTGGCCTTTTCCACCAGATCCTGCAGCTGGCCAGGAATATCCGCCTCCGGAGAAAGGTCCAGCTCCAGGTTGGTCTGCTCCTCCGGAACGCCATAGTCGACGGTCAGGTTCAGGTTATTCTCCCGGATGGTTACCTTGCCGGTGGCCATCAGCTCATTTTTCGCCACCTTCGAGCGGGTAATCACCTGCTCCGCCAGGCGCATGCCGTCTTTCAGAACATAGTCGTACAGAGCGTTTTCCTGCACACCGGAGCCAAGCAACTCCCGCAGCCGCTCGGACTGGTTGAGCTTGACCTTAATCAGGCCCTTTTCGATGTTGTGTGCGTCCACAGGGGCCCGGAATGTGGTCTGAGACTCTGTGTCAAAGCCGTGGAACTGGGCCATCATAGGCACCTGATATTCTGCGGAAATGCTGTACCAGGCAGCGGCCAGGTTATCTGTGCGCTGGTCCGAAAACAGGCTGTCAATGGGATCGTTCTGCCGCACAGGGCTAAATGGGATGCTGAGCCAGTCCGCTTCCGGCACAAAGCCCAGCACCTGATCTTTCCAAACAGGCATTTTCTATTCTCCTCTCCTTGTCAGTAGGGCCGGGAAGCGGCGCGGGCGGTTTTAAAAATAAATCCCTTGCCTGTGAGGGCGGTTTTTGCCGCCTCAGCCAACTGCACAGGCAGACGGTCCTCATAAATCTCGCCCCTTGTCACCACACTGCCGGGCATATCGCCGGCGGAAACGTCCACATCTTCGTAGACAATTCCCTCCGCAGTAGCGTCGTTGGCAGGGTAAACGGTCCCCATTTTCACATACTTGCCCCCGTTTACGCCAGCGGCGGCCCCAGCCTGGGCCATCTGCCGGGTTTCCCGGGTGCAGTTCTCATTATTTGCCAGAAACCAGCCCGGGGCAAAGCACCGGCCCTGCTGGCTGTGGTCTGTAAACGACATGATTTGTCACTCCTTTTTGGTTTCGCCGTAAAGATTACTGTGGTAAGCCGTGTAGAGCTGCGCGGCGCGGGGATTGACGCTGTCCCCTCCCCCCGTGCCTCCGGCGGGCGGGGTAGGGGTGTCCGCCCCCTGGGTCACAGTCTGACCCACCAGCGCGGAAAAGTCCCCGTTTATGAGGGCGTCCAGAGCAGCGGGGTCCTTGATCTTCCCGTCCTCCAATTCCAGCGCCGATATTTCCCCTGCGCTTCCCCGCATGGCGATTTCCAGGGCCTTGCCGGTGATGTTTTTTGACTGGAAATAGCCTCTTGCCGCCGCTTCCTGGGCGGTTTTGCGCTCTTTGGCAGAGACCTGGGACTTATATTCCTCAAAGGCCCTGTGCTCCGCCTGGTACTTCTCCTCAAAGCCTCCGTCTCCCGCCGCTTTCAGGGCGTCCAGCTCCTTTTGAACGTCCGGCAGCTTCTCCGCGTCGGCCCTGAGGCCTGCAAGCTGATCCTTCAGGCCGTTGACGGTCTCGCTGTGGGCCTCTACAATCTGCTCCACCTTTTCCTCGTCAATGCCCATTGCTTTCAAGAATTTCCTGGTCAGTGCCATAAAAGCATTCTCCTTTTCTCCGGCCCCGGTTCTTTGGGGGCGAACGCTGTATAAAACCCGCATTTCCTTACAGGAATCTACCCGATAAAACAAAAAAGCAGGACCGCTCTCTTTTTCCAAAGAGAACGGCCCCGCTCGGCCCTTCCCGCCCAACGCTTAGGGCGGGGGATATGCTGTTTTATACATTTATTATACAGTAAAACCCACCGGGGGTCAAGTCTTTTCCGGCGTTTTTGAAGGGGATTTTCCCATCTCCTCCCGGCGTACCCGCAGCACTCGCACCCCGTCCTTTACCGGGATCAGCTCCACCCGGTCCCCATGCCGCAGAATGTTCTGGGCAGCTCTTATCTGCTCCTGTGTCAGCCGGGGCTCACCCATTTTTCAGCCTCCTCTCCATTATGCCATGATATTCCGTCTGGTGGTCCGCCACAGCGGGCTTCAGATAGGGCTGGGCCCGCTGGCCGTGGGTCAGGTGCCAGGCCCCGTTTGCGTCCTGGTAGGCCCAGGGGTCCTGCCTGCCGCCATCGGGGTAATATTTGCCTGTGCCCAGCTCCACAAAGGGGCCGTACTCGCTGTTTGTGCCTATGTATACCGCATGTTCCCCGGGCTGTACCTGGTGGCTGATGGAGTTGCGCAGATTACCCGTGTCCACCGGGCAAAGAAGCTTGGCATAGCCCTCGCCGGTCAGACCGCACTCCTCCAAAGCAGCCAGAGCGGCGGCTTCCATTGCAGAGATGAAAGCTTCGCTGTTGTCGGTAATTTCCATGCGCATAGTCCAGTTATCTCCCCAACTTATCCAAAATCCCTTCACACAGCAAAATAGCAGGGGTAATCTCCCCTTCGTGCTCCTGTACCTCTGCCGTGTATCTATCGCTTTTGCACCCATTTTTCCCACTCTGAGAAGGTCATATTCTCTACAACCACGACCTTCCCAGTCTCCGGGTCTCTGGCCCTGCGCTTGGCGGTTGAGAAGTCCACCCCTTCCACCTGGGCAATCAGGGTGCACCGGCAGTTGTACACATTGGATGGGGAAGCGGCGGGATCGCCGGGGTACATGATGTCTCCCAGCTCCGAGTGAAAGGGCTTGTCCTGGTCCTGGGTTTGGCCGTCCAGGGCAGCGTGGGCGTGGCGGGTGCGCCCGTCCAATGTGGCAACCCACCGCTTTTTCAGCTGAATGCCCATCTCCTCTGCGGCGGCAAATCCCTCCATGCGCCCGGCGTTCTGGGCGCTGGTAACTGCGGTGCGTGCCGCTCGTATGGCGCTGGTTCTGGTCATGTCCGGGATACGGCTTTGCAGCCGGTCCGCCAGCTTCTTGATTGGCTCCCCCTGCAGAATGCCGCTGGTGATCTGCGCGGTAATCTGCCCCTTGCCCCAGCTGAGGTCTATGCCCCGTTTTACTGCCCGCTGGGGAGGATAGTAGGGCATAAGGTCCGGACGCTCTGTAAGCAGACGCTTTACGGTCTGCTCGTCCCACAGGTCAAAGCCCACGTTGGCCCCTACCTGCTGTTCGATGGTGTAGGCCGCATAATTGCGGTTAAGGCTGTAAATGCCTGGAGAGCTGTCGTTTATGTAAGCCGCCGCCACCTCGTTGGCCTGCGTCATGCGCTCCGATATCCGGTCGCGCAGGGCCTCAAACCGCTTTCCCCGGCCAATTTGGGCCAGCCGCCACTGCGTATACTGCTCTGGCGTGATTTTCCCCTTTTCCAATCGGTCCAGCTGCTGGGCGTCCCGCTTTTTCAGCTTGGAAAAGTAGTCACTGATTACCTTCTCAAGCTCCTCCGCCGCCCTTTGGAATTCGGCTGATATGCGTTTTTCCAACGCTGCCAGTTCCTTGTCTGTCCGGCGGTGGGCAGGGTCTGGCCGGTTCAATTTTTCACCCTCCCTTCTTGACAAGTCATGCGGCGTATTGTACAATAAAACCAGAAAGGAGGCTTTCTTATGCCAACAGATAAAGAGACAAAAATCATTGAAAAAGCCACCATCTATGACCTGCGCAGGCTCATCAGCAACGGTGATAAGGAAACCTTCACGAAAGAGGAGCTGTGCAAGTGGCTTGACACCATTGCCGACGCCAAAGATCAGGAATAACCCCTCATGGGCCGGAGATGCATTCCGGCCCTTTTCTTTTTACTCCTCACCCCTTATGATCGCCAGCGCCTCCTCCCGTGTCACGCCGATGGAGGTAGTCAGAATGCGTACCGCCTGCCCCTCGGTGATGTCCCCGCTTTTCAGGCCCTTAATCACCGTGATCAGGCTGGCGGTCTGAGAGCCGTTCAGGGTTTTTCCCACAGCCTCCTCCGCCGCCTCAATGGCCTCGCCGGGGGTGGGGGCGCTGTCCGCAGCTCCGTCTTCCCCTTGATGGTCCGGGTTCTCCGCGCCATCAAACCGGTCCAACTCCTCCGCGTCCAGCTTTCTCAGAATGTCCTCCGCAAGGTCCGCGTCTCCCAGAATAGTCAGAAGCTTTCGGGTCACATACTCCCGGGTGACATACTCCGCCATCATCAGCACAGACTGTACTTCCTCCTGCCGGTTGACAATCTGGTTTCGGGTGTAAGCTGGCTCGTCCTCCACCCCGGCCAGGGCAAGAATGCCGTTGATGAACTCTGTCACCTGCCGTTCCAACCGGTCGGTCTTCAGGTCCAGGGGCACATAGCTGGCCTTGATGGCTGTGGCGGTCTGGCTGCCCGCTGTCACCGCCGACGCGTCAAAGGCCTGAAAGTCCTGATACAGCTTCTTTTCCAGCATGTCTATTGTGGCCTGGGTACCGGACCAGGGAGCCTCTATGGTGTGGGGCTCTGCCCGGGAACCGTCTTCCCCATTGTCCATAAAGGCCACATGGCTTTTGCGTACCACATCCAAAAACTGCTCTGCGTCCATCACATCCATGCCCCCGCAGTTGGTAAGCACCCAATAGATCAGGTTTCCCTCATCCACATTGTTCACCATGTTAGAGCAGCACAGGTCCAGCGCGTCAATGGTATTGCGCCTGCCCACCAGCTCGGACTGGCAGCGGCGGGTGTTTTTCAGGGGGACAATGGGGAAAAAGGGATAATTTTCCCCCTCCCGCAGTTCCTCCCCTTCCAGCTCCGAGCGGGTCACATGGAGGATGTAGCTACGCTTTTCTTTCTTGACCTCCATATCCTCCCCAGGCCGCTGTATGTACTCGGTGTAGCCGTCCGGCTCATAAAGGGTGCATCGAAGGGGCTTGTCCCTGTCCAGCTGCCAGAAGCGCACTCCGGCGGCCAGGGCCCCGGTCTCCTCATCGTAAAGGGGGGCAAACTCTGTCACCGCGAACACCTCCACATGGTCCAGGTTCCAAAAGCCAAAGCTGACCCCGCCTACCATAGCGTATTCCGCCGCCCGGCTCACACGCTGGTCGAACTCCCTGCCCAGCCGCTTTTTCGTGTCTGCCTGGGAAAAGCCCACCCCATTGCCCAGCAGGTAGCTGTTGGCCTGGTCCACCACAAACCCAAAAAAGCGGCTGGCTATTTTGTGGTTGGCTGTGTACATGTCCTTTTGGGCAAGGCCCCGCATGTCATACAGTATTTTTTCATACTGGCGGATGGTTGGATTTTCCCCGTCGTAATACTGCTGAGCCGCAGCAGCGGTCTCATAGAGCCCGCCGGTTTTGTGGCACTCCACCGCCGTGTGGATGAAGTCCATGCGCTTCCTTTCATCCCCGCCACATTCCAGAAGGTCCTGATAGGTTTTTATATTGTCCACCCCCTTGTCTGTCCGGCTGGTACGGAATCTGCACAGCCCGGATCAGCTTTTGATACCAGGGCTCTATGGCATACTCAAAGGCGTCCAGGCTGTCAATATCGCTGGTGCCGTTATCCAGCCGCACATCACCCAGGCTGTTGGGGTCGTACACAGCGGTCTGAAAGGCCTCCTGCATATGCCCGCAGCTTCGGGCCACATACAGCTTCCGCCGGGCCATCAGCATAATGGTCAGATTGATCCGGTCCCGGATAGGCATTTTTCTGGCATTGACCACCGTGGTCTGCAGTCCTTCTCTTTTTACCTCATTCTGCAGGCCTCTGATCAGTACCGACTCCTCATTGTCCGCCCGGGTCTGAGAAGCCCCATAGCCTGCCTCTACCCGCCTGACAAAGTCCGCAAAGCGGCGGGAAAGCCGGTCCGGGTCCAGCTCCCGGCTGTCTATATGCTCCTCGTCCAACACAATGACTGTCCAGTCATGCGTGATTCCCACTGCCTTGAACGCCGTGGCCGAGCCTGTGCCACCAAAGTCCACCCCCAGCATGAGCTTATACAGCTGCTTGTGATGGTCCCGCAGCCATGTCTCCGGGTCGTCTATCAAAAATTCTTCGGTGCGGCTGGCAAACTGGGGATAGACCAGCCCCTCAGCCGCCGCCCATCTGCCCAAAATGAAGCGTTCGTAATAGACTGTGCCCCTGTACTCCTTTTTCAGCTCCTCCACCACATGACCGGGCAGCATGCCGTCATCTATGATATAGCTCTGCTGAAAAATATCCGCGCCGCTGTCCAGAAACTTTTTGAACCAATGGTGGGGATTGTCCGGGTTGCAGGTGCCGTCAAAGTGGGAGTGCTCACAGCGCAGGCGGCTTTTGAGCATCTGAAAGACGTCTTCGCTCCATGTGGTTATTTCGTCCCCATACACATACTCGAAGGTCGCGCCCTGAATCCGGGCCACATGCTTTTTGTTGTCCGCTCCCAAAGCATAGACCCTTTTGCCGAACAGCTCCACCGTGTTGTCGCTGCGGATATTCCCCACCATACCTGGCCAGATACTGCGCATAGGCTCTAAAATATTTCGTTCCAAGGTGCCCCGGGTGTTGCCCATCAGCACAGCCAGGCCCTCCCCGCGCAGCGCCGTCAGCCGTTTGGGGATGACCACCGCATAGTCCACAAAGCTTTTGCCGCTGCCTGTGGCTCCGGTCTTCACATTCCATCGATGGCCGCAGCCCTGCAAAAATTCCGTCTGCTTTTCAGTCAATGGCACTCTCAATGTCCTCCAGAAGTGCCCGGGCCTTTTTCAGCGCGTCAGAGTCCCCAGGAGCCTCGGGCTTGTCCCGCCATTTGCCGGGCCTGCGGTTTTTCAGCCAAAAGATTTGTGCGGTGGTGTCTCCGCCCTTGGCTCTTTCCAGCAGCGCGTTCTCCACTTCATAGTCCACCACATCCTTTCCCTTTTTTAAGGCGTCCGAAAGGTCCGGAAAGCGTTTTTTCCACTCTGCCAGAGTGGAACGGCTGACCCCCAGATTATGGGCGATCTGGTCGTCTGTCAGCCCGTCTCTCGCCCATCCTTCCAGCAGCGTCAGGCCGTCCTCACTCAGCCAATATTCATATTTGCCCCGGGCCATCACACCACCTCTCTTTTGCGGGCTTAGTTAAGAAGGTTATACAGGCTCCGCTCTGATATTCCCAGCTGTCGTGCAATGGCATTTTTCTTGATGCCTCGTTTGGCAATTTCAGAAGTCAGGGTAGGATAATATGCTCTCATTGCTCGTTTCACCTCCTTTTGTCCACTTTTCGGAACTTCACAGCCTCATTATAGGCCACAAAACGGAACTTGTCAATAGTGTTACCTAAACTTTTTTCCCGCAAACGGAACTTTTTTGCTTGACATCCTTCCCTTTGTCGGTTACAATTAGGGCAAGGTGGTGATGTATTGGAGCTGGGTGAGTTTATTTCAAAGTACAGGAAGGAAGCAGGTATGACCATTGACGAGCTTGCCTTTCGTTCTGGTGTGCCAAAAGGCACCATCAATAAAATAATTGCTGGCACTACAAAATCCCCCACGTTGGATACTGTCCAGAGTATAGCGGAGGCTCTTGGCAAAACAATAGGCGACTTCATTGAGCCTCGCAGCGTACAGCCTTTACCATTCTCCCGGGAAGAAGACAAGCTAATTAGAAAATACCGCCTCCTGAACGTCTACGACAAACAACTTGTTGAAGATGTGCTGGAAGCGGCATATAATCACACGACCCGCAATATCAGCCCAGAGGATGCGGGTGGAATTTCCTATATCAAATGCTATGAGCTTCCTGCCGCAGCAGGTACGGGCGAACCCTTGGGCAACACCTACTATACAGATACCATTCAGGTGGAAACCCAGCGACTTCCCCGAAATGCCCATATATGCATTCGGGTGCACGGCAACAGCATGGAACCCGCCTATCACGATGGCGAGGTCGTGTTTGTGCAACGGTTGGACGGGGAGAGTGTGCGAGTAGGGGAGATTGGGATATTTATACTGAATGGGGACGGATATATTAAGCGGCTGGGGCAAGGAGTGCTGGAATCTCTCAACCCCGCCTACGCGCCTATCCCCATCCATGACTATGACGATTTGCGCTGCCAGGGCCGGGTGCTGGGGAAGATTTGAATATTATGTGGGAGACTAACTATTAAAAGTCAAGCCCCAAAATGAGAAAAATTGGAAATCGACGAAGAGTGGTGAAGGGCATGGAAAAAAGAGCGTCTCGCGGCGCTCTGAGAAGCAGTATGGATGATGTGGTCAAGAGACGGGCTGGA
>CAJUNQ010000028.1 GCA_910587835.1 uncultured Oscillospiraceae bacterium | reverse complement strand
CAAAGCCTCCGAAAAGAACGGCTGGACGGCGGCCACGGTGCTGAACATCCTCCACCAGTATGAGTACACCGGGGCCTTGGTGGGGCGCAAGCGGTACAAGGCCGGCCTCCATGAAAAGCGGACCGTCCCGCAGGATAAGTCCGGCTGGATCATCTATGAGGGGGCGCATGACGCCATCATCAGCAGGGCGGACTTCGACCGGGCGCAGGAGATCATCCGGCAGAGGCCCAGGCGGGCCAGCGGGACACCGCAGGAATACCCATTGAAAGGGCTTCTCAAGTGCGGCAACTGCCATAGGACGTTGAGCCGGGTCCACAGTTCCGCTGGATACTACTACCGATGCACCAAGAGCAAGGCGGACGAAGCCAGCGACTGCCCAAAGGGAAAACTGTTCACTGAGAAAGAGATCGAGGGCATTGTGTTCCGGGCAATCATGCAGATGCTGGCGATGTGCCAGGAGCAGAGAAAGCAGAAGTCCTCCCTGATGCTGACCCGCAAGGAGCGTATCGCAGCCTGTGTCGCAGAGCTTCAAAGGCTGGAGCAACAGCAGGAACGGTACAAGCAGGAGAAGTTTAGGGTCTATGAGAATTTCAGCGGCGGGGCGCTGGCAAAGGACGCCTACCTGAAACAGCGGGCGGACATTGACAGTAAACTCGCCGCCGCCAAAGCCGAACAGGAGGCACAGGAACAGCTTTTATCTGGACTGGAGCGGCAGGCCTTTCAGGATAAGGCGCAAGAGGACGATGTGTTCACCTCCTTCGCCGGGGCAACGGAACTGACAGCGGAAATGGCGGGGACATTCATCAAGGAAGTGCTGGTGTCCTCTCCCACCGAGATCGAGATCGTCTGGAATTTCCGGGATGTGTTCGATATGCAGGGACATGACAACTGATAAAGGTTTCTACCTCACGATAAAGCGGATGCCGGGGGGCGGTCTGGGAAAGACCTGTTGGCCGCCTCTGGCATCCGTAAAAAATTTGGTGTTTAGTTGACACAAGGAGAGCTTTCAGCGTTTTTTCCCACCACATGATTTCTTGACGCTCGTCATCCGTGTAATGGTCAAAGGGCTTGTCCTTTTTGCTGGCGGCTATAGCTGGCTTTGGCAAACTGGCCTTAACCTGGGCAAAGTATTTTTCTTGTATCGGTTTATCTAAATCATCAACCGAAAACACATACTCGGGAGAATTGAATTGATTGTAAACACAGTCAGCTTTTAGCTTATTGCTTTTTGCCCAACGCTGAATCGTTCTTTCATCTTTACTATAAAGTCTAGCAACTTCCTTGGTCGTGAGCCTGGTTTCCACTTTATCACCACCTTATCAACCTATAACTAACGGATAACCTGCCATCGTCAGCGCAGGGCGGTCATTCCCTGCGGACTGCCCCGTGGGGCAGTTTCGGCTTATGCACTTTTTGTGTCTGTAAAAATGTCCTCCACCTTACAGTCCAGCACTTTTGCTATCTCTCTGGCCCGCAGGTGGTTGATCCTCTTAGTCCTGCCACTTTCAATGCGGCTAATGGCACAGCCACCTAAATCCGATTGCAAAGAAAGCTGGTGCTGTGAAAGCCCCATTTTTTCCCGGCGCCTTTTGATTTCTGGAACATTTGGGGTTACAAACATTTTTGATATCCTCCTTTATTTGGGCTTATGCACAACTTGTGCTCCTATTATAGCCTGTGCATTTGCCGAAGTCAAGCCCTTTTGAAAATTTTCTTTTTGCATTTGCACAAGTTTGTGATATAATTGAGTGAACACCTATAAGGAGGATACTTTATGAGGCAGGGCACCAAAAATCCGATGGCCGATAGGATTAAAGAGTTGAGGACAGGCTTAGGTATTACCCAGAAAGAACTGGCAAAAGAAATAGGCATAAGTTATGCCTCTATTGTTGATTATGAAAATGGTCGTAGAGAACCCAACTCTAAGGCTATGGCAGCGCTAGAACGATATTTTGGCGTGAGCGGCGAATTTCTCCGGGGTGACGTGGATCGGGATGCCTTTATGGAGAATATCCCCGTAATACACGCCGAGCTGGATAGGGTGATAGCCCGAATGGGGCAATTTAAGGATGCCTATACCGTAAGCAATCAGGACGAGCAAGCCCTGGCTGCCAGCGTACTATCCCAGGCCCTTGAGCTTATTTCAAAAAACCTCCTGCAGCAGAACAAGCCGGTCAATATGGATTACCAGGAAATTACAGGGCCGTTTGCCGCTGTCTTTCAATTAAATGCCGCAGGCCGCGCTGAATTAAACAAGCGGGCCGAGGAACTGCAGCAGCTGGCGCAGTACAAAAAGTAGTATCATTTGCATAACCTTACCACACCTGTGGAGTGTTGTCTTAGGTTTGTAAGGAAATGACAAAATGCGTAAGATCCTTACAAATTCTGTAATGGCACGAACCGTGTTGGTAAGGGAGTCCATCTCACGGACACCCTTTGAGGTGGGGTAACAAAACGGAACCTCACCATCCGAGGGCCGGGAAAACACTGATCCCGATAAAGGGTGTAAGTCTAATCTACACCCTTTGAACTCAAAAACGCGAGAGGGGGTCGCGAAACACGACCTGCCCACCGATTGAAATGCAATGACTCTACCTGGAAGTTAGTGCCATTATCCTCATAGAGAAACTGCATAAGTCGGCCCAACAAAGGAGTGACTGTGGCGTTCACCCTGCATCATAAATAGGTGGGGGCGTTTTACCACCCCCTTCTGGGGTATGGAAAAGGGGGCTATTTTTGGACACCCTAGCTGATATTTGAGGGTAGGTGCTCTACAAAGCAGGGAGTACTCCGGGCTTTTAGAAACCGTTTAAGCGTCCTAATTTTTTGAGTAATAAGAAAAATCAGCTCCGACATTTTGAAAAACTCTCGCCCGCACAAAACATCCCGAAAACCTAGTGTTTTCTAAGCGTCGACACGGTTTCTTAGCCCCGACAGATTTTGTCGGGGGTCTTCTCGCTTAAAAGCAGAAAATAAGCCCCTTAAGCGGCGCTTGCGCGAGTTCGCTTAAAGGGCTTTTGTTATTTCCTTAAAAGACGCTTAAACCGCGCCAATGCTGGATTTGTACGGTTTCTCAAAAGGTTTCTTGTGTGTCCTTAAACGCTCCTAAAAGGCAAATTTGAGCGGTTAGAGGCTTTGCGCCGTGCAGGCCGTTTTGGGGCCGAAAACGGGCAAAAAAATTTTGCAATCCCATTTTGCGAGATTGCAAAATTTCCACCAAAATGCAAGCGGTTTTCCGCGAAAAAACCTAGTATTTAAGCCGTTTCCCGGGTTTTCTCGTATTCTTGCATATCGAAAGGTAGGCCCGCCCTGGGTTTTGCAGGTCTCTTGAAAACTTACAGCTGAGGCGTTCTCAGACACGGCTTTTTTGTTTGCACTATTTGCAGTCTGTGCAGCTGTACTCGGACACGGTTTGCTGGTGGGTGGCGGACTGGTAGAGCCGCCAGCCGCCGGCCAGGTTGTAGCAGTCGTAGCCCCGGCCGGTGAGAATGCGGCAGGCGATATAGCTGCGCAGACCACTGTGACAGTGGACATATACCGGCTTGCCCGGAGGGAGCTCTCCCAGACGGTCCCGAAGGGAGTCTAGGGGGATGGAGGCAAAGCCCTCAATTCTGCTCTGGCTCACCTCGGCGGGGGTTCGCACGTCCAGCAGGCTGACGCTGCCGTCCCGGGGCAGGCGGTCCACATCGTGCCAGAAGAACTGCTTGACCTTGCCGGTGACGATATTTTCAGCCACAAAGCCCAGCATGTTCACCGGGTCTTTGGCGCTGCCAAAGGGGGGCGCGTAGCACAGCTCCAGCTGGGCCAGGTCTGTGATTTTCGCCCCCAGGCGGATGGCTGTGGCCAGCACGTCCATGCGCTTATCCACCCCTTCAAAGCCCACAATCTGGGCGCCCAGTATTTTCAGGGTTTCTTTGTCCCATAGCGCCTTAATGGACATATTGCTGGCCCCAGGGTAGTAGCCCGCGTGGGAGCCTGCATAGAGGTAGGTTTTGTCGTAGGAGAGGCCTGCCGCTGCTGCGGCTGCCTCGTTCAGGCCGGTGGCGGCAATGGTCATGTCAAAGAGCTTCAGCACGGCAGAGCCCTGGGTGCCGGTGTAGACAGAGTCTACCCCCGCAATCTGGTCTGCGGCTACCCGGCCCTGCTTGTTGGCCGGCCCCGCCAGAGGGAGAAAGGCCGGGGCCCCGGTGATAAAGTTCTCCGCCTCTACCGCGTCCCCCACGGCGTAAATGTTGGGGACGCCGGTACGCATCCGGGAGTCCACCACAATGCTGCCCCGTTGGTTGGTGGGGATGCCGCAGGCCTGGGCCAGTCCGGTCTCGGGGCGAACGCCCACAGAGAGGATGACCATGTCGGCGGGGATGGAGCCGGTTTGCAGCACAACATCCCTGCTGCCGATGGCCTTTACCCCATTGTTCAGATAGAGCTGAATACCTTGGGACTGGATATAGCGGTGCACATCCGCAGCCATGTCAGGGTCCAGCGGGGCGATCAGGTGGCTGGCCCGCTCTACCACTGCCACCTGAAGACCTGCCTGCCGCAGGTTTTCCGCCATCTCCACCCCAATATAGCCGCCGCCCACCACCACGGCGGTGCGGGGCTTGGCCTGGTCTATATACTCCTTGATTTTCAGGGTGTCGGGAATATTCCGCAGGGTGAACACCTGGGGACTGCCGGCCCCCTCCATTTCCGGGCGGATGGGCTCAGCCCCGGGGGAGAGGATGAGGCTGTCGTAGCTCTCGGTATAGGTCTCTCCGGTGTCAAGATTGCGCACGGTGACGGTCTGGGCCTCCGGGTTCAGGCTGACGGCCTCGTGGCGGACCCGCACGTCAATGCGGAACCTGGCTCGGAAGCTCTCTGGGGTTTGCAGGGTCAGCTGGCTCTGGTTGGCAATGACCCCGCCCACATAATAGGGCAGGCCGCAGTTGGCAAAGGAGACATACCCGCCCCGTTCCAGAATGATGATTTCCGCCGCCTCGTCCAGCCTGCGCAGTCTTGCCGCGGCAGAGGCCCCTCCGGCCACGCCGCCGATAATTACGGTTTTCATACGCTTGTGCCGCCTCTTTTCTGAAGGTAGTTTTGATGCTTGGTTTTAGGGCTCGTTTGAAAAATCGAAAACACCGTCTTTTTGCCCCAAAGCAGTCGCTTTCTGCGTCGAAAATCCTCGTAATACGCAAGTATTCCTTGCGGTTTTCTCCTTGAAATCGCCTCCTTTGGACCAAAAATCCGGCATT
>CAJUNQ010000027.1 GCA_910587835.1 uncultured Oscillospiraceae bacterium | reverse complement strand
GCGGGGGTCCACCCGTTCCCATCCCGAACACGGAAGTTAAGCCCGTTCGTGCCGAAGATACTTGGCTGGAGACGGCCCGGGAAAATAGGTGTTCGCCAACACAGCAGACGGTTTCCTTTGGGAGACCGTCTTTTTGCATTGTCCGCGTCTTTCAAGACACTCAGACGGGAGGGGAGCAGTATGCGGTTGTTTCATGTCAGCGAGGAGCCAGGCATCCAGGTGTTTCACCCCCGGCCCCCCCCCCCGGTCGGACCTGGACCCTGGCGTGGGTTTGGTGTGGGCCATTGACTGGCAGCGCCTGCCCAACTTCATCACGCCCAGAAACTGCCCCCGGGTGACCTACCACGCAGGCCCCCGGACTACTCAGGAGGACCGGCAGCGGTTTTTCAGCTCCCCGGAGGTATGCCATGGGGTGGTGATTGAGCATGGCTGGTTCGAGGCCATGCGGAATACCATATTATATGTATATGAGTTTGCGCCTGAGGAGTTTGTGCTTCAGGACCCGGCCGCAGGGTATTATGTGGCCACAACCACCCAGCGGCCCATTGCCTGCCGCCAGGTGAAGGACCTGCTGGGCGAGTTGGTGAGCCGGGGAGTAGAGCTGCGGGTGACAGCCAGCCTATGGCAGCTGGCGGAGCAGGTGCAGGCCTCCACTCTGGTCTGGTCCCTGTGCCGCATGGGCTATGCCCGGCCAAAGAGTGAAAATAGCAAGTGAGAACCAGAGCGTAAAGAGGAGTAAACAGGAGATATCAGGAGTATTGCTTACAGCAAATTAAAAATATCGGGAAAAGTGTTGACACGGACCCTGACATGTGATATCATCAACTGGTGAAAAAAGAACGGCAGTGAAAGTTTGGAGGTTATAAGCTATGTCAACTACGATGCCCAAGGCCGCAGAGGTCGAGCGCAAATGGTATGTCATCGACGCGGCTGGCAAGCCCCTGGGCCGGGTAGCGGCGCAGGCGGCGGTGCTGCTGCGCGGCAAGCATAAGGTCACCTTTGCCCCCCATGTGGACTGCGGCGACCATGTGATCATCGTCAACTGCAAGGACGCGGTGCTCACTGGCGGCAAGGCCGAAAAGAAGTATTACTACCGTCACACCGGCTATATCGGCCACCTGAAGGCCACCCGGTATGACGCCTTGATGCGCACCAAGCCGGAGCTTGCCATGCAGCTGGCGGTGAAGGGGATGATCCCCTCCAACACCCTGGGGCGCAGCGCCATGTCCCGCCTGCGGCTGTATGCCGGCGGCGAGCACAAGCACGCTGCCCAGAAGCCCGAAGCATGGAATATGTAAGGAGGATGTGAAACTATGTATGAGACTGCACCCTATTTCTACGGCACCGGCAGAAGAAAGAGCTCTGTAGCCCGTGTGCGCCTGTACCAGGGCACCGGTAAGGTGACCATCAACGACCGGGATATCGACGATTATTTTGGTCTGGACACCCTGAAATATATTGTCCGCCAGCCCCTCACCTTGACGGGCACGGACCAGCAGTTTGACATTGTGTGCCGGGTGGCCGGCGGCGGCGTTACCGGCCAGGCGGGCGCCATCCGCCACGGCGTGGCCCGGGCCCTGCTGCAGTTCGACAGCGAGAAGCTGCGCTCTGTGCTCAAAAAGGCCGGCTTCCTCACCCGCGACCCCAGAATGAAGGAGCGCAAGAAGTACGGCCTCAAGGCCGCCCGCCGCGCGCCCCAGTTCAGCAAGCGATAATCGGCTGTTCAAACCGTATCAAAATTGCTCAAAAACCCCGGAAAATCAAGGCTTAATAGTGACAAGTAACTATTTGCCGCAGAGGGCGGCGTGACCGTGTGTCACGCCGTCTTTCTGCGTCCATAGGTAGTTTTAGTAATAACAGGTTCGCTGATTTCCGGTACTTCAACTTCCTCCAGAAAGTTGAAAACGATTTTGACCTTCTGCGTCCGCTTGCCGCTGGACTTGTCCGGGGCATAGACGATGATCTGCTTGATAAACTCATTCACGATGGTGGTTGTCAACCCCGGGATGTCCACGTACTTCTCCATCAGGGCAAGGAACTGGTCAACATTGTCCTCCATTTCCTCGCGGGTCGCAACCCAGTCCTCAAGACCGATGACCTCGTTGTTGAGCGCAGTCTGCTCCGCCTCGTAGCCCTCCAGCATCTTCTGGTATCGCTCCTGGCTCAGAGAGCCGAGTACCATGTCCTCGTAAATACGGGTGATGAGCTTGTCGATGTCCGCCAGTCGCTTCTTTGCTTTCTCCAGCCGCCGCTTGTCCTCCCGGATGGACTTTTCCTGTTCCTCCCTCCGGCACATCAGCCATTCCTCTTGAAAGCCCTCCACATCGGCCCGGATATACTCTGTCACGGCCCGGATACGCTCCAGAACCACATCCCGCAGAACGTCCTCCCGGATATAGTGCGCCGAACAGGTTCCCCGCCCGCTTTTGTACTTGGC
>CAJUNQ010000026.1 GCA_910587835.1 uncultured Oscillospiraceae bacterium | reverse complement strand
TGAGGATTCTTAAGGGACTTCTTTCAAGAAGTCCCTTAAGCCGCCGGAGGCGACCTTGCCCTTGACCTTAAACACCTCCGAAAGCGCAGGAAGATAGAGAAATGTCCCAGTGGGACATTTCTCGTAAGAAACCCTCGCCGGGGGTTTCTTATCGAATGGGAGCAAAGCGGACATTCGACAATGCCCTTAATCCCTAAGCGTCGGGGGCGGGCGGGGGTGGGCCGCTGCCGCTGGCCTCGGGGGCCGCCTGAGCAAGCGAAGCTTGCGAAGAAAGAGCCACCGAACCGCCACCCACGCAAAGCGCCGTGTGCGGTATCTCTATACGGGCCAATCGCCCGCCAAAGGCCGCCGCCATATATTTCTAACAGAATCCCCCACCTATTCCCAGTATCAAAGCCATCCAAGTCCGCAAAACCCCAAAAGGAGGCCTCTGCCATGACCCCGGAAAGCCCGCCCAATCACCCGGTATATTGGAGCTGGCTGCAGGAGGCCCTGGGCCCCGGCAGTCCTCTTCCCGGCTGGGTTGGCAGAGAGTTCCCCGGGGGCGCGGCAGGCTTTTACCGGGCGGGCCCTCGGGCCTGGGGGAGCCTCCCTGGGCTGAGGCCGCCCCAGCGCCGGGCACTGGCGGCTCTTTCCCTGAGGCGGGCCAGAGACCGGCTGGTGGCAGCGGCAGGCCTGGGCTTTCTCCCGCTGACGCCGGACAATCCCCGCTACCCGGAGCTGCTCCGGCACATCTACGCCCCGCCTGCGGTTTTGTTTGTGCGGGGCAGCTGGCCGGACTTTTCCGCCGGGCCGGCCATAGCGGTGGTAGGGGCCCGGCGGGCTAAGGACAGTAGCCGCGCCGCGGCCCAACACATTGCCGGCCAGCTGGGGGAGCAGGGGGTGGTTTTGGTCAGCGGCACGGCCCGTGGGGTGGACGCCAGCGTTTTGCTGGAAGCCCTGCGGACGGGCGGGCCTGTGGTGAGCGTGCTGCCCGCCCTCACCCGCTTTCCCTACTCTGCCGCCGCCCAAGGCCTGCACCGCCGGCTGCTTCGGGAGGGCGGCGCGCTGGCCAGCGAGTGCTTCTCCGGCCAGGGTCCGGCAAAGGCCTTGTTTCGCCTGCGCAACCGGGTTGTCACCGGCCTCTGCCAGGGGACGGTGGTCGTTCAGGCAGGGCTGTCCAGCGGCTCCGCCAGCTATGCGGGCCCGGCCTTGGAGCAGGGCCGGGAGCTGTGGGTGTACCCCGGTATGCCCGGCGACCCGGCCTTTGCGGGCAGCCGCCTGCTGTTGGAGGAGGGAGCTCCCCCAGTGTGGAACGGCTGGGACGTTCTGGAACACTTTCCGGGATATTGGTACAGGGGAGAAAGCTGACGGCAAAAAATTTCGCTTTTTTTCTGCTTTCCAACAGCCCCAGCGTCCGCCAAAAGCCCTTAACGCCAGCCCATTCCATTGTACAGGGGAGGGTCTGACGGCAAAAATCCGCCATTCCGGCGTATTCTGACAGGGGTTGAAAGCATTCGGCGTACTGGAGAATGCTTTCCTGAAAGAAATATTCACAGCTGGACATCCCGAACGGGTTATGATATAATGTGTTCTGACGAACGCAAGGAGTTTTCCTCTCGCTCAAAGAGGCCTGCCTGGCTTCCCGAAAGCGCCGGAAAGCTCCATGCAGACAGCGGGAGAGGCTTTGGATGGGCAAAGCGCGGCCCTTTTGCTTGGCGGAACCGCGGGCTTTCTCCCAGCGAGTCCATACAGCCTACGCCGCTGGCAAAGGGCGGCGTCCTTTGTCCCAAAAAGAGGGGGGACAGGGGCTCTGGCAGGCGGGAGGCGCGTTTGGCCCGGGCAGGAGGGGCGGAAAAAAGCAAGGGGAGCTTCCCCGGGGAGACAGTCGAGCTGGCTTTCCAGCTGGCTGTATTTTGTTGCGCAAAGCCCGAAGCTCCGGCCCCTGGAAGCCAGGAAAGACCCAGAAAGAATCATGCAAAAAATAATCAAAAATGCCGGAGAGGAGAAGCCTGATGGAAAATCGGTTGGTTTGGAAGGACGAGTACCTGATTGGAGTGGATGTGATTGACAAGGAGCACCAAAGGCTGATCAAAATCATCAACAAGCTGTTCGCCTTTGGCGAAGAGGAAAAAAGGAACCAGCGCACCTGTCAGGAGGGAATCAAGTTTTTCAACGCCCACGCCATGAAGCATTTTGAGGACGAGGAGGCCTACATGGCCTCTATCCGCTACGAGGGGTTAAAGCACCACCGGCACCTGCACCGGGACTTTCGGGAGAACACCCTGCCCGCCCTGTACCAGGAGCTGGAGGACAGCGGGTATTCCCCTGAGGCGGTGGACCATTTTCTGGGGGTCTGCGCGGGCTGGCTGATTGGCCACACCCTGACAGAGGACCAGGCCA
This sequence comes from uncultured Oscillospiraceae bacterium, assembly GCA_910587835.1. Classification (GTDB taxonomy): domain Bacteria; phylum Bacillota; class Clostridia; order Oscillospirales; family Acutalibacteraceae; genus Acutalibacter. The sequence goes on along the minus strand of CAJUNQ010000026.1, from coordinate 28,565 downwards.
TTGTGGGCAGGGGCTGCAGCAAATGGGGCCAGCTTTTGCCCGAGAAGGAGCTGGACGCCATGAAAAAGGTCATCATTCAGCTGGTGTTTGAGATGTTCCAGCTGGAGTCTCAGGTGGTCAGCGAGGCCTATGGGGGCGAGAAGTTCGGCCAGGGGGTCTACTACTGGCTCTCCTATGAGACTGCCGGCCCGGAGCCCAAGCGTCAGGACGTGATGATGGTGTTTGAGGAGCGGCTGCTGGTGAACACCGTGGGCAAGGCCTTGGGCGTTAAAACCAATAAGGTGGACAGTATGCTCATTCATGCTGCCCGGTATACGGCCAGACAGTTTGTCTCCGGGGTAATGGAGCACCTGCCCCAGGGGGACAGCTATGAGCTGAAGGAGGAAAAACTGCTCACCTTTGATCAGTTCCAGCAGGTGTTTGACCGGGAGCCCCCCCAGGTGAGCCTGCTGTTCAACACCGGCGGGGCGGGGTATTTTGCCTACTGCGCCATTGCCCCTCAGCTTTTGCAGAGCACCATTGGCGGGCCTGTGGAGAACCAGGAGGCCATGCGGGAGGTGGAAAAGTACCTGAGCCGGCGCAAGGAGCTGGCTGAGGAGGCGGAGGCGGCCCAGCGCAAGAAGATTCTGGTGGTAGACGACTCGGCCACCATCCGCCTGGGCATGAAGAAGCTGCTGGAAGGGGACTATGAGGTGTCGGTGGTGGACTCAGGAGCCGCGGCCTTCCGGTCCATTACCCTGGAGCAGCCGGACCTGGTGCTGCTGGACTATGAGATGCCTGTGTGCGACGGCCGGCAGACCCTGGAAATGCTCCGCTCGGTCAAGGAGTTTGAGAACACCCCGGTTATTTTTCTCACCGGCCGGCGGGACAGGGAGAGCATGATCAATGTGATGCCCCTGAACCCGGCGGGGTATTTGCTGAAGCATCTGAAGCAGGACGAGATCAAGGCGAAGATCGACAACTTTATGGAGAAGGGGCAGATCTGAGGGATTTGCCGGTAAGATTTGCGCCAGGATGACGGAGCGGGATTTTGCCGGCGCAAGGCTGTCGGCGGCGCAATTTGCCGGTCAGACTGGCGTAGGCGCTGAGAAAGGGGAGAGGGCGTTTCCCTTCCCCCCCATACACCCCCTGCCGCCGGTCGCGCGACAGGGAGAGGCATTCGCCCCACAAAAACGTCGGAACAGCGGGGAGGATTCTCCCACACATAGACCGCCCCCATGAGTATAGTTAACGCAGTTCAAAAGAGGTATGTACCGATTTTCAAGTGCGTTTACGAAAAAGCAGCCCAGAGGGAAATCCCTTTGGGCTGCTTTTTGCGGTTTTGTGTCAGGCAAACTTTACGCAGCAAACCTCAGGCAGGTCAATCGCTGCGCAAAGGGGCAGCAGGGCCCCGGTCTCTTGGTCCAGAGGGAACACCGCCAGAACGCCGCTCTGGTTGGCCGCAGCCAGAAATTGGCCGTCGGGGCTCAGGCTGAAGCTTCTGGGAGACCGCCCGCCGCTGGGGAAGCTGCCCGCGGGGCGCAGGCTGGCAGCATCCTCCGCGCGGAAGCAGAGGATGACGTCAGACCCCCGCACCGAGGCGTACACAAACCGCCCGTCCGGGCTTACCTGCACGTCCGCCGCCAAAGACTCCGGCTGACTGTGAGGGTCCCCCAGAGCGTGGGCCTGACAGAATTCCAGCCGGTCCCCCTGCAGCCGGTAGACCAGCAGCTTCAGCCCCAGCTCGGCGGCCAGATAGAGGGCCTGCCCGCTGGGATGAAAGGCAAAGTGCCGGGGCCCCTCGCCGGGCGGAGTGCACACCCAGGGCTGGGGGGCAAAGGGGGTCAGGGCCCCGTCCGGCTGGGCGGCGTACTGAAACAGCCGGTCCAGGCCCAGGTCGGCCACCAGCAGCCGGGAGCCGTCGGGGCTGGGCTGGGCCGAGTGAATATGGGCCCGGTCCTGGCGGGCCGGGTTGGGGCCCTGGCCGCTGTGCTCCAAATAGCAGCAGGGCTTGCCCGTGTCCAGGTCCAGCCCGGCCAGGCATCCCCCGCTGTAGCCGGAGGCATAGAGCCTGCCGCCCCAGGCCGTTACATGGCACAGCCCAGACCCCGGCAGCGGGCGCCGGTCCAGCCTGCCCCCGGGGAGCAGCTCCACCAGGGCTGCGCTGTCCGGCAGCTCCTCCACGGCGAACACCCGGCCCCCCACCGGCTGCAGGTAAGAGGAGTCCGTCAGCCCCTGCCAACGCTCCGCCACCTTCAGGGCCGTGCCGTCAAACCCCAGCCGCCAGGCCCCTGTGCCGGGCCTGCCGCCGGTGTAACACCCGGCCCACAGTTCATATTGACACATACGCGCACCTCCATTTTTCTCCATTATACACCCTGAGCCGGCTGGATTGCAAAATAATTTTTTTGCGGACGTTACCTTTTTGTAACCCCTCCCGTCTAATGGTCAGAAGAACGGAAAGGTGGGTGTATGTATGGAATTTCTGAATTTTGCCGATCAAGAGGCAGTGCGCGAATATGAGGACTTTGTAGAGAGCCGGGGCGGCAGCTATTTGCAGTCCGCCCATTGGTGCGGGGTCAAGCAAAACTGGCGGCACGAGGCCGTGCTCTCTCGGGACAGCCAGGGGCGGCTGCGGGCCACGGCCCTGGTGCTGGTGAAAAAGTTTCCCCCACCCCTGCGGCCCTTCCTCTACTGCCCCCGGGGGCCTGTGTGGGACTATGAGAACGTAGCGGCCTTTGAGGACCTGATGGAGGGCTTGGAGGAGCTCTCGCGGAAATACCGGGCCTATTACTGCAAAATGGACCCCCAGGTGGAGGAGTCGGAGGATAAAAAGGTGCACACCCTGCGGGCGGCCGGCCTGAGCTTTGTGCCCTGGCGGCAGGACGACCTGGGCATTCAGTGCCGCAGCAACTATATTCTGGAGCTGCAGGGCCGGGACCAGGACCAGCTGCTGGCCTCCTTTAAAAGCAAGTGCCGCTATAACATCCGGCTGGCCCAGCGCAAGGGGGTTGTGTGCGGGGTGTATGGCAAAGAGCGGCTGGACGAGTTTATGGCCCTGATGGAGGAGACCAGCCGCCGGGACGGCTTTCAGATGCGCTCTCGGGCGTATTTTGCCCGGATGATGGACTCTTTGGGAGACCGCTGCCGGCTGTATCTGTGCCACTACCAGGGCGAGGCCCTGTCCGGGGCCATCTGCGTGCGCTATGGGGGGCGGGTGAGCTATGTATACGGGGCCTCCGCCAGCCGCCGCCGGGAGCTGATGCCCAACTATCTCATGCAGTGGGAGATGATCCGCTGGGCGGAGGAGTCCGGCTGCGAAATTTACGACTTTGAGGGGGTGCCCCACTGGCATGACCCCAGCCACCCCAACTATGGGGTCTACCAGTTCAAAAGCGGGTTTAACGGGCGGCTGGCCGTGTACGCGGGTGAGTTTACCCAGACCTTTGCCCGGCGCTATAAGGCGGCCTTTGACCGGGTGCTGAAATGGGTGGGCTATCAGAAGCTGCTGTAGAGCCTGTTTGACAAGCCTGAAATGCGGTCTGTTTTTGGCCGAAAACGGCGCTTTTTGTGTCAAAAACCCCTTAAAAATCACGGATTTCCGGCCCAAAACCCAGCGTTGCCTTAAAAAACAGACGCTGCCCTGAGAAAAGAAAAAGAGCTTGCCCTTGCAGCCCACAGAAAAACCGGGCTGGGAAGGGGAAGCTCTTTTTTTTGCCTGCCGTCTATCTATAGACGGCTACATATAGCAGAAATACATGGTGGTGCCCAGGTAGGGGTCATAGTAGGTGGCGTGGACCTTCCCCTGGATGAAGCCGCTCTGTCCCACCACGCCCTCGGGGCAGTTGGGGCCGTTTTCCAGCACATATTTGGCGTTTTTCAGCACCTTTTGGGTGGGCTTTTTGTGAATGGAGCCATTGGTCACCGGCCCATACTGCCCGGGCTGGTAGATCACCTCCCGGATGGTGTTGGGAAACCGGTTGGACTTTACCCGGTTGAGCACCACGCTGCCCACCATGCGCTGCACCCAGTCGGGCATCCAGTCGCAGCCTGCCTCGGCGTTGATAATTCGGGCCAGCAGGTCCAGGTCCTCGGCTGTGTAGGTGGGCTTGGGCTTTTTGGCGTCCTCCATGGCTTGCAGAATCTCCTCCGCCGTGGAGTAGTCCACAAAGTAGCTGGTCTTTTTGTACTGGGTTAGCCCCATGTCGTCAATCTTCAGGTTGCGCTGCCGCTCATAGATGGCCCCGATCTGCATGGCGTAGGCTCCGCCGTCCTTCAGGGCGCGGAGCATCAGGGTGGTGTAGTCCGCGTTGGGGTCGTAGCCGGTTACCGTAAGCTGGTCTCCCACCCCCCAGGCCGAGGCCCGGGGCCCTGCCCCGCACAGCATGGCCGCCAGCAGCAAAATCGCAGTCAGTCTTTTTTTCAATATGAGCACGTCCTTTCTCTTGGGACAGAGCCGGAGGGCTTTATGGACTGTCCCGGGATTTTTGGCACTGCCTGGTACCTGTCCCATAATATGGTTCGTACCCGGGTAGAATATTCCTCTGCAGGGAAATATTTTTACCTGGCAGGGCCTTAGCTCATATCATACTACTGGGCTCTCAAAAAACTGGCTGAATTATGGGGGCGTTCCCGCCCATTCTCTGCCGGAGTCTGTCAGCTCAGGTCGCGTACTCCATTTTTTCGGGGGTCCAGCCGGCCAGCACCGCGCTCATGTCCCGGGCAACGGCCTGGGCTCCGGGCAGGTCGTGGTCCAGATAGTTGCCGCATTCCTCCCGCTTGCTGCCGGGAATTTCCCCCGAAAAGCCCTCTACAAACCGGAATGTCTCCTGCACCAGGGCAATGGCCTGCTCCTTGCTGACCGTGTCCCGCACCAGCAGGTAGAAGCCGGTGCGGCAGCCCATGGGCCCCACATAGACCACCTGGTCGGACAGGGGGGAGTTGCGGGCATAGGTGGCAAACAGGTGCTCAAAGGTGTGCAGGGCGCTGTTGCTCAGATAGTCGCCCCCATTGGGCTTTTTCATGCGGATGTCATAGGTAGCCACGTCCCCGTCTACCCGGGAGACATACATGCCCTTTTCCAGCTTGTCATGGTTTACGGTAAAGCTTGCGATTTTTTTCATACGCTTTCTCCTTTGTATCATGATGGCATGGGGCTCCCCGGCCTCCCGGGAAACCCCATGCTTTTATTATGCGTTCAGCCCGTCGATGAGCTGCTGAATGCCCGCCGCCGCCTCGGCCGAGCCCCCGGCGAACATCACCAGGGCCCGCAGGGGCATGTAGTTCATCATGGCGGCCATAGCGTCCCCGGCCATAATGGCCTGGCTCTCGTCCTGGCCCTCTTGGGGGCCGGCCCCGGCCAGGGGGTTCATGGCCTGCATCATCTGGCCCATCATCTGGGCGCCCTTGGGGTCCGCCATAATGTCCCCAACCGTGCTGTTCCAGTGGTAGGTCTTTTTCACAGGCTGGGTGCTCTCTACCCGCACCTTGGCGGTAAGCTCTATCTCCCGGCTGGACCTGCCCACCATGACGGTGAAGCTGCCGGTCTCCACGTGCCAGTCCGCCAGGTCGGTGTTGTAGTAGGCAAAGGCCCGCTTATCCAGGGTAAAGCTCACAGTCTTTTCCTCACCGGGGGCCAGCTCTACCTTGGCAAAGCCCTTCAGCTCCTTCACCGGGCGAATGACCGTGCTCTCGTCGTCCGCCACATACAGCTGAACAATCTCCTTGCCGGCCCGGTCGCCCACATTCTTCACCTTCACGGTGGCGGTGAGGGCGTCGGTGTCCTTCATCTCGGCCTTGTCCAAGGTCAGGCCGCTGTAGGCAAACCGGGTATAGCTCAGCCCGTGGCCAAAGGGGAACAGCACCGGCAGGTTCTTCTTGTCATAATACCGGTAGCCCACAAAAATGCCCTCCCTGTACTCGGTGCGGTCAGCCTCGCCAAAGTAGTAGAGGTAAGAGGGATTGTCCTCCAGCCGCAGGGGGAAGGTCTCCGCCAGCTTGCCGCTGGGGTTCACCTCTCCGAACAGAATGTCCACAATGGCGGGGCCCACGGCCTCGCCCCCCAGGTAGGCGTAGAGCACGGCCCTCACGTCCTCAATCCAGGGCATTTCAATGGCGCTGCCGCACTCCACCACCACGGCGGTGTTGGGCTGAACCTTCACCACCTCCTCCAGCAGCCTCTGCTGGCAGGCGGGAATCTTCATATCCTTCCGGTCAAAGCCCTCGCTCTCCATAGCGTCGGTAATGCCGATAAACACCACGGCGTTTTCGGCGGACCGGGCGGCTTCCACCGCCTGGGCGATGAGGGCCTCGTCCGGCTCCTGGGTTTTGGTGTCGTAGCCCTGGGCATAGGTTACGCCGTATTTCTCCCCGGCCTCTACCGAGCCGGAGACCTTATAGCAGCTTACATGGGAGCTGCCGCCCCCCTGGAACCGGGGCTCGGCGGCAAACTTGCCGATAAAAGCCGTTTTTGAGGACGGGGCAAGGGGCAGAAGGCCGTCGTTCTTCAGCAGCACCATAGACTCGGCAGCCATCCGCCGGGCCTTCTGATGGTCCCGCTCATGGTCGAATTTGGTGTCGGGCTTGCGGTTCTCGGCATATTTGTAGACAAAGCCCAGAATGCGCTCCACGGCAGTGTCCAGGTCGCTCTCCTTCATGTCTCCGGCCTGAACGGCGGCAATGAGCTTTTCGGTGTTGGCTGTGCCGGGGCCGGGCATTTCCAGGTCCATGCCTGCGGGCACGCCCTTCACCCGGTCGTTTACCGCGCCCCAGTCGCTCATCACAGCCCCCTCAAAGCCCCATTCGTCCCGAAGAATCTCGGTGAGCAGCCGGTGGTTCTCTGAGGCAAAGTCGCCGTTGACCTGGTTATAGGAGCACATGATGGTCCAGGGCTGGGCCTCCTTCACCGACTTCTCAAAGGCGGGCAGATAGATTTCCCGCAGGGTGCGCTCGTCCACCACACTGTCGCTGGTCATGCGGCGGTGCTCCATGGAGTTGGCGGCAAAATGCTTCAGGCTGGTGCCCACATTTTTGCTCTGCACCCCCTTGATGTAGGCGGCGGACAGCTCCCCGGCCAGGTAGGGGTCCTCAGAGAAATACTCGAAATTGCGGCCGCACAGGGGCGAGCGCTTGATGTTCACCGCGGGCCCCAGCAGCACGGCCACGTCCTCGGCCTGACACTCGTCGCCCAGGGCCTCCCCGGACTCCCGGAGCAGGTCCCGGTCAAAGGAGCAGGCCACACAGGAGCCGGTGGGGTAGCTGATAGCAGTGACCGAGGCGTTGAGGCCCAGGTGGTCGGTGTCGCCGGCCTGCTTGCGCAGCCCGCAGGGGCCGTCGGTAACCATAACAGAGGGAATGCCCAGCCGGGGCAGGCCCTCCACATGCCAGAAGTCCGCGCCGGAGCAGAATTTGGCTTTTTCCTCCAAAGTCATTTGTGAGACGAGATTTTTTATGTCCATTTGCAGAGCAGCTCCTTCCTGAAGTAAAATGCTACAGGTAAATGATACCATGACCGGGGAGAAAAGTCCATAGGCTATTGTGAAAAAGAGAAAATAATCCCGCCCAGAGGGGGCTGACCAGAGAGAAAGCCCGCCCCGGCGTTGGGGCGGGCACGCTTTATGGCTTGCAATGGCCGCAGGGAGAATAGCCGTTGGCGGCCGCTTCATCTCTGGTGCCGTCGAATGGTGCGTAGTTGTCCGGTGCGATTTTCTTGACATCCTTGCACTGGGGAAAATGGAATTTCATCGTATTGGTGTTTAGTACATACTTGGCACTGGTTTGCTGTTGGTCGGGATTGTCGTATGTGTCAAAGTTGTTGCTTCCACCATTGCCGGGCTGGGGCGTGGGGGCTTTGGTGGGCTGGGGCGTAGGCTCTGGGGTAGGCGCTGCGGTGGGCTCCGGGGTGGGCTTTGGTGTGGGAGCCGGGGTGGCTGTGGGCGTGGGAACAGGCGTAGGCGCAGGCGATGGGCTGGCCGTTGGCCCGGGCTGCAGGGTGGGGGCTGCCGTGGGGGCGGGAGAAGGGGACTCCACAGCAGAAGCGGAGCTGGCCCGGCCTGAGCCGGAGCCTCCGCCGCCTTTTTTCATGGCCTGGCCCAGGTTGCTGATGATGCCCAGCGTCAGCAGCGCGCATACTGCCCAGAACCACCAGCGACGGGTCAGGGGCTTTTTCTGGCCGGGAGAAGGGGAGGGCTGGGCAAGGTCCTTCCCGCATTTTGGACATTTTGGAGAACCCTTGGGGATTACCCTGCCGCAATGGGGGCAGTATTGGCCTGCCACAAGCTGTGCGCCGCAGCTGCCGCAGGCTTTTGCCCCCTTTGGCAGATTTGCGCCGCAGCGCGGACATTTCATCTGACACACCGCCTTTCTGAAAATCAAAGGGCTTGCGCTGTCTGCCTGAGAACCGGTAAATTCTCAAAGGCCTTTCGCTTCTGTGTCGGGCTTCCCTACAGTACAGAGGTGGGAGGCCTGGGAAGGTATGAAAGGGCTCTCTGACCGGCGCGCCCAGGCCAGAGAGCCCTTCGCTGTGTCTCAAGGGCGGCGGCTTACTTCAGCTCGTCCCGAACCTCCTTGAAGCACTGTACGGCAAACTCCACGTCCTCTTTGGTGTGGCTGGCGCAGACCTGGGTGCGGATGCGGGCCCGGCCCTTGGGCACCACCGGGTAGGAGAAGGCCACCACATACACGCCCTTTTCCATCATCCGGCGGGCGTATTCCACCGCCAGCTTCTCGTCGTAGAGCATGACAGGCACGCAGGGGTGGGCGCCGGGGATAATGTCAAAGCCGTTCTCCACCAGCAGCTGCCGGTAATAGCCGGTCACCTCCTCCAAATGGTCCCGCAGGGCGGTGCTCTCCTCCAGCATGTTCAGCATCTCTATGCTGGCCCCGGCAATGGCGGGGGCCAGGGTGTTGGAGAACAGATAGGGGCGGCTGCGCTGGCGCAGCAGGTCGATAATCTCCTGCCGGCCGCTGGTGTAGCCCCCGGAGGCCCCGCCCAGGGCCTTGCCCAGGGTGCCGGTGATAATGTCCACCCGGCCCTCAACCCCGCAGTGCTCGGGGGTGCCCCGGCCGGTTTTGCCCACAAAGCCCACGGCGTGGCTGTCGTCCACCATCACCAGGGCGTTGTACTGGTCCGCCAGGTCGCACACACCCTTCAGGTTGCAGATGATGCCGTCCATAGAGAAGACCCCGTCGGTGGCAATCAGCTTGATGCGGGCCCCGGCCTCATCCGCCGCCTTCAGCTGGGCTTCCAGGTCCCCCATGTCGTTGTTTTTATAGCGGTAGCGCTTGGCCTTGCACAGGCGCACCCCGTCGATGATGGAGGCATGGTTCAGCTCGTCGCTGATCACCGCGTCCTCTGCTGTAAGCAGGGTCTCGAACAGCCCCCCGTTGGCGTCAAAGCAGGAGGAGTAGAGAATGGTGTCGTCGGCGCCCAAAAAGCTCGAAAGCTTCTGTTCCAGCTGCTTGTGAATGTCCTGGGTGCCGCAGATAAACCGCACCGAGGCCAGGCCGTAGCCCTTTTCGTCATAGGTGCGCTTGGCGGCCTCAATCAGCCTGGGGCTGTTGCCCAGTCCCAGATAGTTGTTGGCACACATACACAGCAGCCGGCGGCCGTCTTCCAGGGTCACCCGGGCCCCCTGGGGGGAGACAAAGGGGGCCTCTCCCTTGAACAGCCCCGCTGCCCGAATGTCCTCCACCTCTTTGGCGTATATTTTCAGAATATCATCCTTGCGCGGCATAGCAATGCCCTCCCTTTCAGTCGTTGATATGGGTCCAGTCCAGCACCACCTTGCCGGACTGGCCGGAGATCATGGCCTCAAAGCCCTTTTCATAGTCCCGAATGTCAAAGCGGTGGGTGATGATGGGGGCAATGTCCAGCCCGGCCTGAATCATGGTGGTCATCTTATACCAGGTGTCCCACACCTTGCGGCCGTAGATGCCCCGCAGGTTCAGCCCGTTGAAGATCACCGTCTCCATGTCCACCTGGGTGCTGGCGGGCAGCAGGCCCAGCAGGGCGATTTTGCCCCCGTGCTTCATGTTTTTGATCATATCCGAAAGCCCCGCCTGACTGCCGGACATCTCCATGCCCACGTCAAAGCCCTCGGTCATGCCCACCTGCTTCATCACGTCGGCCAGCCTGCGGTTTTTCAGGTTGACCGTCTCCGTGGCCCCCAGCCTTTTGGCCAGGTCCAGCCGGTAGTCGTTCATGTCGGTAACGATGACATGGCGCGCGCCGGAGAACTTGGCAATGGCCGCCGCCATGATGCCAATGGGCCCCGCCCCGGTGATGAGCACGTCCTCGCCCAGCACCTCATAGGAGAGGGCGGTGTGGGCGGCGTTGCCCAGGGGGTCGAAGATGGCGTACAGCTCCTCGGGCACATGGGGGTTGCAGGGCCACACATTGGAGGAGGGGATGACCAGATACTCGGCAAAAGCGCCGCTGCGGTTGACTCCCACGCCCTTGGCCTCCTTGCAGTTCTCCTTGTGGCCCTCCAGGCAGTTGCGGCACTTGCCGCAGGTGATGTGCCCCTCGCCGGACACCAGGTCTCCGGGGCGGAAGCCCTCCACGCCGGGGCCTACCTCCACCACCTCGCCCACATACTCATGGCCCGCGGTCAGGCCGACGGGGATGGTGTGCTGAGCCCAGTCGTTCCACTGGTAGATATGTACGTCGGTGCCGCAGATCGCGGTTTTGCGGATTTTGATCTTCACGTCGTTGGGGCCCACAGGGGGAACGGGCGCCCGCTTCATCCACAGGCCCTGGGCGGGCTGTTCCTTGACCAGGGCCCACATGGTGTTGCCGCTCATATTCGATTCCTCATTTTCCTGATGAATTTATAGGACTGCGGAGCCTGGCGGCTCTGCATGGCACCAGTATAACCCAAAGAACCCGGGAATGCAATGGCTTTTTGAAATTAAGCCCGCCCCGCCCCGGGAATTTTTTTCAGCCCCGCCCCGGCGGGAGACAGAGCCGGGCGCGGGGCTCCATTGAAAAGACAAAAACGCCCGCCCCTTGCCCAGAGGCGGACGCTTCCCGCGCTGAAAATTCATGTGGTACCGGGTAGTACGACAGTACAACGATGCGGCAGTACAACGGTACTGCGGCGCTGTGGTACAATGTGTGCAGCCCACGTTTTTTTCTTGAGATGGGCCTGCTTCTGCTCAAAATCTGCTGCTTCCTTTATTCTCAAGCAAGCCCTGGATGGGGACGCTTCCCGCGCTGAAAATCCACGCGGTACGGGAAGTACGACAGTCCAACGATGCGGCAGTACAATGGTACTGCGGTGCCGTGGTACAGCATGTACAGCCCGCAGTTTTTTCCTTACAATGGGCCGCTTCCGCTCAAAAATCTGCCGCTTTCTCTATTCCCGAACCAGCCCTAAAGGTGCAGCCGCCGCTGGGCGTCGGCCTTTAGCTCGGCTCCTTTGAACAGAAGCAGCGCGGCCAGGGCCACCAGGCTGATGCCCGCGCAGATGACCGAGGGGTAGACCACCCCCAACGCGCCGCACAGCAGGGGGATCAGCGGGAGAAAGCCCGCCAGAATGCACAGGGTGAGGGAGAACAGGTAGTCCGCCGGGCGCAGGCCCAGGGCCTTTGCCGCTATGAGCGCGGCCAGCTGAACGCAGGGGAGGAAGATGGGCAGAACAAAGTCCAGAGACCAGCCCGCGAAGCCGGTGCACAGGTCCCACAAAAGGGTGACGGCGGAGACGGCCCCCAGCTGCCAGACAATGGCCTTCATGGGGCTGCCCCGCTTACGGACCGTCACCCCCAGCAGCAGCCAGGTGCTTGCCAGGGCAGCGGCCACAATGGCGCTCCACCAGCCGGTGTCCGGCAGGCTGAGGTTTATGGCAAAGCACGCTGCGGCCACTGCCACCGTGGCCAGAGCGGCCAGCCGCAGGGGCAGGCGCAGGGGGCTTTTTCCCGCCCGGAGGACTGGGTAGGCGTTTTCCTCCGGCTGGCCGGTCAGGGGGCTCTGGCACAGGGGGCACCGGCCCGAGGAGCCTGTGACATGCACCCGGCACTGCTCACAAAACAACATGCTGCTCCGCCTCCTCCTCAATATTTGTGGTCAGGGTAACGTCCAGCCCCAGCCGGGAGAGCTCCTGAAAGAACACCCGCTCAGTCTCACGGGAGCGGAAGGGGCTGGCAAAGGTGATGACAAAGCTGTCCTGAAAGGAGACGGCGCAGGCCTGCAGGCACCCCGCGCAGGTGAGCACCCCGAACTGCCGGATATATTTCTCCGCGCCCTTTGGCATGGCAAGCCGCCCCACATTGGAGAAGGAGGCGGTGGCCCCATGGGCCGCCAGACGGTTGGCCCAGCGCAGAACCACGTCCTTCAGAGGCAGGGGGGCCATGCGGATGGGGAAATTGTGCTCCAGGGCGCACAGGCTGTTCATCTGGGCCTTCAGCTGCTCTTGGGTGAGCTTTTCCTCAAAGCTGCGCTTCACCTGGGCCAGCACAGCGGGCAGGCTGTCCTCATTCCTGCCAAAGTCATAGCCCACATGAATAATGGCGAAAAAGTTCCGGGAGGAAAAGGAGGGGAAGTAGTTGCGCAGGTTCACCGGAATGGTGATGACCACCGGCTTTTTCTGGTCCCGCACCCGCATACCCTCGTGTATGGACCGGAGCAGAACCGCAGTGAGCAGCTCGGTAAGGGTGGCCCCCCGGGACCGGGCGCAGGCCAGCAGGCTGGCGGTGGGGATGCGGCCCTCGAGAATGGCCAGCCGGTTTTTGGGCAGACGCTCCCCGGGAATCTGGTAGGCGGCAGGGTCCAGGCCGAACCGCCGGGCAGGCTTTTCGTAGTACTTCTGAAAGCTGTCCGCCTCCTTCTGCTGGTCAGATACCCCAAAGGCCGGCGCGCCGCCCTGGGGGAGGCCGGCCTGGGGGTAGCGGATTGAGAGGTACTCCCAGACCAGGGCCCGCAGAAAGTCCAGGGCCCCGGCCCCGTCTGAGAGCACATGGTACACCTCCAGGCTGACCCGCCTGCGGTAGTAGAGCACCCGAAACAGCAGGCTTCGCCGGGCGGAGGGGTACAGGGGAAAGCAGGGGGGCAGGTCCTCGGGCCGGGCCACAGCGGGCAGGGGGCTGTCCTCCAAATAGTACCAGAACCACCCCCGCTTGAGCACGCAGCGGTAAAGGGGAAACCGCTCCATGGTCCGGTCCAGGGCAGCTTGCAGGGCTGCGGGCTCCACCTCCTCCTTCAGCTCGCAGAAGAAGCGGAACACCTTGGAATCGTGGGCCGAGCTGGTGGAGGGGAATATTTTCGCCGCGTTGTCCAGCCTCCACCAGGGCAGATAGCTTCTATCGTTCATAATCCCCCTCCAAAAAAGCGTTGATGATTTCATACACGTCCCTGACCTGCCGGAACCACAGGGGCAGAGAGAAAAAGCCGTGCAGGGCGTCGGGAATCCGGCGGACCTGGGCATAGCAGCCCGCCTCCCGCAGCCTCTGTCCATAGGCCTCGCCCTCGTCCCGCAGGGGGCAGAACTCCGCCGTAATCACCAGGGTGTCTGGCTGACAGGCCAGGCTTTCGGCGTTCAGGGGGGCCAGATAGGGGCTGCGCAGGTCCTCCTCGCCGGCCTGGTACAGGGCGAAAAACTCCCGCACCCGCTTGGAGGTGAGCAGATAGCCCGTGCCGTTCTCCCGCACAGAGGGAAAGCCCGAGGCCTCCGAGTGGTCGCTGGCCAGGGCGGGGTAGATGAGAATCTGCCGCCGGGGCAGAAACTCCCCCCTGTCCCGGGCCATCAGGGACACCGCGGCGGCTAAATTGCCCCCCGCGCTGTCCCCGGCCAGCACCACGTTCTCCCAGGGACAGCCCAGCAGATCGCTGTGGAGAAAGACCTCCCGGGCCGCGGCGTAGCAGTCCTCTACCGCGGCGGGAAACCGGTGCTCCGGGGCCAGCCGGTAGTCCACCGAGGCCACCACGCAGCCGGTTTGGGCGGCCATGTCCCCGCAGATCCCGTCGTAAGAGTCAATAGACCCGGTCACCCAGCCCCCGCCGTGAAAAAACAGCAGCACACAGTCCCGGCTCCGCTGCCTGGGGGTGAAAATGCGCATGGGCGCCTGGCCGCCCCCAGAGGACACCTGGTGCTCCCAGATTCGGTAGAGCCAGGGCTTTCGGGCACGGCGGGCGGTCAGGCTTTGCAGCCGCCGCTCGATCCGGTAGGTTTTTTCCACCTCCAGCTCTGGGTAAGAGAGCAGGCTGAGGGCTGCGAGCATGGCTTTGTTGATGGGCATAGCCCCTCCTTTTTCGCTGCGCCGGCGGCATAGGCTGCGCCGCCGGCAGGGTTTCTCGGTTTTGCGGGGTGGGGGAGCCCGCCCCGAAGTTGATTTTAAGCTCTGAAATAGGGCCTGTTTTGACCGGAAACGGCGCTTTTGGCGTCAAAAACTGCGGGTTTCTGTCTTGAAATCCCTCGTTTCCGGCCAAAAAATCCGGCATTCCTCTGTTTATTAAACTGACTCTAGCAAAAAGGGGAAAGCGCGGCAGGTCCGCCTGCGCTTTCCCCTGAGCCCGGGGCTTGGTTGACAAATGGAAAACGCCGTTTTTTGCCCGGTTTCGCAAAGCGAACATCGAAAGCGGACCCCTTCCGCGTCAAAAAAACCGCCAGCCGGAGGATTTGCCGGGGAGCCGTGCGCAGCTCTCGGCTTTCTTCGTTGCTACAGGCCCTGCTGGGCAAAAATACGTCGTTTTCTCTGTTTTCAACCAAGCCCTAACCGGCTTCCTCCTGGTCCGGCGCCTGGAAGAAGGAGGCGTCGGCGTCGTCCCTTCGCATAAACAGCAGGCCGAAGGAGCCCGGGCCGCAGTTGCTGGCAATGGCCGAGGAGGCCTTTTGCAGGTAGACCCGCTCGAAGGGACAGTATTGCTTTACCAGCTCCTGAATATACCGCAGCTTATTTTCATCCATGCCGCAGTAGGTGATGAACAGAATGCGCCGGTCAATGTTCCGGGTGTCCAGCAGCAGCTGCCGGACATAGCTTTTCGCCGTGCGGGCAAAGCCCCCCATTTTCATGCCCCCCACCGCCATGCGGGACTTTCTCAGCACCAGCACCGGGTGCAGCAGCAGCGAGTCGCAGAGCACCTGGATATGCTTGGAGAGCCGCCCGGCCTGGCGGAGCATGGAGGTGTCGTTGATAATAAAGGCCGAGGAGATGAAGCGCTTCATCCGCTCAAGGGCGGCCGCGATCTCCTCTTTGGCGGCGTGGCGCTCCGCCATGTAGGCCGCGCACAGCACCATCAGCCCCATGCTGCTTGAGAGATGCCCCGAGTCGATGACCGTGACGTTCTCAAAGGACTTGGCCGCCTCGCAGGCGTTTTGATACCCCGCGCTCACATGCTTTGCCATGGTGATGTGCACCACGTTTTGGGCCTCGGTGAGCTTGCCGGCGAAAAACCGCTCATAGTCCTCCACCTCCGGGGCCTGAGAGAAGCCGGTGCGGCCCTCCGCCATGTGCATCAGCAGCTCGTCCGCCTTCAGCTCCTGCTCGTCTAAAAAGCGACCCTCGTCTGTGCACACATAGTAGGGGCACACGGCAATGCCGAACTTTCTTTTCAAAGAGCCGGGCAGGTCGCACACGCTGTCGGTGGTGACCAGAATGGAGCGCCGCTTTACCTGCTCGAAAATCAGAATGTCCTTTTCAATGTCCGACTGGCTGGCCTCCTCGTTGATGCGGACCAGCTCCTTGGGCAGAATGCTCAGCACAGCCGCCTCCAGCAGCGCGCCGCTGACCGGCTTTGCCAGGTAGCCGCTGAAGCCCTCTTTGCGGTAGAGCTGCTGGTTGTCGCTGCCCGCGTTGGCGGTAAGGGCCACCACGGGCACGTCCTGGCACAGGCCCACAGGCTGGGCCCGCAGGGCGTGCAGGCACTGGATGCCGTCCATCTCCGGCATCATATGGTCCATAAGAATGCAGTCGTAGCGGTGGTTCTGGGTCAGGCGCAGGCACTCGGGGCCGCTGCTGGCGGTGTCAATCTGAATTTTCGTGTCCTTCAGCAGCTTGCTTACCACCATCAGGTTCATGTCGTTGTCGTCCACAATGAGGATATGGGCGTCCGGGGCCTCAAAGCTCTGCTTATACTGGTCGCCCTCGTGGCTTTTGGCCCGGGAGGCCAGGGTAAAGGCGCCCAGCTCCCGCTCGTCCACAATGTCCTGGTCCAGCCGGACAATAAAGGTGGAGCCCTTGGTGTAAACGCTGTTCACGCTGATTTCGCCGCCCATCATCTCCACCAGCTGCTGCACAATGCTGAGCCCCAGCCCGGTGCCCTCGATAAAGCGGTTGCGCTCCTCGTCCACCCGGCGGAAGGCGTTGAAGATGTAGGGGATGTTCTCCTTCTTCACCCCCTGGCCGGTGTCTTCTACAGAATACCACACCCGCACCCGGTTCAGGGCCTGGCGTTCGCACCGCACCGACAGGGTGACCGAGCCCTCGCTGGTATACTTTACCGCGTTGTTCAGCAGGTTGATCAGAATCTGCTTGATGCGCACCTCGTCGCCGCAGAGCATACTGGGGATAGAGGAGTCTACATGCAGCCGGAATTCCAGCCCCTTCTCCTTGGCCTTAATCCAGATCATGTTGACAATTTCAGAGAAGAGGGCCCCGGTCTCGTAAGAGACGTTGACAATCTCCATTTTGCCCGACTTGATTTTGGACAGGTCCAGGGTGTCGTTAATCAGGGTGAGCAGCAGCTTGCTGGCCCCCTGGATATTTCTGGCGTTCTCGGCCACGTCCTCGGGAATGTCCCCCCGCAGAATGATCTCGTTGAGCCCGATGATGGTGTTGATGGGGGTGCGGATTTCGTGGCTCATGCTGGAAAAAAAGTGGTTTTCCGCCCGGTTGAGCTCCTCAATCTCCTTTTTCTGCTGCTGAGAGAGCTTGTTCTCCTCCTCATACATCCGGTTAAGAAACATGAGCAGCACGCTGGTGAGAAAGCCCACCATGATAACGGATAAGGCGGAATCGAAAAAAGAGGTCTGCTGGGTGCTTCGAGCGGCCAGCTGGGGAAAATAAAAGGCGGCGGCATAGCACAGCAGGGTTTCTGCCATGCACAGCACAAAAAACACGGCCATGCGCCGGCCCCGCAGGGTGAGGCAGACATAGATGAAGCAGAAGATGAACCACTCCGGCACCCCGCTGTAAAACCCGCCCGCCGAGAAAAAGCTGACGGGAAACAGCAGAAGCAGCAAAACGGTGATGGCCGTGGCCCCGGTTTGAATGCGCTCCTTTTGGATGCTGAGCTTGACAATGAGCCCCATAGCAGCCAGGCTGACTGCCAGCACCAGAATGTTCCAGATATTTCTGCCCATGGGCATGATGAGCATCAGCGCGGCCATGCAGGTGACGGTTACCAGCCGGAACATCCGGTCGCGCAGGCTGATGCGGTGGTCGTTGATAATCTCAAACCATTTTTTAATCACACAGTCTTACATCCCTTTCAACACGGTATTCAGGGCCGGCAGGGGCCTGTTACAAGATGCCGGCAATCTGGCCGCACAGCTGGGCGTGGGCCTGCAGCAGGGCGGGGTGGCGTTCCCGGATAAAGTCCCCGTCGCCTCTTTTCCCGGCCAGCTCCAGCTCCTTTGCCTGGGCGGAGAGCGCCTCGGCCCCAATGGTGAGAGAGGTGCTTTTTAAGGCGTGGACCTTCACGGCGTACTCGGGCCAGTCGCCGCTTTCATACAGCGCGGCAATTTCCTCCCGCTTGGCCTGGCCCTGGCCGGAGAACATCCCCAGCATCTCCCGGTAAAAGTCCTCGTCTCCGGCGCAGTAGTCCAGCCCCAGCTGCACATTGACCCCGGCCTGGGCCAGGGCCCCAAAGGGAGAGGCCTGAGCCTGGGGCTCCGCCTTCGGGGCGGCGTCCGCTGCGGGCCCGGCGGGCTTCTCCTCCGCCTTCACAGGGGCGGGAGGGGGGGCTTGCAAAAGACCGTCCCCGGCGGCGGCGTCCGGAAGGGCCGGGTCCTGGCCGGGGCTCTGGCTGTATTGAATGCAGCTTTTGGGCAGCGCCTTGCGCAGCACCCGTTCCAGCACCGTGCGCTCGATGGGCTTGGGGACAAACTCGGTAAAGCCCTCGTTGCGGAACATCTCCCGCGCGCCGCTGACGGTGTTGGCGGTCAGGGCAATCACCGGCAGGTCCTGATACATGCCCTCCCGCAGCTCGCGGATGCGCTTGAGGGTCTCCACCCCGTCAAAGCCGGGCATCATGTGGTCCAAAAAGATGATGTCATAGCTCTCGCTTTCGCAAAGGGCCAGGGCCTCTCTGCCGCTCAGGCAGGTCTCAACCTCAATGCCATAGGCGCCCAGCACGCCCTTTGCCACCACCAGGTTCATCTCCTCGTCGTCCACGGCCAGGGCGCGCACGCCCACGCAGGTAAAGGGCCTGCGGCCCGCGGCCTGGTCCTCGGCAAAGCCCCGCTCGCTCAGCTCGCCGTTAAGCAGGTTGGCCACGGAAAGGGCGGAGAAGGGCTTGTGGATTACCAGCAGCCCGCTTTCGCTGTCCGGGGCGAAATCCCTGTCCGCAATCACAATCACCCGCTGGGTCTGGGCCAGGTCCTCAAAGTATGCCCGGTTCTCCTCGTAGTCCGGCTGCGTGATGAACACATGGGTGAGGGCATAGCTGCGCTGCAGCCGTAGCAGCCCCTCAAAATTGTGGGCCTGATAGCCCTTGACGCCCAGCCCTTGCATCAGGCTGAGAATCAGCCCGTCGTAATAGCCCTTCACCTCGTCGCTGGTATATTTGTCGGGCTTAAACAGACACCCGATGCACAGCTGGTCCGCGTGGTTCAGGGCAATGCAGGGACGCCGGTCCACCACCTTCTGGGGGATGACAATGTGGGCGTGCAGGCCCTCCTTGGTTTTGCTGGAAAAATGAATGAAGCCCCCCATGGCGTTGAGAAGCCCCCGGGCAATGGGAAGCCCCAGCCCCAGGCCCCCCGCAAAGCGGCTGCTGCCGCTGTCCGCCTGGTAAAAGTCGTCGTACATTTTGGTGAGCTGGGCGTCGGTCATGCCGATGCCGGTGTCGTGGATGTCAATGACCAGGTTGACCCCATACGCCTCCTGACGGTATCCGATGCGGACGTTCACGCCGCCCTGCTCGGTGAACTTAATGGAGTTCTCCACCAGAATCTTCAGCACATGAGAGATTTTCTCCGCGTCGCCAATGAGAACGGCGGGCACCTTGGGGTCAATGTCAAACACCAGCTCCAGGTGCTGGCGGTTGGTCTGCAGGGCGGTGGAGGTGATCACGTCGTTGAGCACCGAGGTGATCATATACTCCTCCTTGGCGGGGGTCAGGGTGCCGGCCACAATCTCGGTGTAGTCCAGCATGTTGTTAATCTGGCTGGACAGGCGCTTTCCCGCCAGCTCGATAGAGGACACGTCCGAGCGGACGTCCGGGGCCAGCTCTTTGCCCAGGGCCACCTCGCTGATGCCGATGACCATGTTGATGGGGGTGCGCAGCTCGTGGGACACATTGGACAAAAACACGGCGTTCTGCTTTTCCACGGTGCGCATCTCCTCAAACAGGCCCTCATACCACTTCTTCTGGGCCATGCGCCGGTTAATCCAGTATCGGGCCAGGGACGTGCCCCCAAACACCACCAGGGCCCCCAAAGCCAGGCGCAAAAGGTCCTGAGGCTCCATAGCGGGGGTGATGGTGCCCAGAATAAAGGCGTGGTACAGCATCGCCAGCACATACAGGGCGGCCGTGGCGTGGAGAATCCATTTTTGGTTGAGCACAAACAGCGAGAAGACCATAATGCCGGCCATAGCGGGAATGTCGAAAAGGCTGGTCTCGTGCACGCTGAAAAAGAAGAATTGCAGCAGCAGCAGCCCGCCGCACAGGGTCTCGTACAGGGTGTTGGAGCCGATTCGGCCGATATGCAGGACCCACACGCACAAGCAGCCCGCGGCCATCAGGGGCACAATCCACAGCTCCCACCCCATAAAAACCGTGACAAAATTAAGTATTCCGCTGAAGACGCTGGTAATCACCGCCAGCAGCAGGTGCATGCCTGTCCGTTCGTCCGCCCTCATTGCTTTTCCAGCTCCAAGGCGACCCGCCTGAGCAGCTCCTGGGGCTCGAAGGGCTTTTTCAGGTAGTTCACCGCTCCCAGCCGAATGGCGCTGACCACGTCGTCCTCCAGCCCGGAGGCGGTGAGGAAGATGACGGGAACCTCTCCCACCTGCTCCTTCATGCGGCGGAAGGTGACAAAGCCGTTCATTTTGGGCATTTCAATGTCCAGCAGAACCAGGTCCACATGGTGCCGCTTCAGCATGTGCAGGGCCTCCATGCCCGAGGTTGCCAAAAGCACGTCATAGCCGTCCTTCCGCAGAATGATCCGGGTCCTGCTCAGGTTCATCTCATCGTCGTCCACCACTAAAATACATTTTTGCAATTTGACTGCCTCCCTGTTTGATAGGATATTTTTCAGCAAACATACTTGGCTATATTATAAGGGAAACTCCATAGAAAATCAAGCTCATATTTCCTTTTTGAAACATGCCCGCCGACCTGAAAACAGAGGGGAGCTTCCGTCTCCGGGCAGGGGAGGGGGAGCGTCCCTTTCCCGGATTTTATGCAGGGGGGATATCATCCGGCTGCTCCGGGGAAGAACCGGGGCCCTGGAAGAGGCAGGCGGACGCGCCGGCCCGCCTTTGAAAGGCCCCTGGCCGTGCATCAAATGAAATGCGCGGTAGGACAGGCCGCGTCTCAGGAGTGTCAAAAACGAGGCGTTTGTAAGCAAGGCTTTGGTGAAGCGTTCCGAAAAGCGTCGTCCGACTTTTCCATGGCGGCAGAGTTTTTAAGGGCAAAGCCCCCAAGCCGCCTCTTGCCACTCTCGACAAAATATGATATAATGTGTTCTGATGAACACAAGGAGAAGCCCTGAAGCGCGAAGCGCTTCTCTTTTGCTACGCATGACTTGGCGATGCCAAGTCACAGCACCGGACTTCTCCGAGTAGATTTATGATATAATGTGTTCTGACGAACACAAGGAGAAGCCCTGAAGCGCGAAGCGCTTCTCTTTTGCTACGCAAAAGCACCGGACTTCTCCGAGTAGATTTATGATATAATGTGTTCTGACAAACACAAGGAGAAGCGCTTCTCCGAGTAGAATTCTGATTGAATCAGACAAAATTCATCCCTCCGGTCCGGTCCGGCGGGGGACGTGAGGAGAGTGCCCTATGACAAAGGAAATGCTCGACCAATATGCGCGCATTCTGAAGGAGGAGCTGGTGCCCGCCATGGGCTGCACCGAGCCCATTGCCGTGGCCTATGCCGCCGCCCTTGCCCGAGAGACCCTGGGGGAGCCGCCCCGGCAGGTGCAGGTGCTGGTGAGCCCCAATATTCTGAAAAACGTGAAAAGCGTGGTGGTGCCCCACACCCAGGGCCTGCGGGGCATTGCCGCCGCAGCAGCCGCCGGTATTGCCGCGGGAAGGGCCGGCAGAAAGCTGGAGGTGATCTCGGAGGCCACAGAGGAGGACATTGCCCGGGTGCGCCGGTATCTGGACAGGGTCCCCATTGCCGTGGGCTGCTCTCAGCGGGAGTGGCTGCTGAACATCCAGGTCACGGTCCGGGCGGGAGAGCACAGCGCCTTTGTGGAGATTGCCGGCTCCCACACCCATGTCATTCGGGTAGAGAGGGACGGGGAGGCCCTGGCGGCGGAGGACTATGAGGAGGCCGGCCCCGAGCCCACAGCCTGCAGTGGTCTGACTGTGGAGGGCATTGTGGACTTTGCCGGGCAGGTGGACCTGGACCTGGTGGCCCCCACTTTGGAACGGCAGATTGCCCTGAACACCGCCGTGGCCCAAGAGGGCCTCACCGGCAGATGGGGCGCGGGCATTGGCAGAATTCTGCTGGACGCCTATGGGGACCAGGTGCACAACCGGGCCAAGGCTATGGCCGCCGCCGGGTCCGACAGCCGGATGAGCGGCTGCGAGCTGCCGGTGGTCATCAACTCCGGCAGCGGCAACCAGGGCCTCACCGCGTCTCTGCCGGTGATTGTGTACGCCGAAGACATGGGGGCCTCCCGCCAGGAGCTGCTGCGGGCCCTGGTGGTGTCCAACCTGGTCACCATTCATCTGAAGGAGGGCATTGGCAAGCTCTCCGCCTACTGCGGGGCCACCAGCGCCGGGTGCGGGGCTGCGGCGGGGGTCTGCTACCTGATGGGCGGGCGGCTGAGTGAGATTGCCCACACCATTGTCAACGGGGTGGCCATCAACTCGGGGATGATCTGCGACGGGGCCAAGCCCAGCTGCGCGGCAAAAATTGCCTCGGCAGTGGAGGCGGGTCTGCTGGGCCTGCAAATGCAGCGCCACAACGCCCAGTTCTTTGGGGGCGAGGGCATTGTCACCAAAGGGGTGGAGGCCACCATTCTCAACGTGTGCTCCCTGGCCCGCAACGGCATGGCCTCCACCGACAAGGAGATTATCCGCATGATGACCTGCGAGGGCTGCTGAGGGAGTTCCTTTTATATGATGAAAGGGGCGGACATTCGCTGTCTGCTCTGTGGAAAAATCATATTTTCTTTTTTGCTCTGTGTTCGCCTGGCAAGAACGAAGCGCGCCGTCTGCAAAAAGAAAAGCTTTTTCAGTCTTGGTATATGGGGGACACACAAGGCCCCTTCCTCTGAATTTGGCAAAAAAGCCCCCTTGCGAAACAGACGCCTTTATGCAAAAATGCGCGGTCAAGGGGCGTCAGGCCCCTTGCGGGGTTTGGGGCGGAGCCACAAGGTCCTGCCGTAGGGCGCGGCCTTTGCGCCCGGAGGCCTTTTATTACTCAATATATTTATTATCTTTTTGTTCCATGTTCGCCCGACAAGAACGAAGCAGGAAGCCCTTTCCTCTCAGGCTGACAGCAGCACACAGTCCGCCAAAAGAAAAGCTTTTTCAGTCTTGGTATATGGGGGGACACACAAGGCCCCTTCCTCTGAATTTGACAAAAAAGCCCCCTTGCGAAACAGACGCCTTTATGCAAAATTGCGCGGTCAAGGGGCGTTAGGCCCCTTGCGGGGTTTGGGGCAGAGCCCCAAGGTCTTGCCGTAGGGCGCGGCCTTTGCGCCCGGAGGCCTTTTATTACTCAATATAATTATTATCTTTTTGTTCCATGTTCGCCCGACAAGAACGAAGCAGGAAGCCCCTTCCTCTCAATCTGACAACAGCACACAGTCCGCCAAAAGAAAAGCTTTTTCTGTCTCGGTATATGGGGGGGACACATAAAGCCCTTTCTTCTGAATTTGCCGGCAGCGTACAGGCCGCTGTTTGACCTGCGGTCAAAGGCGCTAAGTACGGCGGCGCAGCTCTGCCCCGTTCTCTACTGAGATTTGGGAGCGAGGTTCTGCCTCGCTCCTTTGTTGTCTGCGCCGCCTTTTAAGGTCAAGGTCGCCTCCGGCGGCTTAGGGCGCTGCCCTAAGAACCTGCCAGAGGAGCAAGCTCCTCTGGACTCCTCTCACCGCGCTGGTTTGCTTGCGTTACGCTTTGGCTTTGCCGCCCGCGATAGGGGCCCGCTTGACATTTCCGTTTTTCCATGCTATCCTATGAAAATTAGGACTCCGAGGTCGTCTGCCGGGGGTGGGAGCCGCCGGCAGGCCGAAGACAGGAACAGGCGGCTGAAGCCCTGCTTTCAGCCGGCGCCCCCCGGGGCGTGTGAGAATCCCTGGCGGTCCCGCCGCCGTGTGGACGGAGTCCCCCCTGCCGGGCCCTTGGGCCCGCGGCCGCGTCCAGCCCAGCCTCCCTCCCCTCCAGCCCGGGGAGGGGGCCGGGGCCGTCGGCCGGCCACTGGCTATGCGCCGGGAAGGCTGCGGGGTGGGCAGAGAGGTCCGAGCCGGAAGACTTGCCCGGAGGGCCGCCGGAACGCTGCGGGTGCTCAGCGGACCCGGCAGGAGCGTGAAAACCGCGCTCTTTGACCCCGCGTGTAGAGGGGGTCAGGCCGGCCTAAAAATTATTTTTTAGGAGGCTTTTTCAGTATGAAAACAAAAACCAACGGCTTCGCGGCCCTGGCCCTGTGCGCCCTGCTGTTCTGCCTGGCCCTGGGCGGCTGCGGCAAAAGCAGCGGCAGCGGGGGAGAAGTCAAAAGCTTTACCCTGGCGGTCACCCATGCCGACGGCTCGGTGAAAAATTTTGACCTGAGCTCGGACAAGGAGATGCTGGGGGACGCTCTGGCAGCGGAGGGGCTGATTGAGGGCGAGGAGGGCCAGTACGGCCTGTTCGTCACCACGGTAGACGGGGAGACCGCCGACAGCGGGGCCCAGCAGTGGTGGGCCCTCACCGTAGACGGGGAGACCGCTACCACCGGCGTGGACTCCACCCCCATCACAGAGGGGGCGGCCTACGGCTTGACCCTGACCGTGGGCTATTGACATGCGCAGGCCCCTTTTCACCCTCTGCCTCACGGCCATGATGGGGGTGCTGCTCACGGTCTCCAAAGAGGTCATGGCCTTTCTGCCCAATTTTGAGCCGGTGACTCTGCTGGTCATGCTGTTCACTTTGGTGTTCGGGGGGGCGGCTTTGGGGGCTGTGGGGGTCTTTTTGGCTTTAGAGGGCCTGCTGTACGGCTTTGGGCTGTGGTGGGTCATGTACCTGTACATCTGGCCCCTGCTGGCCCTGCTGACTCTGCTGCTGCGCCGGTTCGGCTGGGACCGGGCCTGGCAGTGGGCGTTGGCCGCAGGGGTTTTCGGGCTGGGGTTCGGGGCGTTGTGCTCGCTGGCATACCTGCCCATAGGCGGGCCGAAGATGATGCTCACCTGGACGCTGGCGGGCCTGCCCTTTGACGCCATACACGCCGGGGGCAACTTTCTGCTGATGCTGGTGCTGTACCGCCCCCTGCGGCGGGTGCTGGAACGCCTGCGGCGCACCGGCGGCGCGTGACGAAATAAAACAAACCAGCCCGGTGGCGGGCATGTCGTTGCTGCATGAACGACACCCGCCGCCGGGCCTTTTTTTGACTGCGGGGCTATTCCCCCTGGGCGCGGTAGATTGTGTCGCCACAAGCAAGGACGGTACAGCCCACAAGTACACCAATAGCTGTTAGGTAAACATAGGACAGCCCGGTCGGCGGGCACTTCGTTGCCGTATGAACGGCACCCGCCGCCGGGCTTTTTTGACTGAGGGGCTACTCCCCCTGGGCGCGGCAGACTGGTGTCCCCACAAACAGGGCAAGTACAGCCCACAAGTACACCAATAGCTGTTAGGTAAACATAGAAAAGCCCGGTCGGCGGGCATGTCGTTGCTGCATGAACGACACCCGCCGCCGGGCTGGCTGCTTTAGCCGGGCTGGTCCTCCTGGGCGCAGTAGACCTGTATGGCCTGGCATACAAAGGCACCGGCGCCGCTGCCTCCGGCCTGGTCGATGTTGGCGGTCATCTCTCCGCCGCCGGCGTACATGGTCCCCAGCCCGGAGAGCACTTGCCGGGAGCAGGTGTAATAGTGCCGGCTGATGAAGTCCCGCAGGGCTTGCACCTGGGCCTGAACCTCCGGGGACTCGGGGGGCAGGGCGCGCATTTTGCCGAATTGGGCGAACAGCTCCATGAGCCGGGCCTGCAGCTGCCGGGACTCCTCTGGGGTGCGGCCCTTGCTTTTCTCCTCAAACTCCCGGTACTCCCCGGTGCCCCCATAGGCGGCTTTGGCCTGGGCGGCATACTGGTCCAGCCTGCTGGCGTCGAACGCAGAAAAATCCATGCTTTCGCTTCCTTTCTCTCTCAGCTTTTTTGCCAGGAGGATCAACCCCTCCAAACGCTCTTTTTTCAGGGTCAGCAGGGTGATCTGCTGGTCCAGAGCCTTGTCCTGGTCAAAGTCCGGGCTGTCCAGAATGGTCTTGATCTCCTTCAGGGAAAATTCCAGCTCCCGGAACAGCAGAATAGTCCGCAGGCGTTCCAGAGCCCTGCCGTCATACAGCCGGTAACCTGCGCCGGTGACCGCTGTAGGCGGAAGCAGCCCCACGGCGTGATAATGGTGCAGCGTGCGCACGCTCACCCCCGCCAGCCGGCTGACCTGTTGGACTGTCCACATCTTCATCCCTCCTGACAGGCTACAGTATATACCATTACGTTGGGGGAGAGTCAACCCCTTTTTCAAAAAAATTGCCCTCCCACCGGAACAGCGGGAGGGCGTTTTCGCACCTGCATGCGCAGGCTGACGGCTGGGGGCCTTACAGCTGGGCCCCTTATGGGTAGGCCTAACCGACAGGGTGCTGAGCCGCCGCTGCGTGTTATGGGGCGCGGGCGGCTCCGCGGACTGGGCGGTGTTGGTGTGTCCGGCGGGGAGTGGGGTTCTTTGTCGGGGGCGAGTGGGCTGACAGTTGGGCTCCTTACAGCTGGGGCCGTCATGGGTAGCTCGGTCGGCGGGGTATTGCGCCGCCACTGTGTACTGTGGGGCGCGGGCGGTTCTGCTGACTGGGCGGGCTCAGACCTGGGCTTTGCCTGCCAGAATGTCCTTGTAGTCCGCCAGGTTTTGCTTGAGCAGGGCGGGGGTGTCCAGCTCGTAGGGGCATTTGGCTTTGCACTGGCCGCATTCCAGGCAGTTCTCCACATTCTGCATCATGGACTGGGCCTCGGGAGTGAGCCAGTTGGCCGAGGGGCTGCGGCGGATGAGCTGGCTCATGCGGGCGCACTGGGGAATGTTGATGTTGGCCGGGCAGGGCAGGCAGTAGCCGCAGGACCGGCAGAAATTGCCAATCAGCTCCCGGCGGTCCTTCTCAATCACCGCCTTTACGGCAGGGTCCTCCATGCTGGGGGGCGTGGGGGAGGCCATGTAGCCCAAAAACTCGTCCAGCTCCTCCTCACGCTGCACGCCCCAGATGGGCAGGGTGTTGTCGAAGGAGTTTTGCCAGGCATAGGCCGCCGCGCCGTTGGTAATCAGCCCGCCGGAGAGGGCCTTCATGCAGATGAAGCCCACGTTGTTCTCTTTGCACAGGTTCACCAGGTCGATATCCTTCTCTGCGGCCAGGTAGCAGAAGGGGAACTGCAGGGTCTCGTACAGGCCGGAGCGCACCGCCTCCTCGGCCACCCAGGGCCGGTGGTTGGTGATGCCGATGTGGCGGATTTTGCCCTGCTCCTTTGCTTGCAGCATGGCCTCGTAAAGGCCGGTGCCGTCTTGGGGCTTGGGGCAGAAGGCGGGGTTGTGGAACTGGTAGACATCGATATAATCGGTCTTCAGCAGGCGCAGACTGGTTTCCAGGTCCTGCCAGAAGCCTTCGACAGTGGTAGAGGGGGTTTTGGTGGCGATAAAGATATTTTCGCGGACGCCGGCAAGGGCCAGGCCCATTTTCTCCTCGCTGTCGGAATAGGAGCGGGCGGTGTCGAAAAAGTTGACGCCGGCATCGTAGGCCTTGCGGAGAAGCTTGGCGGCGTAGTCGTGAGAGACCCGCTGAATGGGGAGAGCGCCGAAGCCGGTTTTGTTGGCGGCAATGCCGGTGCGGCCGAGGGTAACGGTTTTCATGGTGGTGACCTCCTGGGTTTTGGGGTGGGTGGGGCTAGGGGTATTATAGCACACCTGGCGGTGGGCAAGTCGCGGAGCCGCGGAGCAACGCGCTACCGGCATCTGCACTTTGGGCTTGTTCCCCGCGCAAAGTAGCTTGTAGTTATTATAGCATAGGAGAGGGGAGAAGGAAAGGGGTAAGCGCGCAGGGGTGCAAAAATAACGCGGTCCTCCGACTTGCGCGGTGCGCAAGTCGCCGAGTTCGCGTTGCGAACTCTTGTGTGTTGAAACCTCTAAGGAAAGTAAATTTCGCGGTCCTCCGACTTGCGCGGCGCGCAAGTCGCCGAGTTCACTTCGTGAACTCGGCCGCCGGAGGCGACCTTGACCTTGAACTTAGGCGGCGCAGACAACAAAGGAGCGAGGCAGTACCTCGCTCCTAAATCTTAGTACAAAACGGGGTAAAGCTGCGCCGCCGCACTGAGCGCCTTTGACCGCAGGTCAAACAGCGGCCTGCTAGCAGCCGGTAAATCCAGGGAAAAGGGCTTGCCGGTACTCCTGTCGAGAAAGGCTGAAGCAAAAAAGAAAGAAAATTAAAAATAATATTATTTTTTCTTCCAGCGGCCTGCTAGCAGCCGGTAAATTCAGAGGAAGGGGCTTGCCGGTACTCCTGTCGAGAAAGGCTGAAACAAAAAAGAAAATTAAAAAATAATATTATTTTTTCTTCCAGCGGCCTGCTAGCAGCCGGTAAATTCAGGGGAGGGGGCTTGCCGGTACTCCTGCCGAGAAAGGCTGAAACAAAAAAGAAATCGCGTTCAAAACCCTTTGCGGGTTTGCTGTCCTGAAATATTCCGGGGACATTCTTGCACAGGAAAGCGGCCCCGCCCAGAGGGAGGAAATCACCCCTTCGCCTCTACCAGAGGGAGCTGCACCGTGGCCACGAACAGGTCTCCGTCTGTGCGCACAAAGAACTGGCCCCCGCAGGCCTCGGTAAAGCTTTTGGCAATGGACAGCCCCAGGCCGCTGCCCTCGGTGGTGCGGTTCTGGTCGCCCCGCACAAAACGGGCGGTCAGGTCCTCGCCGTTCATGGTGATCTCTGTTTTCGACACATTGCGGACGCTCACCTGGGCCATTCCCGACTGGGCCGAAAGGGTCACATACACCCGGGAGCCCTCCAGGGAGTATTGGGCGCAGTT
>CAJUNQ010000025.1 GCA_910587835.1 uncultured Oscillospiraceae bacterium | reverse complement strand
ACTCTTTCCCTACACGACGCTCTTCCGATCTAGCGCCTGCTGGACTTGGCCGCTTGGGCCGAGACAGCGGACTTAAACCGGGTGGAGGAAGGCAGCAGCCGCAGCCTGGGCATTGTCGCCAGCAGCACCTGCTACCAGTACGTCAAGGAGGCCTGCGGGGACCGGTTTCCCGTGCTCAAGCTGGGCATGGTCTGGCCTCTGCCAGAGCGGAAAATCCGGGACTTTGCCGCCGGAGTGGACCAGCTGGTGGTGGTGGAAGAGGGCGACCCCTTTTTGGAGGGCTGCTGCCGGGGCCTGGGGCTGGACGTCCGGGGCAAGGAGCTGTTCCCCCTTACCGGTGAGCTGAGCCAGAACCGGATTGCGGAGAAGCTGGGCCTGCCGGTTCCGGCCAGCGTCAAGCTGGAAGAGGAACTGCCCAACCGGCCTCCCGTTATGTGCGCGGGCTGTCCCCACCGGGGGCTCTTCTACACCCTGCACAAGCTGGGCTGCACGGTGCTGGGGGACATTGGCTGCTACACCTTGGGGGCCATGCCCCCCCTCTCCGCTATGGATATGACTCTGTGTATGGGCGCGTCCATCAGCGGGCTGCACGGATTCAACAAGGCCCTGGGCCGGGAAGCCCAGGTCAAAACCGTGGCGGTCATTGGCGACTCCACCTTTGTGCACTCGGGCATGACGGGCCTGGCCAATGCGGCCTATAACCAGTCCAACTCCACGGTGATTGTGGTGGACAACTCCATTACCGGGATGACCGGCCACCAGCAAAACCCCACCACAGGCTTCAGCCTGCGGGGAGAGCCCGCCGGGAAGATCGACCTGGAGGCCCTTTGCCGGGCAATGGGCGTGAACCGGGTGCGGGTGGTGGATCCCTACGACTTAAAGGCCTGTGAGGCGGCGGTAAAAGAAGAGCTGGCCGCGGAGGAGCTCTCGGTGATCATCTCCCGCCGCCCCTGCGCCCTGCTGAAATATGTGCCCCGCAAGCCCGCCCTTAAGGTGGACCCAGACAAGTGCCGGGGCTGCAAGGCCTGTATGAAGATTGGCTGCCCCGCCATCTCCATGGAGCGGGGCAAGGCCCGGGTAGACGCCACCCAGTGCGTGGGCTGCGGCGTTTGCGGCCAGCTGTGCGGCTTTGGGGCATTGGAAGCCGGAAAGGAGGCAGAATGATGGAGACCAAAAATATTATGATCGTTGGCGTGGGGGGCCAGGGTTCCCTGCTGGCCAGCAAGCTGCTGGGCCATCTGCTGTTGGGCCAGGGCTTTGACGTAAAGGTCAGCGAGGTCCACGGCATGAGCCAGCGGGGCGGCAGCGTGGTTACCTTTGTGCGCTATGGAGAGCATGTGGCCTCCCCGGTGATCGATAAGGGGCAGGCGGACGCCATTGTCTCCTTCGAGCTGTTGGAAGCCGCCCGCTGGCTGGAATATTTGAAGCCCGGGGGGCGGATTGTGGCCAACACCCAGCGCATGGACCCCATGCCGGTGATTACCGGCGCGGCGGAATACCCCCAGGGCCTGACGGAGAAAATGCAGGCCGCCGGGGCCGCGGTGGACCCCTTGGACTGCCTCTCCCTGGCGGAGCGGGCGGGAAACGTAAAGGCGGTGAACCTGGTGCTGCTGGGGCGGCTCAGCCACTATTTCGACTTCCCGGAGAGCGCCTGGCAGGAGGCCATAAAGGCCTGTGTGCCCGCTAAATTTTTAGAGGTGAACCAAAGAGCCTTCCAATTGGGTAAGAACGCATAGGGCTCGTTTGAAAAATCAAAAACACCGTCTTTGTGCCCATAAGCAGTCGCTTTCCGCGTTGAAAATCCTCGTCAATCGCGAGATTGACTTGCGGTTTTCTCCTTGAAATCGCCTCCTTTTGGTCAAAAATCCGGCATTTTCTCTATTTTCAAACAAGCCCTAAACAACGGAGAGGGGGGCTTCTATGAACGTTTTTTGCCAAACAGGCTGGGCCTGGCCCGGCCAGAGGAAGGAGGGGAGCCTGCCGTGAAAACCCGGCTGGGAAGCTTTTTAGTGTGGGCCCTTTACGCCTTTGGGACCATCTGCGTGGTGCTGGCCCTGCTGTATTGGCTGTTGTCCTTTTACGCCTCCCTGCGGCCAGAGACTACCCATTTTTACGCGGGCAAGGCCAACTTGGTGGAGCTGTGGGGCTTCGGGCTCATCTCCCTAGGGGTGGGCCGGGCGCTGCGTATATTAGAGGGGAGCGGGAGGCCGTAAGGCCGCAAACGCGGGAACTCCCTATGGGAGCTTTACGGCCATTCCATAAGACGTCCTAAAACATTATTCTATAAAAAACAGAGAGGCAGTGCGAATCATGGAAAAAGCAAAGGTTTATTTCTCAAAAAGCATCACGCCCGAGACCGTCATCCGCCTGTATGAGGCCCTGGAGGTAGAGCTGCCCGGCAAGGTGGCGGTAAAGGTCCATTCCGGCGAGGTGGGCAACCAGAATTTCATCCGGCCCAATTTCTGGAAGCCTATGATCGATCAGGTCCAGGGGACCATTGTGGAGTGCAACACCGCTTATGAGGGCAAGCGCAACACAACGGAGGCCCACTGGGAGACCATGAAGCTCCACGGCTGGACGGACATTGCCCCGGTGGACATTATGGACGAGGAAGGGGAAATCGCCCTGCCGGTAGAGGGCGGGACCTTCCTTAAGGAGAATTTTGTGGGCAAAAACCTTCAAAATTACGACTCCCTGCTGGTGCTCTCCCATTTTAAGGGCCATCCTATGGGCGGCTTTGGCGGAGCCATCAAGAACATTTCCATCGGCATCGCTTCCTCCCACGGCAAGGCCCATATTCACGGGGCGGGGGTTCCGGAAGAGATTTGGAGCGCGGACCACGACTCCTTTTTGGCCTCCATGGCCGAGGCGGCTCAGTCCATTGCGGCGCGCTTTGCGGGTAAGGTAGCCTACATCAACGTAATGGCCAATATGTCTGTGGACTGCGACTGCTGCGCCGTGGCCGAGGACCCGAAGATCGGGGACATTGGCGTGCTGGCCTCCTTGAACCCCTTGGCCCTGGATCAGGCCTGCCTGGACTTGGTGTACGCCAGCCAGGACCCGGGCAAGGGAGACCTGATTGAGCGCATTGAGAGCCGCAACGGCGTGCACACCCTGGACGTGGCGGAAAAACTGGGTTTTGCGGGCCGGTCCTATGAGCTGGTGGAGCGGTAAGGGCAGGCGTTTCCCGCCTTCAACCGCAAGGCCCACATTCTGAAAACAAAAGGACGGATTCTATATGGAGCATTATTATCAACCCGAGATCGAATGCGCGTCCCGGGAGCAGATTAAGGCTTGGCAGGATGAGCGCCTGGTAGCCCAGGTGCGGCATGTGTGGGACAATGTGCCCTATTACCGGAAAAAAATGGAGGCAAAGGGACTGACCCCCGCCGATGTGAAGTCCTCTGACGATTTGCATAAGCTGCCCTTCCTCACCAAGGCCGATCTGCGGGAGGCCTACCCTTACGGTCTGGTGGGGGCGCCCCTTAAGGACTGTGTGCGCATCCAGTCTACCTCCGGCACCACAGGCAAGCGGGTGGTGGCCTTTTACACCCAAGAGGACATTGACCTGTGGGAGGACTGCTGCGCCCGGGCCATTATGGCCGCCGGCGGCACCAACGAGGATGTGTGTCAGGTGAGCTATGGCTACGGCCTGTTCACCGGGGGGCCGGGGCTTAACGGGGGCTCCCACAAGGTGGGCTGCCTCACCATTCCCACCAGCTCCGGCAACACCGAGCGGCAGATTATGTTCATCCAGGACCTTTCCGCCACCATTCTGTGCTGCACCCCCTCCTACGCCGCCTACATCGGCGAAACCATGAAGGAGATGGGCCTGGGGCCTGAGGACATCCCCCTGAAGGCAGGCATCTTCGGGGCCGAGGCCTGGAGCCAGGAGATGCGCCGGGACATTGAGAACACCCTGGGCATCAAGGCCTATGACATCTACGGCCTCACCGAGCTCTCCGGCCCAGGGGTGTCCTTCGAGTGCTCAGCCCAGAGCGGCATGCATGTCAACGAGGACCACTTCATTGCCGAGATCATTGACCCCGAGACCGGCGAGGTGCTGCCCGAGGACGCTCAGGGCGAGCTGGTGTTCACCTCTCTGACCAAAAAGGCCTTTCCCCTGCTGCGCTACCGCACCCGGGACATCTGCACCCTTACCCGGGAGCCCTGCCCCTGCGGCCGCACCCATGTAAAAATGCAGAAGCCCCAGGGCCGCACCGACGACATGCTCATCATCCGGGGCGTCAATGTGTTCCCCTCTCAGATTGAGACTGTGCTGCTGAACCACGGCTACTCTGCCAACTACCAGATTCTGGTGGACCGGGTGAAGAACACCGATACTCTGGACGTACAGGTGGAGATGACGCCTGAGATGTTCACCGACAACCTGGGCGATGTGTCCGCCCGGCAGAAGGAGCTGGCAGAGGGCCTCCGGTCCATGCTGGGCCTCACCGCCAAGGTGACGCTGGTGGCCCCCAAGTCCATTGTGCGCAGCGAGGGCAAGGCCGTGCGGGTGATTGACAAGCGGAAAATCTGACAGGTTCCCACATAGATATGCCAGTAACCACAAGATAGAGGAGGTCATCTCATGACAGTCAACCAAATCTCTGTATTTTTGGAGAACAAGCCCGGCACCCTCACCACCATGACCGGCCTGCTGGCTGAGAACGGCATTGACATGCGGGCGCTGAGCCTGGCGGAGACCAAAGACTTCGGCATTGTGCGCATTATTGTAGACGATGTGTATAAGGCCACCACGGTGCTCAAGGACGGGGGCTTTATCCACCAGCTGACGCCTGTGCTGGCAGTGCTTATTCCCGATGAGCCCGGTGGACTGCACCAGGTTTTGGAGGTACTGCGGAAGGTGGAGGTCAATGTAGAGTATATGTACGCCTTTTTGGGCGGCGGCGACGTGGACCATGCATACATGATTTTCCGGGTGCAGGATGTGAAAAAAGCGGGGAGCGCCCTGGCGGCCAAGGGCATCAAGCTGGTGAACCAGGACAGCATTGCGGAAATATAGCGGCCAACAAAATGAAAGACAGCTAAAACCAAAAGCTCTTGAAGCCTCTTGCAGAAGCTTCAAGAGCTTTTTCCTTTGCCTGCCTATACCGACAGCAGGTTTTGGGCGTTTCCGCCCAGAATCGCGGTCCGTTCCTCCTCTGTCAGCGGCTGAGACCTCACCCATTCCAGGCTCTCCTTCTGTCCGCTCCAAGGGCTGTCGCTGCCAAACAGCACCCGTCCGGCCCCAAAGGCCCGCACCAGCTTCAAAAAGCCTCTGCTGTCCAGCAGCCTCAGCTCCTCCTCCTGATAAAATCCATCGTTCAGGGGGCTCATCCTCCCCACCGAAAAGCTGGTGTCAATCAGTACCGGCAGCTCTGGCAGCAGTTCCAGCACCCGGTCCCAGCACCGCCAGCCCCCCATGTGGGCCAGCACCAGCTTCACCGGGCCCACCTGGGCCACAGCCCGACGCACCATCTCCGGCGAGCACCGCACCACCCCAGGAAAGCCCACGTCCAGCCCCGCGTGGGTAACCACCACCAGGCCCAGCTCTCCCGCCCGGTCCAGAATGCGCAGATAGCGAGGGTCGTCCAGGTCTGCCCCCTGATACACCGGATGCAGCTTGATTCCCTTCATCCCCAGCGCCTTCACCCGGGCCAGCTCCTCCCGCCAGCCCTCATAGTCCGGGTGCATACACCCAAAGGAGAGCAGCCCGGTCTCCTCCGCAGTCTCGTTGAGCCGGGCAGAGGCGTCGTTGACATGCTCCACCTGCCGTGGAGACGTGGCTACCGGCAGCACCACCGAGAGGTCGACCCCTGCCTCTCTCATAGAGGCCTGAAGCCCTCCGGGGGTGCCGTTGGTAAACGGGCGGGTATGGCTGGCGGCGCTGAGCTTTTCCAGAGTGGAGGCCGCGAGCTTTTCGGGAAAGCTGTGGGTGTGCATGTCAATGATCATTTTCTCGTCTCCTTACAAAGGCTAATTCAAATAGCGGACGGCCTGAGCCTCCTCCATCTCATAAACGCTCAGCCGGTCCGCGTTCTTGTTGTCGTCGGTCATGCGCACAGCGGTAAGCTGGCTGTTGCTGTAGCTTTTGTAGTAGTAGACTCCCCGGGTGGCATTGGTACAGCAGGCATAGGTGGTGAGGCTGCATTTTTTGTCTGACAGCTTCACTGTTCCCCGCACAATCGACACCGCGTCCAGAATATGAAAAAACTGGGCAATCGAGCTGGCGTCGTCTGTCTGACACTGGGAGTTCATCTTACAAAAGCAGGCCCGGATGAACCGGGAGGAGGGGGCGTCGTCCCCAGGCAGGCCGATAGACCCCATGCCCGCCCCATAAGACGCCAGCTTCAGCTGAGAGGAAAAGCGGTTTTCAGCCGGCTGGCAGCTGAGATTCATATAATTATTCAGATTCATCTGATGAAAGGGGAACTCCGGGTTATTAGTCAGCACACCGGTAGGGTTGTCGTAAATATGCAGGCCGGTGTCTGTTTGCTCCACCACCAGCGAATTCTCCCCGTCGCTGATCATCCAATGGAGCTCCGCCACAGGCATGGAGGGGGAGAATGGCACATCGGTCAGGTTGACCCGGTCCAGCTCCCTTCGCACCTCCTGCACGCCGGCAAAATTCCCCAGCACCCAGGGGATGAACTCATAGGGGGTCAAATTGGTCCTGCCGGGCACAGGCTTGAAGTATCGGGCATTGCCCGGAAAGTTCAGCCCAGCCATGGAGAGCCCCTTTTCGTTGGTGGCTTCCGCGTACAGGGGGTAGCCCTCCTGTACGGCGGCCATGCCCACCATAGCATACCAGGTCTCAAAGCTGCCGCCGCTCCGCAGCGCAAAGGGGTAGCTCCGGGGGGTGACCACCACCTTTTCCCCAAAGCGGTAGTCAATATCCATGCTTCTGCCAAAATAGGCGTCCTGCGTTTTCATCGCAATACAGGTACACATACTGTCTTCCACCTTCCGCGGGTATACTTTTCACAGAATATAGTATGATTTGATTGGCCCGGGATATGTGGAAGAGTGACAATATTGTTCATACCGGCTTTTCTGGCCCATACCGGGCAGCGGATGATGTGATGCTTTATGTTTTATCTTCTCCGAAAGCCAGCATTTTTCTTTTCTGTTCCGGTTTCTTGTGACAGAGGGATCGGCAAGCCAGGACGCTCGCCCCCTTGCTCCGCAAGGGGTAGAAGCTTTGCTTCGCAAACCTTCCGCACCCGCGCAAGGGCCGCGCGTCTGCGCTCGCTGGGTAATACTGGTTTCCTCCTTTATCTTTGCTTCAGCTTCGCTCCATAAAGGCGAAACTGGGAGCTTCTTCCTCTGAATTTACCGGCTGCACACCGCCAGCTGGGAGAATAAAATAATATTATTTCTTTTTTGTTCCGGTTTCCTTTGATAGAAGTACCGGCAGACTACTTCCCCTGAATTTTCCGGCAGCGGGCAGGCCGCTGGTCTCCCTACGGTCGACCTCGCTACGTCCGACTTGCCTGCGGCATCTGACTTGCCTGCGGCAAGTCGACGGCGGCGCAGCCTTACCCCGTTCCAAACTGAGATTTGGGAGCAAACTCGTACCTCGCGCCTTTGCTTACTGCGCCGCCGTTTAAGGTCAAGGTCGTGGGGCTCTGCCCCACGACCTGCAACCTTTGAAAAGGGCGAGGGTCGCCAGTGGCGACCGTCCCGAGCCGACCGACGCGACAGCGGAGACGACGAAACTTTTGGCTCGCGCTCGTTTGCTTCTCATTCGCTTTGGCTTTTTTGCCCGCGAGCTAGCCCTTCTTCTCGGTAAATGCCTCCTGGGGCTCCCAGCCGGGCAGCTTCATGGCCGCGCCAACCTTGCTCCCCACAAAGCACAGCCCAAAGCTCACTGCCATCGCCATACACGCATACAGCGGCCCGTCCGGCGTAGTGAACCCCGACACCGCCGCCGGTAAAAACGCTGTCAGAAATCCCCCCAGCATCCCTGCCCAGGCGCCTGTCCGGTTAATTCCCTTCCAGTACAGCGAAAGCAGATAAGGAGCCAGAAACGCCCCCGAAATAATTCCCCAGGAGTAGGACATCATTTCCAGAATAGGCGTGGGGTAGTTGGCAATCAAGTAGCTCAGCACCACAAACACCAGGCACAGAATACGGGTCAGCGCAGTCAGGTTGTGGTCCTCTATCTTCTTTCCCGCCTTCTCCGCCGCAGGCTTCACCAGGTCCATGGTCATGGTAGAGCAGGCGGTCAGCGTAATGCTGGACAGGGTGGACACCGAGGCGGAAATCAGCAGCACCAGAATCACCCCGATCAATATATTGGGCAGTCCGGCAGTGTCCAGCATCAGGGGAACAATAAAGTCCTTCCCCCCATCAGGCATGGTCTCGCCAAAGAACAGATGGGAGAAGGACCCAATAAAGTACCCGCCCCCAGCCACCAGCAGGGCAAACACCGTGGAGATCACTGTGCCCCGCTTCACCTCCTTGCCGTCCCGGATGCCGTAATATTTATGTACCATCTGAGGCAGGCCCCAGGTGCCAAAGCTGGTCATCAGCAGAGTAGACCCCAAAGCCACTGCGGACTTGCCGGGCAGGGGGGCCATTTCATGGCTCCGCATGTAGTCCATCATTCTGCCGAGGCCATTGCTCAGCCCCCCTACCTGGGGCGAAAGCACCACCAGCACAATCAGTGCCGAAACCCCGATCATCATCACAAAGCCCTGGACAAAGTCGGCTTTCAGCGTAGCCATATAGCCCCCCAGAACCAGCAGCAGGGCCGAGGCAATGGCAATAATAATCATACAGACCACCTCGTCAATGCCCAGAATCACCGAGCACACGCTGGTCAGCCCCTTATACACTGACGCGGAATAGGGAATGAGAAACACAAAAATAACCGCGCAGGCAAACAGCCGCATGACTGGGCTGCCAAAGCGTTTTTCAAACAGCTGGGGCATGGACTTGATATCGAACCGACGGGTGACTGCCCGGGTGCGGTTGGCCAGCACCAGCCAGGCCAGCAGCGACCCGAACACCGCGTTGCCTACGCCCACCAGCACGCTCCACAGGCCATAGCTCCACCCGGAGCCCCCGGAGTAGCCAATAAACATCACCGCAGAGAAATAGGCGGTGCCATAAGAGAGGGCGGAAATCCAGGCCCCGGCGCTGCGGCCCCCCACGGTAAAGCCCGCCATGTCGCTGCCCTTGCGGGAGTAGAGAATCCCCACCGCCAGCATGAACAGGGCGTACACGCCGATGACTGTCCAGATGGTCAGTTGCTTGTCCATAGTCAACACTCCTCAATAGTTTGGTCTGATAGCAGAACACAGTGAAAATCATACCACAAAATGACAAAAAGCGCAAGCCCTGGGGGTTGCGAAGCCTACGGCACATATCAGGTTCTTTGTTCAGCCCTTCGGGCCTCCCTGCTCCACAGCCCAAAAGGGCTCAGCTGTCCGGCTGGCAATGTCGGGCATAGGAGCGCCCAAAGCAAAGAGCTGATAAGCAAGGCTTTGGCAAGCGTTTAGGGCTCGTTTGAAAAATCGAAAACACCGTCTTTTTGCCCCAAAGCAGTCGCTTTCTGCGTCGAAAATCCTCGTAATACGCAAGTATTACTTGCGGTTTTCTCCTTGAAATCGCCTCCTTTGGACCAAAAATCCGGCATT
>CAJUNQ010000024.1 GCA_910587835.1 uncultured Oscillospiraceae bacterium | reverse complement strand
CCTGTCAGCATCGTGGTAGGGCCTCGCGCCCTGTGCCACCAAAAAGGCGGATTAGAAAAACTTATCAGCATCGTGGTAGGGCCTCGCGCCCTGTGCCACCAAAAAGGCGGATTAGAAAAACTTATCAGCATCGTGGTAGGGCCTCGCGCCCTGCACCACCAAAAAGGCGGATTAAAAAAAGGAAGTGGTTGGAGTGTTTGCTAGGAAGTTGGCGCCGGGGGAGTATTGGAGGGCGGGGCTGAATATGGCTGTGGCCTTTGAGAGCCCCTTTGAGTTTGAGAAGGAACAGGAAAAGGCTGCGGCTGCGGAGGTCAACCCCAAGGAGGCGCTTTATGGCGCTTTCTCCCAGGAGGGGGAGCCTCCTGCGGCCTCTCTGGTGATGAACCATAAGGAGGTGCGCTTTGACGGCCATATTGTCAAAATGGGCGGGGTAGGCGGCGTGGCTACGCTGCCCACACACCGCCGGGGCGGGGCCATTCGGGCCTGCATGGAGGCCTCTCTGCGGGACCTGTACAGCGAGGGCTACGCGCTCTCCCACCTGTACCCCTTCAGCACTGCTTATTATAGACAGTTCGGCTTTGCCTCTGCCGCCCGGACCGTCCGCTGGACGGTGAGGCTTCAGGATTTGCGTGCCCTGCCCCAGGTGGAGGGCACGGTCCGGCAGCTGTTCCCTGGGGACAGCCTTGCCCCCCTGTTGGAGGTCTATAACAAAATGTATGGAGACGTGAACTTCTCCTGCCTGCGGGAGACCTTTGATAAGGCCTTAGAGGGAGATCAGCCCCTGGCGGCTAAGCGCTGGGTCTTTGTGTGGTATGACAGCGCAGGTGCGCCCGGCGGCTTTTTGGTGGGCACCCGGCAGAAGGATACCCTCCACTGTGTGCCGGAGTTCTCATCAAAGGACGCGTTTCTGTTTGCCAGCCCCCAGGCCCTTATGGGTCTGCTGGGCTTTGTCCGCACAGCATTTATCGCCAACTTTGAGGATATCCAGTTCTGCGTGCCTGCCCATATAGACCTGACCGCGCTGCTCCCTGAGCTCAGCGGCATGAATTGCAGCTCTGTGCTCAACGGCATGGCCCGGGCTGTCAATGCCAGAGCCCTGTTGGAGCTTTGCCGCTGCCAAGGCGAGGGCCGGTTGGTGCTGGGGGTGACGGACAGCATCATCCCTGAGAACAACAGGAGCTTTGCCCTCTGCTTTGCCCCCGGACAGCCCAACCAGGTGGATCCCACCAACGAGGCCCCGGACGTCACCCTGGATGTGGGGGACCTGGCCGTGCTGCTGGGCGGAGCCCGGGACGGGGCCAGCCTGGCCTATACCCTAGGGGTTCAGGTCCACCGGCCCAGCCCGGCTCTTGGGCAGGTGTTCTATTCCAAGCCCTGTCATATTCTGGACCTTTTCTAAAGGAGGCGCAGCATGTCTGTTGAAGTGAAGGAATGGTTCCGCCCGGCCAGCAGCGGCTGGGGGCGGATCTTCTCCCGCCGCTGGGTGGATGGGGCTCCCCGGGCCCTGCTGGTGATTGCCCACGGCATGGCCGAGCACAGCGGCCGGTATGGCCATTTTGCCCGCTTTTTGGCTGAGAACGGCTTTGCCGTCTATATGAACGACCACGCCGGGCATGGCCGCTCGGCCCAGATTAAGGGCCATTTTGCCGACGAAAACGGGTGGGAGCATGTGGTCAGCGACCTGAAAACCCTGACCGGCCAGGCAATGGAGGACTACCCCGGCCTGCCGGTGCTGTTGATGGGCCACAGTATGGGCTCCTTTCTGGCCCGGTCCTACCTGATCCGGTATGGGCAGGGGCTTAGGGGGTGTGTTCTTTGCGGTACAATGGGTAAAAACCCCGGCGTTCCCGCAGGCAAGGCCCTGGCTGGCCTGCAGCTGAGGCTTCTGGGCCCCCACTCCCGAGGGGACCGGCTGAACGCCCTGGCCACCGCTGGGTACAACCGGCGCATCGAAAGCCCGGTGAACGCCTCTGCCTGGCTGTCTACCGATGACAGTGTGTGCCGGGACTTTGAGGCTGACCCTCTCAGCAATTTTCCCTTCACTGCCGCAGGCTATCGGGACCTGTTTACCGGGCTGGGAGAGATCTCCTCCCTTCAATGGGCCCGGCAGGTGCCCAAGGAACTGCCTGTGCTGCTGATTGCCGGAGACCAGGACCCGGTAGGCCGCTATGGCGAGGGCCCCCGCCAGGTGGCCGACTGGCTGCTGGGTGCCGGGCTGCGGGACGTGCGGCTGAAGCTCTACCCTGGTATGCGCCATGAGGTGCTCAACGAAAAGGGCAAGGAGCAGGTGTATGCCGATGTGCTGGCCTGGCTGAACCAGCGGCTGGAGGACAGCCAGCTGTAGCACCTGCCTGAAGGCCGGAAATATCCCTCCCACCAGGACCGCAGGCTGTACCATGTATGGCCTGGGGTCCTTTTGCGGTTTTTTCAAAAGGGGGGCTGTTTCCCCATAAGGCTCTATGGTCCCGTCCCCAGAGCAAAAAATACGAAAAAAAGCTGAAAAAGGACTTGCATTTCAGAGAAGGATGGTGTATAATATTCTCTTGTAAGGGCGCTTAGCTCAGCTGGCTAGAGCACCTGCTTGACGTGCAGGGGGTCAGCGGTTCAAGTCCGTTAGCGCCCACCATAAAAACCCTAGAAACCATGCGGTTTCCGGGGTTTTTCTTTTCTCGAACTCCTTTAATTTGTTAGTAACCTGTTAGTAACGCAAAAATCACTGAAATTCCTGCTTCGCCCTCTCAAATCGAAAAAAAGCGGCCTCCTTTACCAGGGGGCCGCTCCTTTTACCGCTTCACGATATACTGATAGTACCTCGCCAGCTTATCCGGCTGGGCGTCCTTGTCGTCCAGAAAGGCCTCTGCCATGCAGGCATAAAACTCCGCGCTGTTTATGTTGAGCTTTTTTGCGACCTTGCTGTAGTCAGAGTAGATCATATTCATAGCGGCCCAGAACTCCACCGGGTCCCAGTCAATACCCTTCTGGCTCTGGACCTGCTTGGTCTGCTCCATCGTCCAGTGGGGGCCTGTGGTGCCGTCCTCGTTTTTCATGCGGCGGGTCCAGGCCTCGGCAGTCTCCTTGTCCATGGGGCGCACCGCCTCACCCGCGCTGTGCCCAGCCATAAAGCTCCCCTTCCGGGCCTGCATCTCATCCATTCTGGGGTGCTCCACCGTGGACCGGTAGTCCCGGAACTCATCCGGATATCTTTCCAGCTCGCCGTCCATAGAAAATCCGATCTTGTTCATTCTTACAGGCTGCACCTCTCTCTCCGGGCCCCTCCCTCCGTCAAAATAAGGCATGAACCTGGGGTCGGGGTAATAGGGGTTCCCGGTCTTTTCCGGGTGGGGATACCGGCTGCCCATGGGCCTCTCCCCGTTGTACTTGCCGCCGTATCGGGGCGGGTCCCAATCCCTGTTGTAATCGTTCCGAGGCGCGTACCGGCCATTGTCGTAGTGTTCCCGCCCCCGACGGTCCCGAAAACGGTCTTCCGGCTGGCCGTCCCCATAACCGGCAAACCCC
Organism: uncultured Oscillospiraceae bacterium; assembly: GCA_910587835.1. Taxonomy (GTDB): domain Bacteria; phylum Bacillota; class Clostridia; order Oscillospirales; family Acutalibacteraceae; genus Acutalibacter. Next base: position 53,789 of record CAJUNQ010000024.1, on the reverse strand, counting down.
AGTTCTCTCTGTCCGTCCCGTCTCTGGTCCTCCCGGCGGGGGTTAGCCAACATCATTCTTGTGAGCCATTTCATATCAGCGCCTCCTTACGTCGTGGGAGCCGCCGGAGCAGTCCCGTTGATGGCGTTCAGGCGGTTGGTGGGACAGGGACAGGCGCTGCCCAACAGCCGGAAGCTGCCCCCTGTCGCACTGGTGGAGACCACTGTAGAATAGCGGGCCCGGGTGCGGATGCCGCAGGCTGTGACCTGGGCACAGCAGCGGTTGGTGAGGGGGTAGAGCTCTGTACCCGTGCCAATGGTGACCACCACCGGGGCGTTGATGGTAGCGGCGTCCGGAATGGCCTGGGCCACCACAATACAGTACTTCTCGCCGTTGTTGTAGGACCCGGCGGGCAGATTGACCACCAGATTTCCGCCGGTAAAGGTGACAGACTGGCTCAGAACAAGCTTATTGCAGAGCTTACAAACAGGCTTCCGTTTAATGATGTCATAGCTCATAATTACACCTCCTTAGGGATTGTCGGGCAGACTGCTCATGGCGAGAAATTCCAGCGCGGCGGCGGTGCGCTCCTCCACCGAAGGGCCGGGGTCAGGAGGGTTGTCCTCAAAGGCCTCAATGGCCGCCAGAACCTCCTCGTCGGTCATGCTGTCGGTAATGGCCGCGCCCTGGGATTTGCAGGCCTGCTTAAAAGACTCAAACTCAAGTTTGGTTGAATATGAAATTTTGCTTCATGTACAAAGATAGTTCAGAATTGTACTTAGAGAAATAAGTGACCGCTTGGGTACAGGAATATTTAGCGGACCCAGTGGCAGTAGACCTGCGCCGGTAATCATAGACATTCCCCATTACAGCTCCGGAGCCGGATTCGGAAAAGTCTGCCTGCATGTCGATGGTATGACCTGTAATATTTTCAGGAATCCCTGCGGCTTGGATATATCCCAGATTTGGGTTGCTGATATAGTCCACGACAATGTACCCCTCCGGCAGCCGGGAAGTGAGGCTAAACTTTGCACTGTACCCATCCGCCACCTCCACAGTAGTGGACTTCTCCACATCCCCCAGCGTCCCGGTCACAGTCCACAGCCCGGGCGCGGTGAGGGTAAGCACCACAACACCCTCCTCTCCCGCTGTGCCGGAGACCGCCTCGCTGCCGTTGGCGGCAGTCACCACCGCACCCGGGTCTACCGTGACAGTGAGGGGCACGGCGAAAGCGCTGCCGGTCTGGATATCCAGAATCCGGGCGGCAAAGGCGCTGCGTGTCACTTCTGGTCCCTCTGCTGCTGCTGACCCACCCCAGCGCCCATGCTTACTTTTCCCGGCGTGTTAGAGAAGGTCGAATATATAAGCGAGGAGATTGCAAGGCAGTTTAACGGACTGAACGAGAAAATTGACTGGGACCTGTTGGGCCGGGCTTTAGGTGAAGGGATAAATTTGGCGTTAGCTCTGGTGATCCCCTTTATTACCACCTTTGAGTGGGACAAAATGGGGGCCAGTCTGTCCACGTGCTTTAACGGCTTGGTAGATAGAGTCAGATGGTATGAGTTCGGCCAGCTGCTGTGGGCGGGCTTTAAAATTGGCCTTGAGACGCTGGCGGGCTTTATTACTAATCTGGAGCCGGAAAAGCTGGCAAACGCGTTCAACTCTATGGTGGAGGGCTGGCACGCCAGCATTCTGGAAACCATCAACGAGAAAATTGAGTGGGATAAAATCGGCAGCAATCTCGCTGAAGTTCTGAACAATATAGAGTGGGACAAGGCCATTTCAGGCGCGTTTGACGTAATAATTGGCGCATTGAACGGCGGAAAGAAGCTTGTGGACGGATTTGTCCAAAGATTCAACTGGAAAAAAACTGCGGACAGCATAAAAAATGGGCTGAATAACGGAATACATAACATCCCGTGGGCAGGAATCGGGCAGACCTTGGGGAGCCTGTTTTCTACTGCGTTAATGTTCCTTTCAAGAGTAACCTCTGGAATACCATTTGAGGAGATAGGCTCAGGTATTGCAACAGCGCTGAATAGCGCCATGGAAGTAGTTCCTTGGAGAGAATTAGGGTCTTGGTTGTCTACCCTGTTTCAGGGTGCTTTGAAAGGCTTGAACACAGGAATAAAGACATTCGATTGGAATGGGCTGGGCAGAAATGTTGCCGAGGCAATCAATGGCGTGGATTGGTATGAACTGCTAAAAAGCCTGGCAGATACCCTCCTGAATGCCATTGACGGCGCACTTGACCTTTTGATCGGCCTGTTGGAGGGTTTGGAATGGTACAAAATTGCAAAAGAGATGGCCTCAGGCCTCATAGAAGCAATTGGGAAACATGACTGGGGTGCTACAGTATCTAAGCTGTATGAGGCTTTGGGCGCGGCGGTAAGGGCCGCTGGTGAAATTGTACTGGGAGTTACTGACGCCATTGCCGAGGCGATTGCAAACGGTCTGCTCGATTCCATTGGATTTTTTCAAAATGAGATCGAGGAGGCTGGCGGGAATGTCTGGGTTGGTATTCAAAACGGCTGTAAAAAAGCTATGCTGGGCATTGTGGAGTGGATTGCCACCCATATCATCGACCCCTTCCTGAAGGGTCTGGGGCTTACAGAGGGCGGCTATTTCAGAACACGGATAGAGCAGGCGGGCGGCGACATTATTGCCGGGCTTCTCCAAGGAATCATGGATGCTCTTGGGCCTATCGGAGAATTGCTGGAAAGAGCCCTGAAGGGAACCGGAGACTTCTGGGACGATGTTTTTCACATTACCTCCACCAAAACTGACGATACCCGAAAAGCTGTTGAGACCAACATGCAGGGAGCAGGGCGGAGCGTCAAAAGCGAGATGGACGCGGCAGAGTCAACGGTTGCAAAGGTATGGGGTGGGATAACCCGGACCACCAACGTAAAGGCCAGCGCGGTCCGAAGCACCACGGCCAAAGAGTGGAGCGGCACCCGGACGGAAACCGAAAAAACCTGGTCGCTCATTCATTCCGGCTTGTCGACTACCTGGCAGAATGTGCAAACAACGTCTGCCACCGGGGCTGAAAGAACGAAAACCACAGTCACTGACACCTGGCACAATACTCAGACCGACACAGAAACCACATGGGGTGCCATATCCCAGGGACTGGGTTCTGTATGGGGTGAAATCGGGAAAACTGCGGGCTCCAAGTTCCATGAAACACAAGAAGCAATTTCCACAGAATGGAACAATGCGCAAGCATCCACTGATACGGTATGGGGCGATATTTCTCAGGGATTGACCACAGCCTGGGAGGGGTTAAACTCCACCGCTACAGACAAATTCACCCAGATCAAGGACAAAATCACCGGCGCCTGGCGGGACAGCCAGCGGGAGACCGACCAGAAGATGGACGCCATTGCCATCAAGGTGGGGGCACAGGCGGGGTTTGCCCTCAAGAGCGTTCAGGACAATTTCAGCAAGGTGTCAAGCGCCATTACCACGCCCCTCAATTCTGCAAAAGCAACGGTTCAGGGCCTGGGCTGGTATGGGCTGGGCTCCAATATTGTAGAGGGCATTTCTGCCGGCGTGCGGGCCAAGGCAGCGGCGCTGGCAAACTCGGTGGCCAACGCGGCGTACAACTCTTTGCAGGCCGCAAAGAACGTCTTGGGCATCAACTCCCCCTCCCGTCTGTTCCGGGACATTATCGGCCTGGGCATTGTGGAGGGAACTGCTGTGGGCGTGGAGGAAAACCAGCGGATGGTGGATAACTCCATCAACAGCATGGCGGACGGGGTTATAGGAACTTTCTCCGATGTGCTTGATATTGTGGATATATGGAAGACCCTTCGGGCTGTCACTGCCGAGACCTGGAAAATGATAGAACTGGACCTTACGACCGTATGGCAGAGAATATCCCAGGCAGCGGCCATGTCTTTTGCGACTCTGTACAAGCTTGTCCTGTCGTCCTTTTCCAGCATGGGAGAGAGTATATCCTTTGCTGTCGACGGCGTTGTTGAAAATGTCCGCCGCATGTCTGACGGTATTATGCAAAGCGTGTCCCAGGCGGTCGCCGGGTTCTACACTCTGACCAATGCCGCTGCGGACGCTGCTCGCATGATGTCCTTTATTGGTTCCTCTCTCCCCACCCCCAGGCTGGCCGGGGGCGGGGTCATTCCCCAGAGCCGGGAATTTCTGTCCGTGGTCAGCGCAGAAGGCGGCCAGAGCGGGGTGACAGAGGATGCCATCCGGCGGATTGTCCGGGAGGAGGCCGGTGGGGACAACACGGGCCTGCTGCAGGCCATTCTGGACGCGGTGCGGGCAGGGCACATCATTATGGTGGACCGGCATGTGCTGGGCAAAACTGTCACCCAGGAGCAGAACCGCATGACCCGGGCCAGCGGGCGCAGCGCCCTGCTGACCTGAAAGGAGGCTGACCATGGAGAATGAAATCCTCATTATCAACGGCCACGACTATTCCCGGCTGATTGAGGCCAAGGGCTACGGCTGGACCCGCAACGACCTGGACGCCAGCGACAGCGGACGGCCCAAAACCGGCCTGATGCGCCGGGACAAGGTGGGAACAAAGCGCAAGCTCACCTTCAAGACCATGCCCGCGCCCCGGAAGACCCTGGCCCAGCTGGACAAGGACCTGAGCCAGAAGTTTTTTCAGGCCACCTATCTGGACCTGCACGGGGTGATGACCAAGACCTTTTACTGCACAGAGTTTTCCACTGGCATGGACACTGTGGAGGATGACTGGACCAGCGCCTCGTTTAACATCATTGAGCAATAGGGGGCGCATATGGCACAGCAGACCAGCGAGCTCTGGAAAAGTCTTTTGCAGGACCAGAACACAGAAAAGGAGTATGCCTTTTCCATCAACAATGTATGGTACGGGCCTGAGGCGGAGGTGGGGCACAGGGTGGAGTACAGCCTGTTTGAGCAGTTCGGCATTGGCAACGCCATGTGCGCCACCCTCTCTCTGTACCTGTACGCCCAGGAGATTCCCCGCATGGCGGAGATCAGGCGGTATATCCGGCTGGTGAACGGGGACCGCTCATCGGAGTGGCTGCCAAAGGGGGTGTTCTATGTCAACCGCAGAAGCTGGGAGGATGGGCTATGGTCCATTGAGGCCTATGACGCCATGCTGAAAGCAGATATCACCTGGACCCCTCGCCCTGGGTTCACCTTCCCCGCCACCATGGAGCAGGCTGCCCGGGACATTGCCCAGAGCATGGAGGTGGAGCTGGACGGCCGGAATGTGTTCTACCCCTATATGATTCGGGCCTACCCGGAGGGAGAGTATCTGCGCCGGGACGCTCTGCGGGACATTGCCGCCGCCCATGGGGGCAACTGGTGTATCAGTGACCGGGGAGAGCTGCGGCTGGTCCCTTTGATCTCCTTCCCGGAGGATACCAGCTATCTGGTCACCCGGCATGGGGAGGCCATTACATTTGGAGGTGTGCGCATTCTTGTCTGATAAATTTTTTGTGGGCCTGGACCTGATGAGCTGCGAGGACCGGGGCCTGCGGCCGGGCATTACCAGCGTCACCCTGCAGGTGGACCAGAACACCACGGTAACGGCAGGGGTCTACACTGGCCTGGACCTGTACGCGGTGTGCCCCTTTGCCACGGTGGAAATGGCTACGGCCATTCTGGAGAGGGTGCGGGGCTACCAGTACCACGCCTATACCGCTGAAGGGGGCAATATTGACCCGGCCATGGAGCTGGGAGACGGGGTGACGGTAGAGAATGTTTACTCGGTGATCTCCGCTGTGCAGGACAAGGGGAACGGCTACCCGGACCTCTCCGCCCCCGGGGAAGAGGAGCTGGAGGACGAATACCCCTACCGCAGCGAGACCCAGCGCAGTCTGGACAACGATGTGGACAGCCTGCGCAGCTTTGTCACCCGCAGCCTGGGAGAGATGTCCATGCAGGTCAGCAGCATAGCCGGACAGCTGGAAGCCCTGACCCAGCTGGTGCAATCCATTTCAAACAAGGTCACAGAGCTGGATTCCCGGGTGTCCGGCCTGGAAGGAGGTTCGTAAATGCCAGACAAAACAATCGGGGCTCTGCCCCAGGTCCCCAGCCTGGACGACAGCTCTCTCATGGTGGTGGAGCAGCAGGGACAGGCCATGAAGATGACCGGGGCCCAGTTCAAGGAGTTCGGCAAGCAGGGGCTGGTGGCGGACATGCAGGGCTATGTGGACAAGGCCCAGCAGGCGGCGGACAGCGCCCAGGGCGCGGTAGACGCGGTGCTGGACATGACCGTGGAGGCCCACAGCCTGGAAAACAGCCAGAACGCCACTGTGTCAAAATCCAGAAAGGACGGTGTGTTCAACCTGGATTTTGGCTTGCCGCGAGGGCCGGAGGGAAAGCAGGGCCCGGAAGGCAAGGAGGGCCAGAGAGGCCCCAAGGGCGACCCGGGTAGCGGCCTGACGATTCTGGGGTATTACCCCACAGCGCTGGACCTGGAAACAGCCCAGCCCTTTCCCCAGCCCGGAGACGCCTACGGGGTGGGCACAGAAGCTCCCTATGATATCTATGTCTACGATGGCGTGAGCCTGCTGTGGAAGAACAACGGCCCCCTCTCCGGGGGCGGGGGCGGCATTGTGCCCGAAAACGTGGTCACAGCAGAGGGGGGCGCGGCTATGCTCTTCACCGGGCTGGGCGGCCCGCCTTTTTCCGTGGAGTTTGTGGACGAGGAGGAGCCACCACTTACTGCGGCGGACATTACCTACCAGGACGAAAGCGTGGAGGAGGCTCTTAGTGGCCTTTTTACCTCTGTCAGTAGTGGAAAAGCCCGGATTGCCTCCGCCATTACTGACAAGGGGGTCCCTACCCAGGAGGACGCGACGTTTGCGGACATGGCGGAGAACATCCGGCAGATTCCCACCGGCACAGGCACAGGGGACGCAACCGCAACCCCAGGGGATATCCTGTCCCCCAAAACCGCCTACACGGCAACAGGGAAGGTGGAGGGCGTCATTCCCACCCTGGCGGGGCGGACCATCACCCCAGGCACCGGGGACCAGATGATTGCCAACGGGCAGTATCTGGGCGGCTCCCAGATCATCAAGGGAGACCCCAACCTCACCTCCGCCAATATCAAGAAGGGTGTCAGCATTTTCGGCGTGGCCGGGGCTGTGGAGCAAACCTTTCTGGCAACCCTCACCGTCACCGTGGACGTGGGCGCGGTGGTCACGGCCAGAAACGGCAGTACCAAGGTCAGCGCGCTCTCCACCACAGGCAGCGTGACCCTGGAGCTGCCCATTGAGGGCCAGTGGACCGTTACCGCTGTAAGAGGCGTGACACAGTACAATAGCCTTGTTCTTGATACGAACCTTCCAGTTCAGCATGGTAAAGGCATCTCCCTCTCAGGGCTGCTACAGCCCAAATTTTCCCAACAAAAAGGCTCCCAGCGCCGCCACCGCCATGCCCAAAAGCTGCTTGACCACGTCCTCCCAGCGCCGGGCGGGCTTCATCTCAAGCTCAGACAGGCGCTTGCCCAGCAGGTCAATAGACTCAGCCAAACTCTTGAGGGTGCTCATAATGCTGTCATATTGCAGGCTTCGCGCCAGATCGCCCTTTTCCAGTATATGGATTTGGTCGAAGATTTGTCCATGCCTGTGGGAATTCTGCCGCCGCAGCTCGTTGAACGCCTCTTTCAGCTCCCCCAAGTCCCCTTCCAGCTCCCGGGCCTTAATCAGCCCCAGGCACTCCCCCTGGGGGTCAGAGGGACATCTCTCATCCACGGGCCACACCTCCCATCCTTCGTGCCGTTTGTTGGCTCAGGCCAGCCTTACCCGGTCCACAGTAATATTATATTCCATGTCCCCGCCGTAGGGTTCCCGGTAGAGAGGGGCTGTGTATGGCCCGCGTCACGGCAGGTGTTCTCCCCAAAAAGCTGGAGACCTTTCAGGCTGTTCCTGCCAGCCATCCCTTTATAGCATAAAAAAGCGCAGTAGCTCCGCCCTGCTGGCGCTGCTGTTTTCTTCTCTGCTTTCGACTTCCTTTCATGCCCTGGGAGTGTCCCTTTCGCGGATTTTAATGCAGAACTGGATATCATCCACCCACTCTGTGGAAGGGAGAGACGGGCGGACGCGCAGCTCTGCCTCTACAAGGCATCCTGGACGTAAATCAAATAAAATGCGCGGCATGACACTCCCGCTCCTCCCCCCAACTTGACATCCCCAGGCCCCCATTGTATAATCAAATGGATTTCTGTTTGCGAGGTGACATTCTTGTCCTCCTGTTTTCACACCAGCATCTCTGCCCTAAAGGGCGTGGGCGCCCAGCGGGCCAAGCTCTTTCAAAAGCTGGGCGTCCACAGCCTGGGGGGCCTGCTGCGCCTCTATCCCCGGGACTACCAGGACTGGTCCAGCCCCCTCGCCATTGCCGAAGCCCCGGCAGACCAGCTGTGCGTGGTGCGCGCCCAGATTACCGGGGCCCCCACTGTCACCCGCGTTAAGGGCAACCGCCTGGTCATTCACGCTGCGGCAGATGACGGCCAGTCTGTTTTGCGGCTCACCTTTTTCAACAACCGGTATATCCCCCGTCTGCTTTTGCCAGGGCATACCTATCTGTTTCGGGGCAGGCTGACCAGAGGCCGCTCTGCCTGCGCCATGACTGCCCCGGACTTTGTAGAGGAGGGAAAGGCCCAGGGCTTTGTGCCGGTCTATCCCTCTACCCAGGGGCTCTCCTCCCGGGTGATTGCCCAGGCAGTGAAAAACGCCCTTGCCCAGCTGCCAGAAACCCTGGAGGACCCTCTGCCCCCAGGGCTGCGGGAGGAATATCAGCTCTGCCACCTGAGCTATGCCCTGGAAAACGTCCACTTTCCCCGGTCTATGGAGGATCTGGACATTGCCCGGCGGCGGCTGGTGTTTGAGGAGTTTTTGGTGCTGCAGCTGGGGCTGATGCAAATTAAAAGCGGCCGGCGTGAGGAGAACCTGCACCCCATCCCGGACCGGTTTCCTGAGGACTTTGCCAGGCTTCTGCCCTTCCGGCTCACTGGGGCCCAGCAGCGGGCCATTGCCCAGGGCATTGCCGACATGGCCGGTCCCTCTCCCATGAACCGGCTGGTGCAGGGGGATGTGGGCAGCGGCAAAACCGCGGTGGCGGCGGCCCTCTGCTGGGCAGTCATCCGCTCCGGCTGGCAGGCGGCGCTCATGGCCCCCACCGAGATTCTGGCGGCCCAGCACCACCAGTCCCTCTCTGCTCTGCTGGAGCCCGCGGGGGTGCGCTGCGCCCTGCTCACTGGCAGTGTCAAGCCCGCCGAACACAAGCGGCTGCTAGAGCAGCTGGCAGCAGGGGAGATTGACCTGGCCATTGGCACCCATTCTCTCATCAGCGAAAAGGTCCGTTTTCAGGGCCTGGGGCTGGTGATTACCGACGAGCAGCATCGGTTCGGCGTTAACCAGCGGGTGGCCCTGACCCAGAAGGGGGCTTCCCCCCATCTGCTGGTCATGAGCGCCACGCCCATTCCCCGCACTCTGGCCCTTATGGCCTATGGGGACATGGAGGTGTCGGTGCTGGACGAACTGCCCCCAGGCCGCCAGGAGATTGAGACCTATCTCATTGACCCGGGCAAGCGGCAGCGGGCCTATGGCTACATTCAAAAGCACCTGGACCAGGGGCGGCAGGGGTATCTCATCTGCCCCCTGATTGAGGAGGACGGCAGCGGCATGATGAGCGTGGCCTCCTACGGGGAAACAGTCCGCGCCGCCTTTCCGGGGATAGAGGTGGGGGTGCTCCACGGCAAAATGAAGCCAGCCGAAAAAGAGCAGGTTATGGGGGACTTTGCCGCTGGCCGCACCCGCCTGCTGGTGGCCACCACGGTGGTAGAGGTGGGGGTAGACGTGCCCAATGCCGCCATTATGCTTATTGAGAACGCAGAGCGGTATGGGCTCTCTCAGCTCCACCAGCTGCGGGGGCGCATTGGCCGGGGCAAGCACAAGTCCACCTGCATTCTCATCTGCGGTAGCGGCGGGCCGGAGACCGTGGAGCGGCTTAGGCTGTTCAAAAGCACCCGGGACGGCTTTGCCATAGCGGACGCAGACCTGAAGCTGCGGGGGCCAGGCGACTTTTTCGGCCAAAGACAGCACGGCCTGCCCCAGATGAAAATTGCGGACATGGCCACGGATGTAGAGCTGCTACGGGAGGCCCAGCGCTGCGCCCGGCGGCTGTTCCACAGCGGGGCGCTGGCCGGGGAGGAGTATCAAGGGCTGCTGGCAGAGATTCGGGAGCTGTTCCACAAGGCCGGGGGCGAGCGGGTGGCCATATAGAGCGCCCCAAATTGTCCGCAGGCCAGCCGGACAGAGCCCCGAACAGAAAAGCCCCTTGCCCGGCAGTTTGACAGGGAGAGGCGCGGTTCCGGGGCAAAGACTGGGCCGATGCAGACCCGCTCCCCGGCCTGCCGGACAAAGCCCCGAACAGAAAAGCCCCCTACGATTGCCCGGCAGTCTGACAGGGAGAGAGAGACGGTTCCAGGGTAAAGACTGGGCTGATGCAGACCCCGCCCCCCGGGCCTGCCGGGCAGAGCCCCGAACAGAAAAGCCCTCCCTACGATTGCCCGGCAGTTTGACAGGGAGAGAGACGCGGTTCCAGGGTAAAGACTGGGCCGATGCAGCCCCCCGGCGGAGTGTGGGGCGAGCGTCTGCCAGCAGGAGACAAGCTGCCAACTAACCGGGCCTACCGGCGGGGCCAGTCTTTTCCCAAACCCGGCTTTGCGCCTCAGTCGGGCCCCAGGCCGCAATAAAAAAAGCGGCCCCCTTCCACCGTGTGCGCTTGCGTGGAAGAGGGGCGCTTTTTTCTGTCAGCCGGGCAGATGTAAAACCATGTTTATGGGAGGGGAGCCGCCTCCTCTCCGGCTAAGGGGACGGCTTCTTCTGAGGTCTGGCCGGTCAGCGCTGCCACAGCCTGGTCATGGGCCTGCATCAGGTCCTCAATCAGCACCTTGCCTGTGTCGCCGTCCACCAGCTCCAGCCGGTCATACCCTGACCAGAATCCCCCCTCTGTCCCATTCATATTCCCCGGCGGGTACAGCTGAAAGCCCAGCATGGTATGCACCTCACCCCAGCTGGGTGTAACGGTCTCCCACTGCTGGTAGGAGCCCTGTTCGTCCTCCACAGGATCTTCCCCTGTTACTGCCATAAAGCTCTGCATCAGCGCTCCCTGGGAATACCCGTTGAGAACCAGGACCCGCCCTGGCTCCAGCCAGGCCTCTGCCGCCAGGGTGACGGCTGCCCCCATATAATCCTCTTGGCTATGGAGGACATTGACAGCCAGAAAGCCGTTGGTAAAGCAGTCTGCATCCAGGGGGTAGGATTCCCTGGATGTGTCCGCCCGTTCCAGCCCCTGGTTTAGGTAGCTCTCGCTGGGGGCAATGCTCCCGGTGTCCAGGTCAATGGTGAACTCCGCCACCACCCGAGAGGGCCACAGGGGCGTTTCGGTCACAGTCAGCACCAGGGGTCCCCGGCAGTCCTCCTGCATATATGCGTTGAAGAAGGAGAACCGCATCCGGCGGGCGCCGTTTGAGCCCTCCAGCTCCTCCCGGCTTACCAGCTCATAGGAGAAGCCCGCTATGCCGCTGCCGTCCGCGGCGCGGAATTGACCCTCAAGCCGGGCAAAGGAGCCCAAGGGGTCTTTTTCGCCATACCCGGGGAATTCCAGCAGCAGGTCCCCCAGATATCCCATCTCCGGCGTCTCCAGCTCCACATCCACCCGGCTGGGGCTGTAGTCCACCTGCAGCAGCGCTGCCCCATTGTCTGTCATCTGACTGGTGAATACCCGGTTTTTGGACTGGTCCACCGGCACGGCCAGCTTTGTCTCAAACCCGGCCTGCCAGGTGTATTCTGGGTAAGGTTCCATTTCATATTGCTGGCGGACCAGAGAGAGGGTCTTCATGGCAAAGGTGACCCGCAGCTCCTCTGTCTGGACCTGCCTGAGGTTCTCGTCCAGCTCTACCTGCCAGGTGGCCTGCAAACGGCCCTGGCCGTTGTCTGTAAATGAAGACAGCTCCCCTGTTCCTGTCCAGCTCTCTCCTCCTGCCGACAGCTCCATGGAGTAATCCGGAAAGACCTGGGACCCAAGGCCGTCCGTCTCTATTCCTGCCGAGAAGGCGGTTGCCTGCAGCCCATAGCCCTCCTCCCACAGAAATTCCGCCTCCTCCTCGCTGTAGCCCATGGAGATAAACAGCTTGGGGCTCTTTTCTATGGACAGCTTCAGCTGTAGGGTTCTGCCATCGCACCAGGCGTCCTCCACCTGCATAAGGCAGGGAAAGTCCCCTGTGCTTCCCAGGGTCACAGGCTGAAACTCCCGAAGGGGCTCAGGGGAAGGGCTGGGCTCCGCCTCGCTGCCGTTGACTGCCCGGAACACGGGACCCAGCCCGGGCAGGGCCTCTGTCAGCTGGGGATAGGTGGTGTTTACCCCCAACAGCGCCGCAAAGGTGACAACCAAGGCCGCCGCTGCCGCTGCTGTGCGCCGCAGCAGGTAATACACCGGCCTGGGCCGCACAGGCACCTGGTCCGGCAGCTGAAGCAGGGTCTGCTCAAAGCGCTGCTGAAAGGCCTTGGGCGGCTGCTCTACCCCATACTCCCGGGCCAGCTGCTCCCGAAAGGCCCGCTGGCCCCGGCGGCTCCCCAGGGGGCGGGGCGCCTTGGGGGGGGGGACAGGTCGGGGGGAGGGACTGCCGCTGTGCCGGGCATGCTTCATTTTCGCTGCCATGATTCCACCTCCTGTTCCCGGTCCCCGTAGGTCTCCCGGAATTTCTTCCTTCCGTGTGAAAGCCGCATTTTAGCCGCGCCCTCGGTGATGGAGAGCATACGGGCAATCTCCTTCACAGGCAAATCGTTCAGGTAGTACAGGGTGAGGATGAGCCGGTCGTTCTCCGAGAGCTCCGCCAGCACCCGCTGCACGTCCAGCGGGGTGTCCCGGTCGTCGCTCTCGCTCTCCTCAGGCACCACCTCCAGGGGCAGCAGCCCCTTTTGCTGGCGCAGCAGGTCATAGCAGCAGTTAATAACCACCCGGGTCAGCCAGGTTTTAAAAAACTTGGGCTGGCGCAGGGTGTGCAGCTTATAAAAGGCCCGGCACAGGGCCTCCTGCACCGCATCCTCCACGTCGGTCTCGTTGTGAAGAATGGCCTTTGCCGTGCGGTACATACTGAGCTGGCTCTCCTCCATCAGCCGGACGAAGGCCTCCTTGTCTCCGCTCTGCGCCTTGCGGACCCATTTGTCTGTGCTCCCTATGTTCCTCACCGCTTTCCTCACCGTGGCTGGTTCCTGTTGATTAGACGCTATAGGTAAACAAAAGGTAAACAGCCCACGAAATATTTTTTCAGGCCTGGTTCCCTGGTTTCGGGGCATTTCTTAGGGCGTGTTTCCATAAGCTGAGTATGGGGATTTTGGAGTAAATTTTTTGTCAGATTCCAGGCGAAAATTTGCAGAGCTGTGCATTCTTTTCATGTGTAAGTATCCTATTCTTAACTTTCTGCCAGCAACATCTCTATCAAAACATACTTCTCATGAACTGATTTCTTCCTTGCATCCTCGTCAAACCATAATATACTCCAGAGGCTCGCATCCACAGGCCCCGGGAAGTTCGCCACATTTATTTGTTTCTGTATTTCTGTAATGGCCTTATAATTCGCCTCGTTCATTTGCCAACAGCCTCCTGAGGGCGTGTCGCTGTTGCCCGTGCCGGTATACACCGGCAATCCCTGCATACAGTATTGGAAAATACCGCTGGTCTGCTGCACCTCTGGGTCCAACAGGTAATTGATCACACAAAAGGCCTCGTCTGGATACCTAGCGTTGCGGTTAATGGCCGCGAATGTAGTGATATTTGCTGTCACCCCACCTGATAGATTGTAGGGAGGTATCATGGTATACTCTTCTTCACCGCTTAAAGAAATATTTACATCAGGGTCAGACAAGTAGCCCTGGTCCATCCAAACCCGCAGGACATCTCGAGATTCTTCAGGTACCGTTTGCCATGTATCATACTGTTTTGCCACCCATCCCAGCAGTTCCTCCTCTGAAAAGACGGGAACATCTTGTGAATAGTCTACCAGAGTGCCGATGATATTGTACAGATACCCGCCTGATGCAGCCCGGATATTGGGATCTGGGTCCTCCGTCATTTGCTCCCAAGTCATAGGAAGTTGGGACTTCGGGGTGTAGGAACTGTCAAATAGTGTTGCCTCGAAGGTGTAAGTCAGAGGAATGATCTGCTGCCCTTCTTCATTGCGGCCCGCCTGCATGACCACGGGCTGTAATGAATCCCAGCCTATGTTCCCGGCTTTTTCAATGTAGTCATCTAAGGGCAATAAAAGATGATTTGACATAGCCTGCACAGGGAATTTGAAAAAGAGCGTAGTATCCAGACCAGCATTATACCCATAAAGCTTTTGGGCACAAAGGAACAGATCAGGCCCCTTCCCCGCCATTATTTCCGTGCGTACGCGGGTAATGGCGGCGTCCCGCTCCTGGGCGCTAAAAGACGGGGGCAATACCTCAAGCTGATATATAAATTCCTCCCCAAAACCAGGAACACTGTTCAGTGTCTTGGTAATGACTTCAGCAGGGGCATTGTCAATCAAGTCCACCAGTACGGAGACCGTCCTCAGTTCGGCAGTCTCCTGGGTATTGGGCTTTTTTGAACTTTTTTTCTCTGTATTTGAGCATCCGGAAATGGATATTATGATCATGATAAGGAAAAGCAAGAAAAAAATATATTTCTGCTGAATACATTTCTTTTTCACGTTAGCTCACCTTCCATATTATATTTGGAAATCGGGGGTATATCTTGAATAGGGTCTACTTCCGGTTATCCATTTTATTGAAAGGACTTCGAGTTGTGCTGCTGAGAACCAGAACATCAGCTGTAAGTTCATCCTAATGGGTAGCTAATGTCTTGCTCTGCGAAAGGTGGTGTAAATCACACATTTATTTCATTTTTTATCCACCAAAGCAGAAGTTTCGTTCCACTTCGTAGTAGGTCCCTGGGGCGGGTTTACCTGGGGGGTATATCATTCATAGAAATTTGCCGCGGCATAAGACAGGGCCTGGGGGCTGTGTCCGCCGCTGGCAGACACAACCCAAACCCTGCAAGCTGTGCGCAATTTTTCTGGCACTGGGATTCCTGGTTAATCTTTCTGATCCGGCTCCATGGGCCTCAGGTTTTTGTGGAGCCTGTCCGCCAGCCAGGCCAGGCGTTTGCTTCGCCCGGTCTCGGTTTTCGCGTCAAAATATGCCCGGGCATAGGTCTTTTTCACAGACATGGGCATGGCCAGAAAATTTGTGCAGGCGGGCTCGCTGCCTTGCAGCAAAGCGGCAACCTGGTCCACCTGCTCCTCTGTCGGCTGCATGGGGCCGGGGGCATACCACTGGCCGTTGGTTTTGGCCTGCTCTATTTTCTCTCTGCCATAGGGGGTCATCAGCCCCCGGTCCTCCAGGCTCTCTGCCAGGGCCCGGTTCTTTTCAGACCACTTGCTTTTCTCCCGGCGGGGAGCAAAGTATTTTTGATAGGTCTTCCCGTCCAGGTGCTGCATCTGTCCGTCAATCCATCCAAAGCACAGGGCCTCCTCCAGGGCCTCTGAGGCCTTTACGGTTTTTGGGCCCCCGGCCTTGCCAAACACCAGCCACACGCCGCCGCTGGTCCGGCAGTTTTGAGAAAGCCAGGCCCGCAGCTCCTCCCGGCTGGCAAAGGTCAGCGTTTGGGCCTCCCTGCTGGGGGTTACTCCCGCCATGTTTTTGCCAGCCCCCCCTCGCTGGTCTCCCGGTACTTGCTGAACAGGTCCCGGCCGGTCTCATACATGGTTTTTACCACCATGTCAAAGCTGATTTTGCGGGTATAGGTCAAAAAGTTGGCCAGGCTCAGGGCATTGATGGCCCGCATGCCTGCCACCGCGTTGCGCTCAATGCAGGGAATCTGCACCAGTCCCCCAATGGGGTCGCAGGTCAGGCCCAGGTGGTGCTCCATAGCCACCTCGGCCGCATACTCAATCTGGTCCAGGTCCATGTGGTAAATCTCCGCCAGCCCTGCCGCGGCCATAGAGCAGGCGCTGCCAATCTCTGCCTGACAGCCGCACTCGGCCCCAGAGATGGAGGCATTGGCCTTGATGACATTGCCCACAACCCCTGCCGCTGCCAGCCCCTTGAGCATCTGCCGGTCAGAAAAGCCCTGCTGCTCCTGCTTGTAGAGCATCACAGCGGGCAGCACCCCGCAGGCCCCGCAGGTGGGGGCTGTGACAATAACCCCGCCCCCGGCGTTCTCCTCGCTGACAGCAAAGGCATAGGCGCATACCTTTCGGTTCTCCCGGGTCTCCTTGCTCTCGTCCATGTGCCGCTGGCGGTTTAGGCACATGGCCTTGCGCTGCACCCCCAGGCCTCCGGCCAGCTCCCCGTCCTTGCGAATGCCCCGGTACACGGCCTCCTTCATGGCCTCCCACACCTCCGAGAGATAGTCCCAAATGCCCGGCCCCTCGCACTCCTCCACATACTGCCACAGGTAGAGGTCCCTGCTGCGGCAATAGTCCTTAATTTCGGAGAAGCTGCGCATAGGGTACACCTGGGGCGGGTCCGCCTCTTTTTGCCCCTCAATCTGAATTTTGCCGCCCCCCACGCTGAACACCCGCCAAAAGCCCAGCCGCTCCCCCAGCCGGAAGGCCTCCAGCTCCATGGTGTTGGGGTGGGGCAGGTCCTCGGTGTGGGTGTCGAACAGCACCCGGGTGGGCACAGGCTCCAGGGCCTCCAGCACAGCCACGTCTGTCAGGTGGCCCTTGCCGGTTTTGGCCAGGGACCCGTACAGGGTTGCCTGAAAGCTGTCTGCCTCTGGGTATGCTGCCCGAAAGCGCTCGGCCGCCCGCCCAGGCCCCATGGTGTGGGAGCTGGAGGGCCCCCGGCCAATCCGGTACAATTCCCGCAATGATTCCATACAATCTCCCCTCCTGGTTTTTGGGTTCTGTTTACGCTCCGGTCAGTCCGCCAGGCCCACCTTGCGGTAGACCTTCCGCAGGGTCCGCTGGGCAATGGCCTGGGCCCGGGGGGCCTGCGCCCGGTAGGTCTCCTCCAAAAAGGCCTTGTCTGCCACAATCTGCCGGTAGCGCTCTTGAATGGGCCGCAGCTCGGCAATCACCGCCTCAGCCACTGCGGGCTTGAACTCTCCATAGCCCTTGCCTGCAAACTCCTGCTCAATCTCCTCATAGCTTTTGCCGGTGACAGCAGCGTAAATGCCCATGAGATTGTTCACCCCCTCTTTGCCCTCGCCAAAGCGCACCTGGCTGCCGCTGTCCGTCTTGGCCCGCTTGAACTTGCGCATAATGGTGTCCGGGTCGTCCAGCACTGAGATATTGCCGTTCTGGTTCTCGTCTGACTTGGACATTTTGCTTAAGGGGTTTTGCAGCGACATGACCCGGGCCCCGTGCTGGGGAATCATGGGCTCTGGCACAGTAAAGGTGTCGCCGTAAATGCCGTTAAAGCGCTCGGCAATGTCCCGGGCAATCTCCACATGCTGCTTCTGGTCCGCGCCCACAGGGACATAGTCCGCCTGATACAGCAGAATGTCCGCTGCCATCAGACAGGGGTAGGTGAACAGCCCTGCGTTGATATTGTCCGCGTGCTTGGCAGACTTGTCTTTAAACTGGGTCATGCGGCTGAGCTCTCCGAACTGGGTATAGCAGTTGAGAATCCAGGCCAGCTGGCTGTGCTGGGGCACCTGGCTCTGGATGAAGAACACAGTTTTCTCCGTGTCCAGGCCCATAGCCAACAAAAAGGCATAGGCCTCTTTGGTATATCTGCGAAGCTCGGCAGGCACCTGGCGCACCGTGAGGGCGTGAAGGTCGGCCAGGGCATAGACGCACTCATAGCCCTGTTCTTGCAGCTTGATATGGTTGCGCAGGGCCCCCAGGTAGTTGCCCAGGGTAAAGGTGCCTGTGCACTGATACATGCTTAGAATGCGCTTTTTTTCTTGGTTTTCCATAGGATTTCCGCTCCTTTTTCAGCATATGGTCCGGGGAGGAGCAAAAAGCCCCTGCCCCGGCAGAAAATTCTCTGCTGGGACAGGGGCATAAGAGACAAAAGCTCTGCTCCTGCGGTACCACCCGGCTTGACGCTTTTCCCGCGTCCACTCAGTGCGCGCCCACACGCGCTGGCTTTGGTAACGGAGAGCCGCTCCGTCTCGCCTACTGGGCCCGGCACATCTGTGCAGGGTCCAGTAGGCGGACCCGGTACAGCTGCCGGGGGGTTCGGTCTGCCCTCAAAAGCCCATTCAGCCAGGCGCGCCCGCCGCGCTTCCACCACTGCGCGGCTCTCTGCAGAGCAGCCCTCTGGCCTACTTACACTTTGTCACAGGTTTCTCTTTCCCTCATTATAGCGGACAGGGGCGGTCTTGTCAAGCGGCGGGCTGCCGGGGGAGTGTCCTTTCGCGCATTTTATAACGGGACTGATTTACAGGGGCAGTTCCCTGTAATTACCTATTCATCCGGAGTTCCCGGAACGGAGACCTAGACTGGACCTCTATATAAAATCTGCGAATGGGACACTCCCCGTTTCAACACCACCTTGACCCGCCGCCCGGGATGGTGTAAAATGGGGGTATACTGAAATGGGAGGGATCGTCATGAATGTGAATGTCCATTTGGAGATCAGCCGTCTGGTGGAGTATGCTGTCCAGCGGGGCCTGATCGCGCCTGAGGACCGGGCCTGGGCCGCAAACCGGCTGCTGGCCCGGCTGGGCGCCACAGGCTTCTCCCCGGCGCCGGTGGAGGAGCGGCTCCACTGCCCGGCAGAGCCTTTGGAGAGGCTGTGCGCCTGGGCCGCAGAGCAGGGCCTGCTGGACCCGGACACCCAGGACGCCCGGGACCAGCTTGACACCGAGCTGATGGCCTGCCTGACCCCCCGGCCCTCGGAGGTGGTGGGCAGGTTCAACGCCCTCTATCAGGAGGACCCGAAAGCCGCCACCGATTACTACTATGACCTGAGCCGGGCCAGCAACTACATCCGGGTGGACCGCATTGAGAAGGACCGCATGTGGACCGCCCCCACCCCCTACGGCGATCTGGTGATCACCATCAACCTCTCCAAGCCCGAGAAGGACCCTAAGGCCATTGCCGCTGCCAAAAACGCCCCCCAGACCGGCTACCCCGCCTGCGCCCTCTGCCGGGAGAACGAGGGCTATCTGGGCAGCGCCAACCAGGCCGCCCGGGGCAACCACCGGCTCATTCCCCTCAGGCTGTGCGGGGAGGACTGGTTTTTGCAGTATTCCCCCTATGTCTACTACAACGAGCACAGCATTGTGCTGAGCGCAGAGCACCGGCCCATGAAGGTCAGCCGGGAGAGCTTTGCCCGGCTGCTGGAATTTGTCACCCTGCTGCCCCACTACTTTTTGGGCTCCAACGCGGACCTGCCCATTGTGGGGGGCTCCATCCTCACCCACGACCACTTTCAGGGGGGCAATTATGAGTTCCCCATGGCAAAGGCCGGGCTGCGGGAGGAGCTCGTCTTTGCCGGCTATGAGAATGTGAAGGCCGGTATTGTCAACTGGCCCATGTCGGTCATCCGTCTGCGGTCAGGGGACAGGGAGGCGCTGGTGGAGCTGGCGGACAGGATTCTTGCCGCCTGGCGGGGCTACAGCGACGAGAGCGCGGATATTCTGGCCTTTACCGGGGACACTCCCCACAACACCATCACCCCCATTGCCCGGCGGCGGGGAGAGGACTTTGAGCTGGACCTGGTGCTGCGGAACAACCGCACCACTGAGGAGCATCCCCTGGGGCTGTTCCACCCCCATGCCCAGTACCACCACATCAAAAAAGAGAACATCGGCCTGATTGAGGTGATGGGCCTGGCCATTCTGCCCCCCCGCCTGCTCACCGAAACCGCCCTGCTGGCAGAGGCTCTGGCCCAGCCCGGCAAGGCTTCGGAGATTATGGCCCGGCCGGAGATGGAGAAGCATCAGGCCTGGTATCAGGAGCTGAAGGAAAAGGCCATTCCCGCCGGAGAAGAGGAGCGGGCCATTCAGGTGAGCATTGGGGAGATTTTCGGCAAAATACTGGGCAATGCCGGCGTGTATAAGGACAATGAGCCAGGCCGGGAGGCTTTCCGGCGGTTCTGCGGCTCGGTCCGGTGATTACCAGCTTCCGCCCCAGCGCGACGGAGCGGCTGCTGGGACTGTTCTTCCCGCCCCGGTGCCTGCTCTGTGACCAAGTAGTGCCGGTGGGGCAGCTGTTCTGTCCTCCGTGCCGGGCCCGTCTGCCGGAGGATTTCCGCCGCCGCAGCCTGACTTTGGAGGACGGCGGCATTCTGCCGGTGGCCTCTGTGCTGGTCTATGAGGAGGGCTTTCGCAAGACCCTGCACCAGCTGAAGTTTCGCGGGCAGAAGGGGCTGGCAAAGCCCATTGCCCTGCTGATGGCCCAGGCCGCCGGAATCTATGAGGAGGCCTTCGCCTGCGTCGCCTATGTGTCCATGTACCCGGGAGACCGGCGGAGAAGGGGCTTTGACCACAGCCGTCTGCTGGCGAAATATACGGCGGCAAAGCTGGGCCTGCCTCTGTCGGACGCGCTGGTGAAGGTGCGGAAAACCAAAACCCAGCACGAGCTGGACGCGGGAGAGCGGCAGAAGAATCTGCGGGGCGCGTATCAGTGCCGGGAGGACATGACCGGCAGGGCCGTGCTGCTGGTGGACGACATTGTCACCACCGGCGGCTCGCTGGCCGAGTGCGCCCGGGCCCTGAAGGAGGCCGGGGCGGCGCGGGTGTGCGCTCTCTGCGCTGCGGACACCCCTTTGAGACCTAAGAACTTGTACCAATAGGAGTTTGCACCTGCCTTTTCGGCAAATTTCACGGTTGACTGTGTTGCAAACCGTGTAATTTCCTCGAAAATCCAGGCACAAATCCTATTGGCGCAAGTTCTAAAAACCAGAGAGGAGACGACGCCCATGGACATGGAAAAAATTGAGCGGGCTGTGAGGGACATTCTGGAGGCAGTGGGAGAGGACCCCCGGCGGGAGGGCCTGGAGGAGACCCCCAGCCGGGTGGCCAGAATGTATGCCGAGATATTCTCAGGCCTGAGTGCGGACCCCTTGGAGCATTTGAAGATTTTTCAGGAGGAGCGTAAGCATGACGAGCTGGTGTTTGTCAAGGACATCCCCCTCTATTCGGTGTGCGAACACCATCTGCTGCCCTTTATCGGCAGGGCTCATATTGCCTATATTCCCCGGGACGGCAAAATCATCGGCCTGTCCAAGTTCTCCCGGATTGTGGACTGCTTTGCCCGCCGCCCCCAGGTACAGGAGCGGCTCACCGGGCAGATTGCGGACTTTCTGGACGAAAATCTCAGCCCCCGGGGGGTGGCGGTGTTCATTGAGGCGGAGCACCTGTGCATGACCATGCGGGGGGCCCGGGCGGCAGGAGCCCGCACCCAGACCTCGGCCCTGCGGGGCTGTATGCACGCCGACGCCAGGGTGCGGGCAGAGGTTATGGCCCTGCTGGGGGGCCGGTGATGGAGGTTAATATCAACGCCTACTGGCAGGCCGTGGCAGCTCAGGACCGGGAGTCGCTGGCCGGGTGGTTTGCCCCTGGGGCTGTCATTCGCTGGCACTGCACCAACGAACGCTTTACCCCGGCGGAATTTATTGAGGCCAACTGCCAATACCCCGGCCAGTGGCAGGGCCGGGTGGAGCGGGCTCTCTGGGCGGGAGACCAGCTGATTACCGTTACTCTGGTGTCTGCGGTGGACGGCTCCCTCTCCTGCCATGTGTCCAGCTTCTTCCGTTTTCAGGATGGGAAGATTCTCTCTCTGGATGAATACTGGGCAGACGACGGCCCTCCCCCCAGGTGGAGGCAGGAGATGCAGTTAGGAGATAAAATTGTATGACAGAATTTCGCTTTCTTGCTGGGGACAAGGCGTTTCCCCTGACCCGCACCTATGTGATGGGCATTCTGAACGTCACCCCCGACTCCTTCTCGGATGGGGGAAGGTATCTGGACCCGGAAAAGGCCCTGGCCCGGGCCCGGGAAATGGAGGCCCAGGGCGCGGACATTATTGACATTGGGGGCCAGTCCACCCGGCCGGGGTTTGAGGCTGTCTCCCCCCAGGAGGAGTGGGGCCGTCTGCGGGAGGTGCTGCCCGCTGTGGTGAAGCACACCGGCCTTGCCGTGTCTGTAGATACCTTTTACCCCCAGGTGGCGGAAAAGGCCCTGGCCGCAGGGGCGGATATCATCAACGACGTTACCGGCTTCGGGGAGGAGATGCTTCGGGCTGCGGCAGGCTCGGGGTGCGGGTGTGTCGTCATGCACCCGGGCGACAGCGGGGCTTTGCCCCAGGAGAACAGCCGGGATATTCTCCGGGTGGTGCAGGCCTTTTTTGAGGACCGGCAGGAGGCGGCGGACCGGCTGGGCGTCTGCCCCCAGCGGCTGTGCTTTGACCCGGGGGTCGGCTTTGGCAAAACCCTGGAGGAGAACCTGCGGCTCATTGCCCAGGCGGACCGGGTAAAGCTGCCGGGCATGGCCTTTTTGATGGCCGCCTCCCGCAAGCGGGTGACCGGAGCTTTCTGCGGCAATCCTCCCTTTGAGCAGCGTCTGCCCGCCACCCTTGCCGCCCACACCGCCGCCATTCTGGGGGGCGCGGACCTGGTGCGGGTCCACGATGTGAAGGAGGCTGTGCAGGCGGCTCGTATGGCCGACGCGCTGAAAACCATGGGAAAGGAGCCTGTCAATGGATAAAATACAGATCAAGGGGCTGGAAATCTTTGCGTACCACGGGGTGAACCCAGAGGAGAAGGAAAACGGCCAGCCCTTTTTGCTGGACATTACCCTGTGGGCGGACCTGTCCAGGGCCCGCCGCAGCGATGACCTGAACGACACAGTCAACTATGCCGCTGTGCGCAAAACCGTGCAGCGGGTATTCACTGCGGAAAAGTATAACCTGATTGAGCGGGCGGCTCAGGCTGTGTGCGATGGGATTCTGGGGGAGCATCCCCAGGTGGAGGAGGTCCGCGTCACCCTGAAAAAGCCGGAGGCTCCCATGAACGCTGTGTTCGACTATGTGGCGGTGGAGGTGGCTGAAGCCAGGCCGAAGGGAGGCGGCGGACAATGAAGGCTGTTCTGGGCATTGGCACAAACCTGGGGGACCGGGAGGACAATCTGGCTCAGGCCTTCTCCCGGTTGGAGGCGCTGCCGGAGACCGAGCTGCTGGCGATCTCCAATATTTACGAGACCGCCCCCTTTGATGTGGTCTCAGAGCAGGATGACTACCTGAACTGCTGCGTGCTGCTGGACACTGCCCTGGACCCGGAGGCTCTGCTGGACCAGTGCCTGGCCATTGAGACAGCCCTGGGCCGGGTGCGCACCGAGTACCACGGGGCCAGAACCATAGACATTGACCTGCTGCTCTGCGAGGGCTTTGCCAGCCATACCCAGCGGCTGACCGTGCCCCACCCGGGCATTCTGCAAAGGGCCTTTGTGCTGGTCCCTCTGTCGGACCTGTTCCCTGTGCACACAGGACTGGGGTTTGACTTTGCCCAGGCCTACCAGGCGGTGGACAAGTCTGGGGTGCGGCTTTATAAATAGGTTAGGAGCTTGAAAATGGATATTGTATACAGAAAGCTGGCAGCGGAGGAGCTCAGTCCTGAGCTGCTGAAGGACTTCCGGCGGTTCCAGCGGGTCAAACGTTGCTGGCGCAAGGAGGAGGGGCAATGGCTGCTGAAGGACATTGCCTTTATTGACGACTGGGACCAGGAGGACCACCGCCGGGTATGCGGCCAGCTGCAGGGGGTTCTTGCCAGCGGCGGCTGCGCCTGGGGGGCCTTTCAGGCCGGGTCGCTGAAGGGCTTTGCCAGTGTGGACGGCCGGCTCATCGGCTCCCGGGGGCAATATGCGGTGCTGGCGGAGATGCATGTCTCTGAGGAGCTGCGGGGCCGGGGGCTGGGACGGCAGCTCTTTGCCCGGGCCGCAGAGGAGGCCCGGAGCCTGGGGGCAGAGAAGCTGTATATCTCCGCCATGTCTGCCGAAGAGAGCCAGGCCTTTTACCGGGCCATGGGCTGCGTGGAGGCCCAGGAATATGACCCGCCCCATGTGGAAAAGGAGCCCTGCGATGTACAGATGGAATACCTTCTCTAAAACCTCTTGCATCAGGAGAACTACTTTTATCAAAATGCGACAAAGTTTTTGTTGGGAAGTTCTGGAAATTCAGCGGACCACTCTGCTTGCAGGCTGGTCCGCTTTGTGGTATAATGTGCTCTGATAAGCATGTGGAGAAGCGCTGAAGTGCGCTGTTTTGCACAAGTATTGGCTTTCTCCGGGCCGGTTAAGGCTGTGTCTTTTCAAAAAAAGGACGGTTCGAGAAGGGATTTTAAAATTTCTTTTGGGGAAGGAAGGTAGATATTTTATGGCAGGCAAGCTCTCCTCGCTGTTTGCGGCCCAGGACATGACCGTGGGCAGCCCCACCAAAAACCTGATCCGGTTTTCGGTGCCGCTGCTGATTGGCAACCTGGCCCAGCAGCTTTACAGTACGGTAGACTCGATTGTGGTGGGAAACTATGTAGGCGATAGCGCTCTGGCGGCTATTGGAGCCAGCGGACCAGTGCTCAACCTGCTGCTGGTGTTGTTTATGGGCGTTGCGGTGGGGGCCAGCGTAATGGCCTCTCAGTATTTTGGGGCCAAAGAGCGGGACAGCCTCTCTCAGACCATTGGCACCACCATCACCGCCACTTTGGCCTGTACAGCCTTTGTCATGCTATTGGGGCCCATCATCACCCGGCCTGTGCTGACCATGCTGGACACCCCCAGCGACATTCTGGACATGGCCTGCGACTATATGATCATTCTGTTTTTGGGCTTTTTGGGCAGCGCATTTTATAATGTCATCTCCGGCGTTCTGCGGGGGCTGGGGGACTCTATTATGCCCCTGGTGTTTTTGCTGGTGGCCTGTGTGCTGAACATTGGCCTGGACGTGTGGTTTGTGGCCGGGCTGCGCATGGGCGTGGCAGGGGCCGCGTGGGCCACCATTATCTCCCAGTTGATCTCTGGCGTGCTGTGTATGGTGCGGCTGCTGCGTATGAAGGAGCATTTCACCATCACATGGCGCAGTCTGTGGCCTAAGGCAACGTATGTGATGCGGCTGTGCAAGCTGGGCCTGCCCAGCGGCCTGACCCAGGCAATTTTCTCCCTGGCCATGATCATTGTTCAGAACCTGACCAACTCCTTTGGCACAGTGGTGCTGGCGGCAAACACTGTGGTCATGCGGGTGGACGGCTTTGCCATGATGCCCAACTTTACCTTTGGCTCGGCCATGACCACCTACACCGGCCAGAACATGGGCGCGGGCCGGCTGGACCGTACGGAGAAGGGGGCCAAGTCCGGGATGATTATGGGCGTGTCCGTGTCCATTGTGCTGGTGGGGCTGATCCTGCTGTTTGGCAAGAATCTGATTCACCTGTTTACCAGCACCCCAGAGGTAATCGACCTGGGCCAGCGTATGTTGTACACCCTGGCGGTGGGGTACATAGCCATGTCGGTGACCCAGATCCTCTCTGGCGTGATGCGTGGGGCGGGCGACACTATGACGCCTATGTGGATCTCTGTCATCACCACAGTGATTGTGCGGGTGCCTGTGGCCTATGGACTGGAGCTGCTCACCCGGCCTGAGGGCGGGGTTATGGGCTCGGGCACGCCGGACCCGTTGTTCCTGTCGCTTTTGATCTCGTGGGTAGTGGGGGCGCTGCTGACGGTGGCTGCATATCTGCGGGGCAGTTGGAAGAAGAAAGCGATCACCAAAGCCGCGCAATCCAACCGCTAAAGCCCCTCTCGCGGGCGGAGAGCCAGAGCGAAGAAGAACAAGGGTGCGCGAATAAAAAGTTTCGTCCACCTTTACAAAGGTGGCAGAGGTTTGGGGACAGAGTCCCCAAGGTCTTGACCTTGACCTTGAACTTAGGCGGCGCAGAAAGCAAAGGCGCGAGGCAGCAGCTTCCCAAAATAGATCAGTTGGAACGGGGTAAGGCTGCGCCGCCGTCGACTTGCCCCAGGCAAGTCAAACTTAGCGCGGTCGACCGCAGGGAGACCAGCGGCCCTCTCGCTGCCGGCTGAAACAGCACGAAAGGGCCCAGCGAGCGCAGACGCGGGCTCTTTGCGGCTGCGGAAGGTTTGCGGAGCAAAAGCTTCCGAGCGACCCTTTTTCGAGTGGTAAAAACAGAGCGGAAAGCCTCCCCTTTCAAGCCCAGGGTATGTCCGAGGGCCAAAGGGGAGGCTTTTGCTTCCCCAAACCCATGCCCGCAGGAAAATCTGTCCCGCGCCGTTTGATTTCTACAACTGCCGGGCTTGCAACCCAGCCCCATTTCCGCTATAATAAGGAAAAAAAGGAGGCCCGCCATGAAATCCTATATCATTCATATGCTTCGCGCCATGCCCAGCCAGGGCACTCTGGAGGGCCGCTATATCGGCCGCACCCAGTCCCCGTTGGCCATGAGCGCCGTGGCCCAGCTGGCCGGCTACAAGCGGGAATATGTTTACCCCCAGGCTGAGCTCCTGTGCGCCAGCCCTGCCGTGGCCAGTGTGGACACCCTGAAAATTCTATACCCCCAGGCTCAGCCCGAGGTGGTGCTGGACCTGGCGGAGTGCGACTTTGGCGACTGGGAGAACAAAACCGCCGCTGATTTGAAGGATGACCCCCGCTTTGCCCAGTGGCTGGCCGGACAGGCCGTCCCACCAAACGGCGAGAGCGGCCAGGTGTTTTTTGCCCGGGTATGCAAGGGCTTTGAGCTGCTGGTGGAGAACCTGATGGGCCGGGGAATCGGCGAGGCCGTGCTGGCCGCCCCGGCAGGGGTGATGACCTCCATTCTGGCCGGCTACGGCCTGCCCCGGGGCCAGCCCCAGGACTGGCTGTGCGACCCGGGCTTCGGCTACTCGGTGCGCATTACCCCCAGCCTTTGGATGCGCCAGCCGGTGATGGAGGTCTTTGGCCGGACGCCGGAGCCAGTAAAATAATCCAAAGCCTGAGAAATTTGGTGAATTCCCCTTGACAAATCCTCTGATGGGTGCTATACTAAGCATGTATTCTGATAGCACGAAATGTACTCACAGTTTCTGTAAGTCATGGGGCGTCTGATGATTTACACAAGCTGTGAGTTCTTCCAAGGGCCTGTTCCTTGCGCTATATGGCAGAGAGGCAGGTCTGAGTCAGGGGAGCGCCGGACCTCCGGAGTACCCGGGGCCGGGAAACCGGTCTGCTAGCGGGATGCGAAACATTCTCTATGGAGGTGCCGAACATGAACGGTACAGTTAAGTGGTTCAACGCAGAAAAGGGCTATGGATTCATTTCCAACGACGAGGGCGGCGAGGACGTTTTTGTGCATTTCTCCGCCATCCAGGCTGACGGCTTCAAGACCTTGGAGGAGGGCCAGAAGGTCACCTTCGAGACCGAGCCCGATCCCAAGAACAGCGAGAAGCTGCGTGCGGTGAACGTCGTTAAGCTGTAAGCCAATACGACACACAGACCGAGTTCTGCCAACAGGCGGAGCTCGGTTTTTGTTTTTCCAGCTGCGGGTAAGTGCACTGATACCAAAAGGAACAGTACCGACGGGTCGTGTGGGATTTTCGCCAACCCTGAGTCTGTTGACAAAGTCCCAAGTGAACCACTCTTGTGGAAAAACACACAAGGAAACAATCAAAATGATTGTTTCTCTTTTGCAATGACCCCGTTTTTGCAGTTCAGAGCTTGTTTGAAAACTCCGGAATACGGTCTGTTTTGATCAGAAAGCAACGTTTCGGAGGCAAAAATGCCAGTTTTTCTCGTGAAACCACTCGTGCCTGGCCCAAAATCCAGCATTTTTTGGTTTTCAAGCAAACTTTTGGTGCAGTATGGGGTAAGCCAATTGTTACCAGTGGGTAAAAAACAGGCTTTCGCATAGAGGGTAACTGGTAAATCCGGTCCATGTCGGACCGCACCCTGAAAAGCACTCAAAGAGACTGAATTCATAATAAGGGATTGCATAGGGGTGAACCTTTTTCGTCAGAGGGCGGGAAATTTTTTGCTGTTAACCTGGCGGCTTGTTAAGAAGATTTATCGCCCTCTGACGGGGAAATTACGGGAGCGTTCAGAAAAGTTCGTCCACCCTTTCAATGGTGGTAGAGTTCTCAGGGGCAAAGAAGCCGCCGGAGGCCATTCCATCGGCATAAACTGCTGAAAATTCAGGCTTGACAAATCTCTGTCTGTCCGATATAATGTAAGAATATCAGGAAAGACTGTGACGGGAAGAAGGCGGCGCGATATGCCTCTCAGAGAGTCTGCGGGCGGTGCGAGCAGACAGGCGGCGGGCTGCGAATACTGATCCCCGAGTCTCCCGGCCCAACCGTGCTGTGCGGCAATGCGCGGCCTTAGTAAGCCTGGGACGTGTGGCGGCGTTATACGCCCGGCCTTGTCAGAGGCTTTGAGCGCGTTGGCGTAAGCTGGCGCGGAACACGGGTGGTACCGCGGTAATTGTACTTTGCGAAAGCCAGCAGCTTGTGCGCTGTCTTTGCAAAAAGTATAGATTTTCGCCCCGGATGCTTTCATGCTATGGAAGCGCCGGGGCTTTTTTATGCCGCAGTCCTCCCGCGCCCACTGGGCCGCACACCAGAGGAAAGGATGGTTTTTCATGCCTGATTGGGACCCCCAACAGTATCTCAAATTTAAAAAGGAGCGCACGCAGCCTGCCCTCGACCTGGCCGCCCGGCTGGAACTGTCCCCCGCAAAAGCCCTGGACGTGGGCTGCGGCCCCGGCAACAGCACCCAGGTGGTGGCGGAGCGTTTCCCTCATGCCCAGGTGCTGGGGCTGGACGCCTCGGCCAGCATGGTCAGGGCGGCGCACCGGGCCCATCCTCAGCTGGAATTTATCCAGTGCGACGTGAGCAGCGAGCTGGACCGCCTGCCCCATGATTTTGACCTGGTGTTCTCCAACGCCTGCATTCAGTGGGTGCCGGACCACCCTTGTCTGCTGCCCAGGCTGCTGGACCTGCTGAAGCCCGGCGGCGTGCTGGCAGTGCAGGTGCCGGTCAACTTCAAGGAGCCCATCCATCAGATCATCTCCCGCACCGTGGAGCGGGAGGAGTGGCGGGAGCGCATCCCCTATCACCGAAGCTTTTACACGCTGACAGCAGAGGCGTATTTTGACCTGCTGGCCGGGTGTGCCCAGGACTTTACCATGTGGGAGACTGTATACATGCACCGGCTGCCCAGCCATCAGGCCATAATGGACTGGTACAGCTCCACCGGGCTGCGGCCCTATTTGGAGGCTGCGGTAGACGAGGAGGCCCGGCAGGGCTTTTATGAGGAGGTCTTCCGGCAGGTGAAGGAGGCCTACCCGGTGCAGGAAAACGGCGAGATAATTTTCCGGTTTCCCAGGCTGTTCTTTACGGCGGTGAAGCCATAGCAGCGAGCGCAGGCGCGCTTGCGCGTCTGCCGGCCATTTTGCGGAGCAAAAGGGTCAAAGCCGCGCCCCGACAGGGGCGTGGCTGCGAGCGTCCCCTCTTGCTTTTTGCAGGTTCATTCACTTTATTTTTGTTCTTGGTAAAATCCATTTTTAGTATAGAAAGGAAAGATTCCCATGAACCTCAGCTATAAAAAGTACAAGCCCTTTCAGCCCATTGCTCTGCCCGACCGCACCTGGCCGGACAAGACCATCGCCAAAGCCCCTGTCTGGTGCAGCGTGGACCTGCGGGACGGCAACCAGGCTCTGGTCAACCCTATGAACCTGGAACAGAAGCTGGAATTCTTCCAGATGCTCTGCGATATCGGCTTCAAGGAGATTGAGGTGGGCTTCCCCTCTGCTTCTGAGACAGAGTATGAGATTCTTCGGGCCCTGATCGACCAGAACCGCATTCCGGAGGACGTGACCATCCAGGTGCTGGTCCAGGCCCGGGAGCATCTGATTCGCAAGACCTTTGAGGCCATTGACGGGGCCAAGAACGTGATTGTCCACTTCTATAACTCCACCTCTACCTTGCAGCGCAAGGTGGTGTTCAACACGGACATGCAGGGGGTCATTGACATTGCGGTGGAGGGGGCTAAGCTCATCCGCCAGCTCACCGAGGAAATTACCGCTAACAGCGATATCAACATCCGCTATGAGTATTCTCCCGAGAGCTTCTCCGGCACAGAGATGGAGAATGCGGTTCTCATCTGCGACCGGGTGCTGGAGGAACTGGGCGCGACCCCGGAGAACAAGGTGATCATCAACCTGCCCAACACAGTGGAGATGTCTACCCCCAACACCTACGCCGACCAGATTGAATATTGCTGCCGCCATATGAAGCGCCGGGACAGCGCCATCATCAGCCTGCACCCCCACAACGACCGGGGCACTGCCACTGCCGCCACGGAGCTTGGGGTGATGGCCGGGGCCGACCGGGTGGAGGGCACTCTGTTCGGCAACGGCGAGCGCACCGGCAACTCTGACATTATGAACCTGGCCATGAACCTGTACTCTCAGGGTGTGGACCCGGAGCTGGACTTCAGCCACATGAACCATGTCCGGGAGGTCTACGAGCGCTGCACCGAGCTGAAGGTCCACCCCCGGCACCCCTATGCGGGCCAGCTGGTATTCACCGCCTTCTCCGGCTCCCACCAGGACGCCATCAACAAGGGTGTAAACTTTATGCAGAAGGAGCAGTCTCCCTACTGGGAGGTGCCCTATCTGCCCATTGACCCGGCGGACCTGGGGCGGCAGTATGAGCCCATTATCCGCATCAACAGCCAGTCGGGCAAGGGGGGGGCGGCCTTTATCATGCACCAGAATTTCGGCTACATTCTGCCCAAGGCCATGCACCCTGAGTTCGGGAAGCTGGTGAAAAGGGCCTGCGACCAGGCAGGCCGGGAGATCAGTCCCCAAGAGGTGTTTGATATTTTCAACGCCGAATATCTCACTGTGGCCGAGCCCTATAACCTGCTGACCTACAAGATCTTTGAGGAGGACGGCGGCGACGGAAGGGTGATTGTGGACTTTGAAGGCACGGTGCGGCACGATGGGGCTAGCAAGGCCATTTCCGGCAAGGGCAACGGGCCTATCGACGCTTTCTTCAATGCCATTGGCTCCATTGGGCTGGACCACTACGAGTTTGTGTCCTACAGCGAGCACGCCATTTCCACCGGTGCTGACTCCAAAGCGGTGTCCTATATTCAGCTGAAGCATGACGGCGAAACCCTGTTTGGCGTGGGGACGGACAGCAATATCAGCATTGCCTCCATCAAGGGCATTATCTGCGCCATCAACCGGCAGCTGCAAAAGCAGTAAACGGCAGAGGAGCCCGGCCTCTGTCCCGGAAGCCTTTTCTAGGGCGTATTCCCGTAAGGTGAGTATGCAGATTGTGGCGCAGAAGATGGCGAAAGTCTGTCAAAAAGACGCTTATGGGAACATGTTCTAATTCAAAACAATCAAGAGCCAACCGCTCCGCCTGATGGAGCAGTTGGCTCTTTCTTTCTATCCTGCGGACAGCCCTACTTCTTGGGCAGGTCCTCCTGGGCTGTCACATACTCATACAGCAGCTGGTCCTCCCTGCTGTCCAATCCCTCATGGCTGACAATTTCGTCACCCAGATCCATCCAGCCGTAATTCTCCCCGCAGGCGGGCCAATAGGGCAGCCCCTCGCCGTTGGGGTCTCCCCGCTTCATGAAGTTGGCCCAGTAGCTGCTCATCTGGTCCGCCAGCTTCACGTCATACTCTGTCCATGGGCGCACCGGGGGCACATTGCTGGCCCCGCTCTCTCCCACCCGCAGAGAGGCAAAGGTGTACCATAGCTCGGCAGAGTGCCAGGCCATCATCAGGTCCGGGTCCCGAAGGGGGTTCCGTTTGTCATCCGGCACACTGGGGGTGATATGGGAGAAAATATAGCTGTAGGTCTTCGCCTCCGGGAACTTTTTGGCCCGGTACTGGCCAAAGCAAAGGTTTTTCATATTGCCCCCAAAGCCGGTGATTCCCGCTGCCGCCAGCCGCTTTGACAGGGCGTTGGCCTCCCCGTCCTCCACAGGATAGGCGTTCTCAAAGTCGTACTTGTTATAAAGCGCCTCGCCCAGCACCTCTCTGGCCCTGGCGTAGAATTCCGCCGCAGTGTGAAGGGGAGCGCCCCCCAGCTCAAAGCCCTTGGACATCACGCACTCGCCATAGTTGCCTCCCACCAGATAGTCCAGCCGGCCCGCGTACTGGTCAAAGCTGACCGCAGCGTCCTGCTCCGGCACCCATTGGCCGTCGAACACCATATTGCCGGGCTTTCGCACCGGGTGGCTGGCCGGCACATTGAACCGCTCTCTGTCCGCGGCGCGCAGCTCCTCCAGAGAGACGTCCTCCGGGAAGCCCAGGCTGCGAAGGAAGGCCGTGCCCTCGGCCTCTGCCTGGGACATGGTGGGATAGAGGCCGGTCCAGCTCAAGCAGCTTTGGTTGATGACCCGCCTGACCTTGCCCGCCGCTTTGGGGCACCTGGCCAGAGCCCCGGTTTTGGTGGTGCCGCCGGACTGCCCCCCAATGGTGATATTGTCCGGGTCTCCCCCAAAGGCGGCAATGTTCTCTCTCACCCAGTCCAGAGCCTTGACCTGGTCCATCAGCCCGTAGTTGCCGCTGACGCCGCCCTGCTCTGCGGAGAGCTGGGGCAGGGACAGGTAGCCGAACACATTCAGCCGCTGGCCCACCGACACCACCACAATACCCTTCTTTGCCAGCACGGTGGGGTTGAACTCCACCTCGTAGCTATAGCCGGTGGACAGCCCGCCCCCGTGGAACCACATATACACCGGCCGCTTCTCCTCCGGGCCTTGGGCGCAGGTGGCAATATTCAGGTAAAGACAGTCCTCGCTGTAGGGAGGGAAACCCATGTAGTAGAAGTCAGAGGCCCAGGGCTCGAAAGACCAGCCCCCCAGAGTGGGCTGGACCGGCCGGGGGCCGTAGACGGCGCAGTCCCGGACCCCCTCCCAGGGGGCGGGGTCCTCGGGGGGGCGCCAGCGCAGCCTGCCCACCGGGGGCGCGGCATAGGGAACCCCCTTAAAAAGCACCACGTCCTCCTCAACAACGCCCCTGACCTGACCATAGCTGGTTCTGACGGTTTCCAATGCCATTTCGCATACCTCCTAATATTTTTCACTCCCGGCAGCCTCCGGTCCGCAGAAGGGCAGGGACGCGGCAGGGGGACGCTCTGTCCCAGAACAGCCCTGTTCTTCTGCCCGCTGTCATGTTTTATAAAGTATACCACAATTTCAGCCCTTGCGCAAGCGATTTTTCTGACACAATCTCTAATCTTTTGCCTGTGTTTGAGCTGTCTGCCCTTTTTGATGGGGTTTGGGGGAAGGTGTCAAAAAAAGTTGCTCTTGCAATTATCTCCCGCAGACCTTATACTTAATATGAGAAAAAATAAAGCGGCCGTGTGATTTCCGGCAGAGAGGAGACAAACATTCATGACAGCAGCAAAGGGCCGGTGGTTCGACAAATACTGGGTAAGGGACAGGGGCTTTTATAAAAAGGTGGTCCTGATTCTGATCCCGATCGTGTGCCAGTCCATCATCAACCAGGGCGTGAACATGATGGACACCATTATGGTGGGCAAGCTGGGGGAGGCCTCCATTTCCGCCTCCAGTCTGGCCAATCAGTTCTACAATATTTTCGTCTTTCTGTGTATGGGCATCAGCGCGGCGGGGCTGGTGCTCTCCAGCCAGTATTATGGCGCCAAAGAGCTGAAGACCGTCCGCCGGGTGTTTGACCTGGTATTGCAGATTGTAATAGCGGGGGGCACGGTTTTCGCCATTATTACCTTCTTGCTGCCCACCCAGATCATGAGCATCTTTACCACAGAGGCGGACGTGATTGAGCTGGGGGCCCAGTATTTGCGGGTAACGGCGTTGATCTATCTGCCTCACGGTATCAGTCTGGTGCTCTCTAATGTACTGCGCTCCATTGGCAACGCCAAGCTGGGGCTCTATGTGTCCATTGCCTCGTTTATTGTCAACATTGGGGCCAACTACATTTTCATTTTCGGTAAATTCGGCGCGCCGGCCCTGGGGGTTATGGGGGCTGCGGTGGGCACCCTCATTGCCCGGGCGGTGGAGCTTCTGTTCTGCGCCATCTACCTGCTGAAGTATGAGAAGGTGCTGCAATACCAGCTGCGGGGGCTGCTGAGGCTGCCCGGCAAGGCCCTGCTCAGCGAGTTCCGGCGGCTGGGCATGCCCGCTATTGTCTCCGACTCCCTTCTGGCTCTGGCGGCCAGCATTACCTCCGTCATACTGGGGCATATGGGCAAGGAGATTGTCTCTGCCTATGCCATTGTCACGGTAATGGACCGGATGGCCACTGTGGCTATTCAGGGGGCCACCAGTGCCGCCGGGGTGGTGATTGGCCAGACCGTGGGAGAGGGCGAGTTTGAACGAGCCCAAAAGGAGGGCTGGACCTTCCTGATTCTGTCTGTAGCCATTGGTATTTTTGGGGGCATTCTGGTTCTGGTGCTGGGAGAGTGGTCCATCGGCCTGTATGAGATTGCTCCCTCTACTGTAGAGCTCACGGTTTACATGATGCAGGCCAGCGCCATCATCGTGTTCTTTCAGGCCGTGCAGAGCGCTCTGTCCAAAG
Source organism: uncultured Oscillospiraceae bacterium (assembly GCA_910587835.1). GTDB lineage: Bacteria > Bacillota > Clostridia > Oscillospirales > Acutalibacteraceae > Acutalibacter. Next base: position 19,272 of record CAJUNQ010000024.1, on the reverse strand, counting down.
GCATTCTCCGGGGCGGCGGAGACACCAAGTTCCTCATGGTGGCGGACATTATCTTTCAGTGGGTGGCCTCCATCCCCCTGGGCGCTCTGGCGGGGCTGGTGCTGCACCTGCCCGCCGCTTTGGTGCTGATTGCCCTGCGCATTGACTTTATCATCAAATCCGTGTGGCTGGTGTTCCGGCTGAAAAGCGGCAAATGGATTCACCGGGCGAAAAAAATGACAGAGGGGGCTTAGAGTCTGCTTGAAGGCTCCGAAATACGGTCTATTTTGACCAGAAAATGGTGGTTTCGGCGTCAAAAAGCCTGGAAAGGCGGCGGTTTTTTCCTTGAAACCACTCGTTCCTGGCCAAAAGTCCAGCATTTCTCCGGTTATAAAGCAGGCTCTCGGGCTGGTCTGAAAAAGCGGGAGCACCGCCTTTTGTCCATCAGCGGCTTACGGTTTTCTCCTGAAAACAGACCGATGGCGGTACAAATCCCATGATTCCCTGTATTTTCAAGCAAGCCCTGGAAGCGCGGAGGACGTTGGCAGTCAGCCGCTCAAAAGGCCCCCGCAGCGCGAGGCGGTCTTCTGCCGCCAGACCTTTTATAAGCTTCTCATATTTTCAACAAGGAGGGACCAATATGGTTGAAACAAGGTACGGCAGGATTACTGGTGTGGACAAGGGGGACTACCTGGAATACCGGGGCATTCCCTATGCCGCGCCGCCGGTGGGGGAGCTGCGCTGGCGGGCCCCCCAGCCCCCTGACCGGTTCGAGGGGGTGTATGAGGCTTTGGACTTCCGCAACAAATGTATGCAGGCTCAGGGCTCAAGCCCGCCCTGGGACAAGGATTTTTATGACGACCCCTCTTTTGACCGGCCCATGAGCGAGGACTGTCTTTATTTGCACATCTGGGCCCCAAAACATGGAGAAAACTGCCCGGTGGCCTTCTGGGTCCACGGCGGGGCCTTTTTGGGCGGCTGGGCCACCGAGAAGGAGTTTGACGGCGCTGCCTATTGCAGGCGGGGAGTCATTTTTGTCAGCGTGGAGTACCGGTGCAATGTGTTCGGCTACCTGGCCCACCCCTGGCTTACCGCAGAGAGCGGCTTTTCTGGCAACTATGGCAGCCTGGACCAGATTGCCGCCCTGAACTGGGTTTATGAGAACATTGCGGGCTTTGGGGGCGACCCCCACAACATCACGGTCTTTGGCCAGAGCGCGGGGGCCATGAGCGCTCAGACCCTGGCCTCCTCTCCCCTGACAGAGGGAAAAATCGCCAAAGCCATTTTGCAGAGCGGCGGCTCCTATGGCACGGGCCTGCACCGGGACCTGAGCCTCTCTCAACAGGAGGAGCTGGGCGGGGCCTTTCCGGAGGCGCTGGGCGTCCGCAGTCTGGAAGAAATGCGGTCCAAGTCCGCAAAGGAGGTCTTTGAGGCAATGGGACCCTTCTTTGAGAGGGTCATGCCCCAGGCAAAGGGGCTGTTCCTCACCCCGGGCATAGACGGGCGGCTTCTTACCGGCGGCTATTACCAGCTGATGGACCAGGGGAAGCTCCATCCCATTCCCTATATGCTGGGCTGCACCAAAAACGACATCATGGCCCCGCCGGAGCTGACAGACAAACGGGAAGCGCCGCTGTACACAGGCAGCGTGGCCTTCAGCCACAAGCTGGAGGAGCTGGGCCGCAAGCCCGCCTATGTGTACCACTTTACCCGGGACCTGCCCGGCGACAGTCAGGGGGCCTGGCACTCGGCAGAGCTGTGGTACATGATGGGCACCCTGGACCGGTGCTGGAGGCTCTGGACAGAGGGAGACCGGGCCCTCAGCGAGAGAATGCTGGACTACTGGACGAATTTCATGAAGACCGGGGACCCCAATGGGAACGGACATCCTCTGTGGCAGGCCTGCGACAGAGCCAGCGGGTTTGTGATGGAGCTGGATGTGCTGCCGGATGAAAAGGACTGACAGTGCGAGGCAGAGGCTGGCCGGTTCTTAGGGAGTACCCCTTGTGAGCCTGATTGCAGGAGGGCTTTCGCAGATTTTAATGTAGGGGCGGATATCATCCGCCTACTCTGCGGAAGTACCGAGGCCCTGGGAGAGACGGGAGGACACGCTGGCTTGCCTCTGAAAGGTCCTCTGGCCGTGCGTTAAATGAAATACGCGACAGGACACTCCCATTGCAGGAGGCGGTTTTGGCCTTAAAAGACGGCACAGACCGGGAAGAGGAGAAAGGCCAGCCTTCGGTTTTCGGAGTGTCAATGCAGAACAAAAAGCCTCCCCTTCCAGCTATGCGTACAGCATGGGCTTGGAGGGGGGCTTTTTTATATTTGTACCAGGGGCAGGCAACAGCGCGGCTCCTTTCCCAAGGCGGACCGAGCTGTCTCCTTTCCCTTCCCGTAGGCCCTTGACCTTCTGCCCCAAAGAGAGTACAATGGGCTTACCATCTTATTTTGAAAGGAGCTCTCTTATGACTTCCCTGACCCCGCGCTTTCCCCACCTCCTCCACGGCGGCGACTATAACCCCGACCAGTGGCTGGACTGTCCCGACATCCTGGAAAAGGATATTCAGCTGATGAAGGAGGCCCACATCAACTGCGTTTCGCTGGCCATTTTTGCCTGGGCCAGGTTGGAGCCCCAGGAGGGCGTCTACCAGCTGGACTGGTTGGAGGAGATCATTCAAAGACTGTATGAAAACGGTATTTACACTGTGCTCGCCACTCCCTCGGGAGCCAAGCCCCGGTGGATGAGTGAGAAATACCCGGAGATTCGCCGGGTCTCTGCCACAGGCCAGCGGGACCTCTCCGGAGGGCGGCATAACCACTGCTACACCTCCCCTGTGTACCGGGAGAGGGTGCGGGCCATCAACACGGTTCTGGCCCAGCGCTTTGCCAAGCACCCCGGGGTGATTTTGTGGCACCTCTCCAACGAGTATGGGGGCGAGTGCCGGTGCGAGCTGTGCCAGCAGGCCTTTCGTCAATGGCTCAAAAACAAGTATGGCAGTCTGGATGCTCTCAACAAGCAGTGGTGGACAGACTTTTGGAGCCAGACCTTTAACAGCTGGGAGGAGATTCACGCTCCCGCGCCCCGCAGCCTCTGGGGCAACGAGCCGGTCCACGGCCTGAGCCTGGACTGGAAGCGTTTTGTCACTGACCAGGTGGCGGACTTTATTCGGGCGGAGCGGGACGCGGTAAAGGCTGTGGACCCCTCGATCCCTGTCACTGCCAATCTGATGTACGATTTCTACTATTACAACTATTTCAAGTTCAAGGACGTGCTGGATGTGGTATCCTGGGACGCCTACCCCCAGTGGAAGGGCACGGAGGAGGACATTGCCACGGCAGCGGACTTTGCCCTGTGGCACGACGTGATGCGCTCCCTGAAAAAGCAGCCCTTTCTGCTGATGGAGTCCACCCCCAGCGCCATCAACTGGGGGCCGGTCTCCCGTCTCAAGCGCCCGGGCATGCACCTGGCATCCAGTATGCAGGCAGTGGGGCATGGGTCAGACTCGGTGCAGTATTTTCAGCTGAGAAAGAGCCGGGGAGCTCAGGAGAAATTTCATGGGGCTGTTATTGACCACTGCGGGCACAGCGGCACCCGGGAGTTCCAGGATGTGGAGTCTGTGGGCCGCAGGCTGCGGCAGCTGGACCAGGCTGTGTGCGGGTCAGAGGTAAAGCCGGATGTGGCTCTGGTGTTTGACACAGAGAACCGCTGGGCCGTGGAAAACGCCGCCGGGCCCCGGAACTGCGGCATTCACTACGCGGAGGACGTGCGGGACCATTACCGGGCTCTGTGGCGCATGGGTGTGCCGGTGGACATTGTGGACGAGGAGTGCGAGATCAGCGGCTATAAGCTGGTGGTCGCCCCCATGCTCTACTTGCTGCGGGCAGGCTTTGCGGAGAAGCTGAAGGCCTTTGTCCAGGACGGCGGTACGCTGATTGGCACCTACCACACCGGGCTGGTAAACGAAAACGACCTGTGCCATCTGGGCGGCTGGCCCGGCGAGGGCCTGCGGGAGGTGTTCGGCATTTGGCACGAGACCACCGACGGCCTGTGGGACGGGGAGCGGAACAGCATAAAGGTGGACGGCAAAGAGTACCCGGTCAGCGAACTGTGCGCGCTGATTCACAGCGAGGGCGCCCAGGTGCTGGGGGTCTATGGCAGAGACTTCTACCAGGGCGAGCCCGCGCTGACAGTGAACGCCTATGGCCAGGGCAGGGCCTACTATCTGGCGGCCCGGGCCGGGGCTGGCTTTTACCAGGACCTTTACGCCAGGCTGGCGGAGGAGCTGAATGTTAAACGGGCCCTGCCCCAGACCCTGCCGGAGGGCGTGGAGGCCTGCCTGCGGGAGAAGGACGGGGCAAAGTATGTGTTCCTGCAGAACTTCAGCGGCAAGCCGCAGAGCATCTCTCTGCCCGAGGGCTGTGTGGACCTGGTGAGCGGCGAGGCGGTTTCGGCGGCGGAGCTGGCTGGGTATGATTCCAGGGCGGTGCAGCTGCCCTGAGGCACGGAATTTGGATGAGAGCATAAAAAGGGGGCTGGCGCGCCTTTGGCGTGTCAGCCCTGTTTTATGTTGGAGGAGCCGCGCAAGGTCAAGCTGGGGGCCATATTGCTGGCGGTAAGTAGGAGAGGACAGGCCTTGGTTCTTCCTTCTGGCCAGCGAGCGCAGACGCGCGGCCTTTGCGCGGCTGGGGAAGGTTTGCGGAGCAAGCCTTCTACCCCTTGCGGAGCAAGGGGGCGAGCGTCCTGTTTGCTGCTGTATAGTTAACGCGGGGACGCTTTTTCTCCACTCTTTTTAAATATGAAATGTTATACTGATTCGCCGGGGAAAAATGTCATCAGTCATAGCCCCAGAAGCCACGGCTGGTTTTAGGGTGATAAAAGGGAAATATTGCCGCCTGTCATCTCCGCTCTTTTCCCTTGACAAACGCGAACGCATGTTCTATAATAAAAGCGTCATCATACAGGGAAGGAAGGGAGCTCCTTGAAAAACGGCATTCTGCATGTGGACATGAACAACTTCTACGCCTCGGTGGAGACCCTTTACGCTCCCGAGTACCGGGACGTACCTATGGCCGTGGCCGGGGACCAGGAGAGCCGCCACGGCATTATTCTGGCGAAGAACCAGCTGGCAAAGGAGAAAGGCGTGAAGACCGCAGAGCCCATCTGGCAGGCCATGCGCAAGTGCCCGGGCCTGCGGCTGCTGCCGCCCCATCACGACCGCTACGCCATGTTCTCCCGTCTGGCGAAGAAAATTTACACCAGCTACACCGACCGGGTAGAGGCCTTTAGCCTGGACGAGTGCTGGCTGGATGTATACGGCAGCGGGCGGCTGTTTGGCGACGGGCTGCAGATTGCCCAGGACATCCACCGCCGGATCAAGGAGGAGCTGGGGCTCACCGTGTCCATTGGGGTGTCGTACAACAAGGTGTTCGCCAAGCTGGGCAGCGACTATAAAAAGCCCGACGCGGTCACGGAGTTTGGCCGGGAGGAGATGGAGAGCATCATCTGGGGCCTGCCCTGCTCAGAGCTGCTGTTTGTGGGCCCCTCTACAGAAAAGACCCTGCAAAAGTACGGCGTGCACACCATTGGCGACATTGCCCGCATGGACCGGGTTGCCCTCACCCGGCTGATGGGCCGGCGGGGAGAGACCCTGTGGCTGTACGCCAATGGGCTGGACGATTCCCCTGTGCAGAGCGCCGGGGCAGAGGAGGAGCCCAAGAGCATTGGCACCAGCACCACTCTGCCCCGGGACATCACCACGGAGGAGGATGTGCGGGCCACCCTGCTGCAGCTCTCTGAGACAGTGGGGGCCCAGCTGCGGCGGCACGGCCTGCGGGCAGGGGAGGTACAGCTCACAGTGCGCAGCGGGGATTTTCAGGAGCTGCAGCGGCAAAGGCAGCTGGCCGCGCCGGTATGCGACTCCCGGTCTCTTTATCAGGCGGCGTTGGACCTGTACCGGCGGGAGAACAAAAAGTGGCAGGTGCGGCTGCTGGGGGTGCGGGCCGGGCGGCTGACCCCAGCCTCTGGGGCCCAGCTGAGCCTGTTTGACACAGCCGGCGACCTGCGCCGCCAGGAAAAGCTGGAGGCCACTATGGACCAGGTACGGCAGCGCTTTGGCAGCGAGAGCATCCGCAGGGCGTTTGTTATGGAGAGCCGGGAAAAGGCCGGAAAGGAGGCGTGACAGTGGACCTGTTTGACAAGCTGGAAATTTTGACCGACGCGGCCAAGTATGACGTGGCCTGTACCTCCAGCGGGGTAGACCGGCCTGCGGTGCAGGGCAAGCTGGGCAGTGCGGTAAAGGCGGGCATCTGCCACAGCTTTGCCGCAGACGGCCGGTGCATCTCACTGCTGAAGGTGCTGATGAGCAACGACTGCGCCTATGACTGCACCTACTGTGTCAACCGCCGCACCACCGACAGCCGCCGGGCCAGCTTTACCCCCCAGGAGCTGTGCGAGCTGACCATTGAGTTCTACCGCCGCAACTACATTGAGGGGCTGTTTCTCTCCTCGGCAGTGGTGAAGAACCCGGATTACACCTGTGAGCTCATGCTGTCCGCAGTGAAGATGCTTCGGGAGGAGCGGGGCTTTTGGGGCTATGTGCATGTCAAGGCCATCCCTGGGGCAGACCCCCGGCTCACCGAGGAGCTGGGCCGGTATGCGGACCGGATGAGCGTGAACATTGAGCTGCCCTCTCAGCAGAGCCTGAAGCGGTTGGCCCCCCAGAAGTCCAAGGAAAAAATTCTTGCGCCCATGACCCAGATTCGGGACGGCATTCGCCAGAACAGCAAGGAAATTGTCAAATACAAGGCCGCGCCCCGGTTTGTGCCGGCGGGGCAGTCCACCCAGATGATTATTGGGGCCACGCCGGAGAGCGACCGGCAGATTCTGGCTTTGACCGAGGGGCTGTATAAAATTTACAGCTTAAAGCGGGTGTTCTTCTCCGCCTATATGCCTGTGGTGGAGGACCGGGCCCTCCCGGCCCTGCACACGCCGCCCCCCCTGCTGCGGGAGCACCGGCTGTATCAGGCAGACTGGCTGCTGCGGTTTTACGGGTTTACCGCCGGGGAGATTCTGGACGAGAAGAACCCAGACTTTAACCCCATGCTGGACCCCAAGTGCAACTGGGCGGTAAACCACCTGGAATACTTCCCTCTGGAAGTAAACACCGCCCCCTACGAGCTGCTGCTGCGGGTGCCGGGCATTGGGGTCAAGTCCGCCCAGCGCATTCGGGCGGCCCGGCGGCAGCAGCGGCTCACCTTTGAGGGGTTGAAAAAGCTGGGGGTGGTGCTCAAGCGGGCGCGGTTTTTTCTGCTGTGCGGGGGCAAAAGCATCTCGCCCCTGCCTATGGACAACCCCATCGTGATTGCCGGGGCCATCAGCGAGCGGTCGCCGGTGCAGAGGAATTTTGACGCGCCAGAGCAGCTTTCGCTGTTCGCGCCAGGAAAGGAGGACCAGGTAAAATGTCTGACGGGGCAAATATAGTCTACCGGTACGATGGCAGCTACCAGGGCTTTTTATGCTGTGTAGCCCGGTGCTGCAACGAGAGAAGGCTCCCCCAGGCCATTCAACTTCTGGACGAGCCCCAGGGAACCTTGTTTGACGTGCAGGTAATTGACACCCAGCCCCATCTGGCCCAGCAGGTAGAGCGCTCGGTAAAGGAGCGCATCTCCCCCCAGGTGCGGGACATGCTGCGCCGGGGATATCTCACCTGCATGGAGGAGAAGGAGCTGAGGCTCATCCGTTTTCTGCTGCTGGGCTACCGGCACGGGGCAAAGGTGACAGAGCTCTCTGTCAACGAGGACGTACACGCCATAGACAAGGCGCTGCTGTACCTGAAGAACGAGGCCCACTACTGTGTGGAGTTTCTGCGCTTTACGGACTGCGGCAATTTTTTGGCAGCGACTCTCACGCCCAACAACCGGGTACTGCCGGTAATTGCGGGGCATTTCACCCAGCGGTTCAACACAGAGAACTTTCTGATTTATGACAAGACCCACGGCATGGTGTTTTTGCATGAGACAGGGGCGCAATCCCGGGGGTTGTTTTTCCTGACAGACTCCTTGGAGCTGCCCGAAGCAGGGGCGGAGGAGCGGCGGTATCAGGACCTGTGGAGAAGGTTTTATGACACCATCGCGGTAGAGGGCCGCATCAACCCCCAGCTCCGCCGGGGCAACATGCCCATGCGCTACTGGCCCAACATGACCGAATTCCAGCCAGCGTGACGCTGGACCCGGTTCGCGAAGCGGGCTGGCACACCAGCCCTGCTGGTTGCAGAAGGGGAGGTTTGTGGTCGCGGTTTGTTACGGGTGCTTGCATCGGGAGTTTTTTGGGGCTGTCCAGCGTGACGCTGGACCCGGTTCGCGGGGCGCTGAGTTGGCAAAGCCAACTCATAGGCACAGCCAGCCCGGACGGGTGCGGAAGGGAAGGTGTGTGGTCACGGTTTTTTGTGGCTGCTGGCCGGTAAGCTTTTGAGGGCTTGGGGCGGCTGTGGAAAAAAGGGCACAGCCGCTGGTTTCTGTGGCTACCGGCCTGTAGGATTTTGACAGCAGGCGGTTACGGAAACAGGGCGATACAAATTAAGGGGGCCAGACACAGCGCGAGGAGAATCGGCACGGTAGGGCGTGAGGGCGGCGCTTCCGCTTTCTCAAAGAAGCACATGCTCCGGTGTGCCGGGGGGACAGGATGGCGCAAGTCAACATTTATGTCATTCACAGTGAAGACGTCATTTTATTGCGGGCTTTGCCGGTATTCTCACCCGAAGACACCACATCCAGGTCAGCATTCCCCTGACTGCGTCTTGAATCTGAAACCCTGCATTTTAGGGCTCGTTTGAAAAATCGAAAACACCGTCTTTTTGCCCCAAAGCAGTCGCTTTCTGCGTCGAAAATCCTCGTAATACGCAAGTATTACTTGCGGTTTTCTCCTTGAAACCGCCTCCTTTGGACCAAAAATCCGGCATTTCCTCTATTTTCAAACAAGCCCTAATGTTGTTTCACCTTGTTTTCAGCCGGTCATTACATTAGACCGACTCATTCGCCACCCCGGCAAAAGGAAAACGCCCGCAGCTTCTGCAGGCGTTTTTGATATGGAGGGGGCTCCCGGGCCGGTCAGAAATAGCGGGACATTTTGTCAAAAAAACGCCGGTAGTATTGGGTGATCAAGCCTGCCAGGACCCGGTCGTACAAAACAAATACCACATTCGCCAGCGCAAGCAGCACCGCCGGGCCCCAAGCGCCCACAAAGGGCAGGCTTGTAAACTCCTCTACCGGCACGCCCAGCACCCACACAGCCAGCATGGCCTCGGCAATGGCAGCGGCGTTGAAAATCAGCAGCTTGGCCCCCCAGAGGAGCGGCGGTTTTTTCAGCTTACTCAGCACCGCGTAAAGGACAGGATAGTATCCGAAAAACAGCAGGTAAATCAGCGCGGCCTCCCGGTCAGGGGCCAACAGCAGGCACAGCAGCCCTGCCGCCCCATAGGCGGCAAAGCCATAGCCAAGCCCCCCATGGGCCACAACAGGAATAAGCAGGCACCCCGCAATGGCGGGAACTGCCACAGAAGCCACAGAGACCAGCCCCTCAAACAGCATGAGCACCACGGTGAGCGCTGCCATCATGCCGCAGAGAGCCAGCTTCATGGCGCTTTTTCTGGTTTTCACCGGCAGCGCCTCCTTAGCAGCAGGGAATCAGGTCGCCGCCCATGCACTCGCAGCAGCAGTCGGCCATCAACAGGCCAGAGCACATGTCGCAGGTATTGCAGCCCCCGGTCATGTCACGGTTGGTGTTATAGCCGCCATACATGCCGCTGCGCTGGCTCATGGCCTGGTTCAGGGCCGCGCTGTACTCCCCGTTGCCTGGGTCCAGCTGGCAGGCCCGGGAGAAATGGTCCTTAGCCTCCTCCAGCCAGCCCCGGCGGTACAGCACCGAGCCCTTGAGGAAGTACCACTCCGCGTTGCGCCGGTCCGCCGGCACTCCGTTGAGCAGCTGCTCCGCGTCGGCGATGCGGCCGGACATAATCAGGGCGCGGACGTCGCTGAAGCCTGAGCCGCTGTTGTAGTGGACAGAGTTCTGGGCCCCGTTGTAGCCGCTGTGGCCGCCGCCCTTACGCTGCAGGGTGATGCTGTCGTAGGCCTCGTTGATCTCCTTCATCTTCTCGTCGGCCAGCTCCTTCAAAGGACTGTCGGCGTACTGGTCCGGGTGGTACTTTTTCGCCAGCCCTCGGTATGCGTCCTTGATCTCCTCGTCGGTGGCTGAGCGGGACACGCCCAGTACCTGATACGGATCTGCCATCTTTACAACCCTTCCCTTTCGTGATGCAAGGTATTTGACTATGATATTATGAAAGGCCTTTCGGGCCTTGGCTTGAGTGGACTGGTGCTTGTGGGGGATGTCCATTTTGGCCAATGGACCGGGGGCTTTGCCGGGGATTGACCTCCCTGGCTGGGGGGTGCTGCTCAACGTGTGCCCGGTCGGATTCAGGGCAGTTGCCGGCGGCAGTCCTCCCCTTGCCCTCCGCCAGAGGAGCGGGCTCCTCTTTTCACCTTTTTACTGGCTCTGACAGCTGGGCTCATGCCGCGGGCTGTGGGGCTTTTTGGTTTATAGCTTTTGCAGATCGCGCAGCTCCCGCCGGGACTTCTCTTTTACATGCAGAAACAGAATCTCCTTCTGCACCTGGGGCAGGCCCTTTTCCGCCACGTTCTGGATGATGGGGGCAAAGCCCCCCAGCTCCAGCAGGTTCATTGCCAGCAGCAGCTGGGCGGCAGTGGCGTTCAGGGCGGCGTTGCAGGCCTCCTCCGCCCGGGTCCGGTCCTCCTCAGAGAGCTCCCTTTTCCCTTCCAGCCCCAGCCGCCGGATGAAGGGGTTAAAACGCCCCTTGCCCAGGTCCTCTCCCAGGTCGTCCGCCGCGTCCATCAAATAGACCCAGCGGCCGAGAAAGTAGCCGAACCGCTCTAAAGCCGGACGCTGCCGGGCGTTGCAGCCCTCCATGCCCGCCAGGTCCCCGAAGACAGCCTCCAGCAGCTTGGCCGTGGGCTCGGCGCAGGGGTCTACCCCGGCCTGCTCCCTTTCTGCCTGACGCTGGGCCTCCATCGCCTTTTCCGCCTCCCCAGCCAGAAACGGATACCGGGCCCTGGCCTTTTTGGCCTGGGGAGCGGCAACAGTCAGCAGCAAACGGCTGGGCAGAGAGGAAAAAAAGCCCCCGTCCTCCTCATCGTCCCGGAGCTTATGGTAGGTGAGCAGCACGCAGAGAGCCGCCGCCTTTTTATAGGCCTCTCCGGGGCTGGGCAGGTAGGTGCAGAGCTTCAGGGGGTTGCAGACACAGCGTTTGCGCTCCTCTGCCACTCCGCTGCCGGAGAGGGAGAGCGCAGCCAGGGCATAGAACGCGCAGTCATAGCTCAGGGCAAACCGGGCCAGGGGGCCGTACTCCCTGCCCAGCACCCGGCAGAGCTCGCAGTAGACTGCCTTGTACTGATTGTACTCCCGTACCAGGAGCTCGGACTTATAAGGGCGGATATAACCGAACATACAGCATCCCTTTCTATGTGCTTATTTTACCGTATCTGCCGCCCGAGTTGTTGAACACAGTGTAAACAAAAGACGCTTTTTCCATTACATTTTTGAGTTTTTTTCGGACCCTGCCCTTTTTCTCATTGGAACAGCCGCAGAGCCCCCGGCAGCACGGAGATTCTCACATCCGTGCCGCCCCGGGCGTATTCCCCGTCTAAAGACCAGGGCATGGGCTCGGCGCAGGTGAAGGCCGCCCCGGCGGTGTGCACAAAGGTGATCAGCTCCTCGTCGGGCTTGCCCCCCATCAATGCCAGCAGAATGCGGTTGAGCTCGTGGAGGTTCTTGGGCCGCTTCACCAGGCTCAGCTCAAACTTGCCGTCGTCCGGGTCCACCTGGGCGGCGTCCAGCTTGATCACGCCCCCCAGGGAGGTGGAATTGCTCACCGAGCCAAACAGGTAGTCCCCCTCATACAGCCCTCCCTCGGCAGTCTCCACCCGCACGGCGTAGGACTTGAGGGTAGGCAGCTCCTTAATGCCCTGCAGCACATAGGCCAGGTGTCCCATGGAGTTTTTCAGGCTTTGGGTGGTGGTATAGGAGGTCTGGGTAAAAGCGCCGAAGGAGGCCACATAGATGAAATGCCGGTCGTCAAAGCGGCCCATGTCAATGGGGACGGCATCCCCCTGGGCAATGCGCTCCGCGGCCCGGCCGGGCTCCTTGGGCAGGCCCAGAAAGCTGGCAAAGTCGTTGGTGGTGCCTGCGGGGATATAGCCCAAGGGCTGGTCCGCGCCCCCAGAGAGCAGCCGGTCCACTGTGGCGCTGAGGGTGCCGTCGCCCCCGCAGCAGACAATGGCGTCGGGCTTCTGGGCAATGGCCCGGTCCAGGGCAGCGGCGGCGTGGTCGGGAGAGACAGTGAGCTCGATAACAGGCAGGTCGCCGGTAGCGGCAAAGGCGTCGTATACAGCGTTCAGCTCCCGGAGGATGATTTGACGGCCCGCACTGGGGTTGATGAGGATGATGGCTTTCATGGGGCTCTCCTTTATATTCAGAAAAAGTTTAAGAAGCAAAAGGCGGCGGTGCGGAACGGCCTGCGGCAAGCGCGCGCCAAAGGAAGATATCAGTCGCCAACAGGGCGCAGGCGGCTTTGCACAGGGAGCATCGGGGCTTGGCCCCCTGTGCGCTGAGCTTGCGCGAGTGGGAACGCATTCCCCTACTCCCCAGGCTTGTTCCGATATCATGACTATTATGGAAGGGGGGCGCGGTCTTTACCCTTCAAAACGAGCCTGCACCAGTTGAAAGAGCTTGGGGGTAATCGCGGGGTAGGTGACATTTTCCGGAAGAGTGGGAAAGGCGTGAGTCTCGGCCATTTCGCTTTCGGGGAGGGGGCCCAGGCGGGCGATGTCGGCAAAGAACACCGCGCCATAGGCAGAGCACTGACGCTGGGGGTCCTCCTCAGGCTCCATCACCCGGTCAGAGGCCCAGTACATACACAGGGGCTCCAGGGTAAACTCCTGGGCGCCGCTCTCCTCCCACAGCTCTCTGCGGGCAGCGTCCTCGGGGGACTCGCCGGGCTCGATATGACCGCCCTGGGTTTCCCAGGTATCCCGCTCCTTATGGCGGCTGAGCAGCAGCTTTCCCCGCCAGCGGGAGAGGACCACCACATATTTATTGGGGATGCTCTCGTCCCAGTCAAAAACAATGCACTGCAAATGATTCTTAGCCATAGGATACGCCTCCAAAACAATAGTATGAGTAAATTATACCAAATCCCCCACCAAAAGTCCAGCCCAGCGTGACGCTGGACCCGATTCGCGAAGCGCTGAGTTGGCAAAGCCAACTCATAGGCACAGCCAGCCCTGCGGTGGAGGGAATAGTTAAGTTTGTGGTCGCGGTTTGTTGTGGGTGCTTGCATCGGGGCTTTTTGGGCGGCTGTTTTGTTTTGTGTGGCTGGTATGGGCTTCTCCCTGATAAATATGTCTGGGGCCAGGATGCCCAGGGAGTCCAGTCAGCTCTCATGCTTCTCATATAGGAGGAAGGATGTACATAATTTTAGTATACGAAACCTTTGGAGGGTAGTATAACACAGCTGCTGGCGAATAGCCCATTTTGAGGAGGCGGCGGCAGGCTCAGCCCTCTCTCCCATTGATTTATGCTGCCGGACTTCTACAGCGGGCAGACAGCTGTGTCCGGCAATTCATGCAGCTCCCAGTCCACAAAACCACAGGGAAAAACTGGATTTTTCTTTTCCACTGCTCTGTGGAGTGGTTTATGTTGGGAAATCCTCTGTGGAAAACTCCGTGGAAAATGTGGAGAACTCCTTGTCCTATGGGAGCCGGGACCGTGGATAAGTTTCCCCAGACAGGAAGAATATGGTAATCGGGGGGCGGGTTTTCAACAAAAACCCCCTGTCCGCCTCTGTTTCGGACGCTGTTTGGCAAAAAAATGATATGTAAAAATCCCTCCTTCCTTTTCCCCTGTTTTTGTGCTAAAATATACACAGCCCCATCACACAATGCCACGGAGGTTTTTGCTATGAGAGAAGACATTTGCTCTATACCCGTCAACGAGGTTTTCGAGCCCAAAGAGGGCTGTCCCTTTTGCCGTATGCGCGACATGCTGGAGGACCGCATGGCCACCTACATCACCGGCGCGGCCATGATGGAGCCCGACGTGCGCATTGAGACCAACCGTCTGGGCTTTTGCGCCGAGCATTTCAACCAGATTCTCGCCCGGGGCAGCCGCCTCTCTGTGGCGTTGATTCTGGAAAGCCTGCTGCAGGAGGTGAAGGAGCAGGTCTTTCCCCAGGGCAAAACCCCGCTGAAAAAAATTGTCGCCGCTGTACACAGCCGGGAGGAGAACTGCTTCATCTGCCAGAACATTCAGCAGAACATGAAGCACCTGCTGGACAGCACCCTGACCCTGTGGCAGGCAGAGGAGGAATTCCGGCAACTGTACGCCGCCCAGCCCTACATCTGCCTGCCCCATTACGGGATGGTTATGGAGTCTGCCCAGAAGATGCCAAAGAAAAACTTTCCTCCCTTTGAGGCCCAGACCACCAAGCTGGCCAAAGCCTACCTGGAAGAGCTGAGCGGAGACGTCACCCACTTCTGCCGCATGTTCGACTACCGGAACGCGGGCGGGGACTGGGGCAACTCTAAGGACTCCATTGAGCGGGCGATGGAGTGGCTCACCGCCCGGCCCCCTGTGGCCCATCAGGACGCGGGGGAGAAAAACCGGTGACCCGCATCCCTGCCCTGTTCCACCCAGCCCAGACCCTGGACTGCGGCCAGGCCTTCCGCTGGCGGCAGCGGCCGGAGGACCCTGCCAAGTGGGAGGGCGCGGCCTTTGGGCAGGTCCTCACCATCAAGGAGGAGGCGGGGGAGCTGGTTCTCTCCTGCGGCCCCCAGGAGCTGGAACAGACCTGGCGCCGCTACTTTGACCTGGCTGAGGACTATGACGCGGCCCGCCGGGCATTGGCCGGGGTCCACCCGGCGCTGGGGGAGGCCGCGGCCTTTGCCCCGGGCATCCGCATTCTGCGGCAGGAGCCCTGGGAGGCGCTCTGCTCCTTCATTCTCTCCCAAAACAACCACATTGGCCGGATCAAGGGCATTCTGGGGCGGTTCTGCCAGCAGTTCGGCGAGGCCATACCCGGCACGGACTGGGCGGCGTTCCCCTCTCCGGAGCGGGTGGCCGGGCTCAGCTTGGAGGACCTGGCCCCCTTGCGCTGCGGCTACCGGGGGGCCTATGTACTGGACGCGGCCAGACAGGTGGCCGGCGGGCTGGTCGACCTGGAAAGAATTGACCAAGAGCCTGCGGCCTTTGGGCGGGAGGAGCTGCAAAGGATCAAGGGCGTAGGGCCTAAGGTGGCTGAGTGCGCGCTGCTGTACGGCTTTCACAAAACAGAGTGCTTCCCTATGGACGTGTGGATGAAACGGGCTATGGCAGCGCTTTTGCCCGGGGTGCGGCCAGAGGACCTGGGCCGGAACGCAGGGCTGGCCCAGCAGTACATCTTTCATTACAGCAGAATGCATCCGGAGCTGTTCCAGTAAAGGGACAGTCTTTTATGGGACCGGCGGGGGAGCCGGCTTTGCGCATTCATTTCTGAGCCAGAGGCCTTTCTTCTCTGCTTCGCAGCAACGCCTGCGGGACGGAGAGGGAGGCCTTTGGATTTATTCCAAATACCCTCTTGATTTTCCCCGCGAAAAGCCGTAAAATAGAAGCAATAATGTCTTTTTCGAGGGGAGCGCGCAGCATGAACGATCAACTTTCTGAACGGATACAGGGCAGCCGCCGGGGCTTCTCCAAAAGCCAGCGGGCCATTGCCCAGTACCTGCAGGACCACCCGGAGGAGGTGGCCTTTATGACAGCCTCCCGGCTGGGGGCCACGGTGGGGGTCAGCGAGTCTACTGTGGTGCGCTTTGCCACCGAGATCGGCTACTCCGGCTACCCGGCCATGCAGCAGGCTGTGCAGGAGATGATCCGCAACAAGCTCACCAGCTTTCAGCGGTTGGAGATGACTTCCCGGAATATTCCCCCGGAAAAGCTGCTGGAGGCTGTGCTGGGGCAGGACATTGATATTCTGCGCCACACCCGGGAGGACCTGGACTCTACAGCCTTTTACCAGGCGGTGGACGCCCTGATTAGCGCCAGAAAGGTCTATGTCATGGGCGCGGGCAGCTCGCTGGCTCTGGCTACCTTTTTAGCCCACTATTTCCGGCTGATCTTTGACACGGTGCAGCTGGTGGAGGCCACCAGCGAGGCCTCGGTCTTTCAGCAGCTGGTGCGGGCCGGAGAAGGGGACGCCATCCTTGCCATCAGCTTCCCCCGGTACTCCAAAAAAGCGGCGAAGGCCCTGAAGTATGCCAGCAGCCGGGGCATGACCGCCATTGCTGTCACCGACAGCCCCCAGTCGCCGTTGGCCGAGGGGGCCTCTCATCTGCTGCTGGCCCAAAGCGACATGGTCTCCTTTGTGGACTCTCTGGTAGGCCCCCTCAGCCTGCTCAACGCCCTTATTGTCACGGTAGCCATACGCAAAAAGGCAGAGGTGGTGGAGACCCTGCGGCATATCGAGTCCATCTGGGACGAGTATGGGGTGTATGAAAAGGTAGAGGAGGGAGAGGCCTGACAGACGTAATCATCACCGGCGGGGGCCCGGCAGGGCTGATGGCAGGGGGCCTGTGCGCAAGGGCGGGCCTTAACGCCATTCTCTTTGACAAAAACTGCCAGCTGGGGCGCAAGCTGCGCATCACCGGCAAGGGCCGCTGCAATGTCACCAACCGCTGCTCCCCGGAGGAGGTCATTGCCGCCGCTCATGGGGGAAAATTCCTCTACAGCGCCCTGAGCGCCTTTCCGCCCCAGAGGACGATGGATTTTTTTGAGTCCCTGGGCGTGCCCCTTAAAACCGAGCGGGGCCGCAGGGTGTTCCCCCAGTCAGACAACGCCCACCATGTCGCGGACGCGCTGGTCCGGTTCGCCGGGGGAGCGGCCTGCATTCAGGGGGAGGTCACCGAGCTTTTGATCGAGCAGGGCCGGGTTAAGGGCGTGCGGGCAGCAGGCCGGGAATACGCCGCCCCCCGGGTGCTGCTTGCCTGCGGCGGAGCCTCTTACCCGGGCACCGGGTCCGACGGGTCCGGCTTCCGGCTGGCAAGGGCCGCGGGCCACACGGTGACAGACATTGCCCCCTCGCTGGCGCCTTTGGTGGAGGAGGGAGACCTCTGCCAACGGCTGATGGGCCTCTCTCTGCGGAATGTGGGGGTGCAGGTAACGGAGCGGGGACAAAAGAAGCCGGTATATACAGAGCTGGGAGAGCTGCTGTTCACCCACTTCGGCCTGTCGGGGCCCACCATTCTCAGCGCATCGGCCTGCCTGCGGCCCAGGCCCAGGCACCCCATGGAGCCTGGCCGCTACACAGTACACATTGACCTGAAGCCCGGGCTGGACCAGGCAAGGCTGGACGCCCGCCTGCTGCGGGACCTGGAGGAGAACAAGAACCGCCTGTTCGCCAACTCTCTGAACGGGCTGCTGCCTCAGAAGCTCATCCCCCTGGTGGTGGAACGCTCGGGGATTCCCCCGGAGACCCGGTGCCACACAGTCACAAAGGAGCAGCGCCGGGACCTGCTGGCTCTGCTGAAAGACTTCACCATAGAGGTCAAGGGCTTCCGGCCTCTGGCAGAGGCCATTGTTACCGCCGGAGGGGTGAGCCTGAAGGAGGTGGACCCCCGGACTATGGAGTCGAGGCTGGTGAAGGGGCTGTATTTTGCCGGGGAGATGCTGGACGTGGACGCGCCCACCGGGGGCTATAATCTACAGATTGCCTTTGCCACCGGGCATCTGGCGGGGACGGCTATGGTCAACAGCTGGGAGGAGGAGAGAGCATGTCAAAGGAAAAACGGCTGAACCGGGAGGACATTCTTCGGATTGTATCAGAGCTGGACTTTTTCGGCGGAGAGGACTGCTGGCTTACTTCCGGCGCGTCGCTGGTGCTTTTCGGCGTAAAGGACTCCACCCGGGATGTGGACGTGATCTGCACCCGGGCCCTGGCGGACCGGCTGGAGGCCCGGGGCGTACCCTTTCGCCGGGACGGGCTGGACAACACCCGGATATTTGCCTTCAACAGTCTGGTAGAGGTGTTGGAGGACTGGGACACCCAGGAGATCGTGGAGGAGGCCGGGCTGCGGACAGCCAGCCTTCTCAGTGTCCGGGCCCAGAAGGCGGCCCTGGGCCGGGAAAAGGACCTGGCGGACATGGCTTTGATCGACGCATTTTTAGAGAGGAAAGAGGCCGGGAAGTGATACATTTGGAGACGCGGCGGCTGGTTCTGCGGGATTATACGCCGGAGGATGAGGAAGAATACTATCAGCTGAAAAGCGACGAGGGCGCTATGGGACGCTATCAGCAGGATATTATGATGCACAGCCGGGAGGAGTCGGACAGGGAATTTGCGGGCGTGCTGGCCGACGGGAAAAAGCCTGACCGCACCTTCTATTTCCTCCGGGTGGAGGAAAAGGGGACCGGGCGGCAGCTGGGCTCGGTGGGCTACACCGTGGCAGAACGCCTGCCAGTGGGCAAGCTGGTGCATGCGGGATACTTCTATTTCCCGGCCTGCTGGGGCCAGGGCTTTGGCACCGAGGCCATGAAGGAGGTTATCCGCTTTGCCTTTGAGGAGGACGGGGTGTATCGGGTCAGCACCGGGTGCCTGGCGGAGAACAAGGGCTCGGAGCGGATTATGCAGAAATGCGGCATGATCAAGGAGGCGGAACGCCCGGGCTGGACCTGGCATGAGGGGCAGATGAAGACCCGGCTGGAATACCGCCTGCTGCGGGAGGAATATGAGTGGATGAGGGGGCGTAGTCAGAAATGAAAAGGGTATTTACCGCGCTGGTCATTGCGCTGGCCGCAGTGGCCTGTGTGTACCTGAGCCGGTTTGAGTTTGCTTTCAGCCGGCCAACAGAGAACGGAGAGTACCATTTCCGGCTCAAGTTCCGCAGGTAGGGACGCTTCTCGGCCCAGCCCGCCAGGTTATTCTGTGAGCCGGGCCGGAAATGAGGCGCAAAATATCCTTCCCCGCGCGAACGCGTCCATTTTTGCTTTCAGTACAGACGAAAGTCCCTCTTGTCATTTTTATCATAATCAGAGGGGCGCGGGCGCAGTCATTCTAGGGCTCGTTTGAAAAATCGAAAACACCGTCTTTTTGCCCCAAAGCAGTCGCTTTCTGCGTCGAAAATCCTCGTAATACGCAAGTATTACTTGCGGTTTTCTCCTTGAAATCGCCTCCTTTGGACCAAAAATCCGGCATT